>JBIOVP010000020.1:0-9973 GCA_044867815.1 Solirubrobacterales bacterium | reverse complement strand
CCACGCCCTCCTTCGCCTCGACCGCCTGGTGCAGACCCTCCGACCAGCGCCGGCCCTCGAGGATGCGGCCGGTGAACTCGTCGATGATCATCACCTCGCCGTCGATCACCGCGTAGTCGTCGTCCTTCCTGTAGAGCGACTCCGCCTTCAGCGCCTGGACGAGGTGGTTGACGAGGCTGCCGTGCTCGCCGAGGTAGAGGTTGTCGACGCCGATGAACTCCTCGGCTTTCTTCACCCCGCGCTCGGTCGGCGCCACCGTCTTGTGCTTCTCGTCGTACTCGTAGTCGTACTCGGCGTCGACGGTCTCGCGCGACTCGCCCAGCGATTTCAGTTTCTGTTTCGCCGGCACGCCCTGCATCTGTTTGGCGAGGCGGGCGAAGGTGTAATAGGTCTGGGCCGCCTGTTCGGGAGCGCCGGAGATGATCAGAGGCGTCCGCGCCTCGTCGATGAGGATGTTGTCGACCTCGTCCACGATCGCGAAGTTGTGGTCGCGCTGGACGCAGTGCTCGAGCGCGTCGGCCATGTTGTCGCGCAGGTAGTCGAAGCCGAACTCCGAGTTGGTCCCGTAGGTGACGTCGAGCGCGTATTTGCGCTGGCGGGTGGCGTGGTCGTCGGGGTCCTGGAGGGCGTCGACGGTGACGCCGAGCGCGTCGTAGATCGGCTTCATCCAGTCCGCGTCGCGGCGGGCGAGGTAGTCGTTGACGGTGACGACGTGGACGCTTTCCCCGGCTAGCGTGTTGAGAAAGACGGGCAGGGTCGCGGTCAGGGTCTTGCCCTCGCCGGTTTTCATCTCGGCGATGCCGCCGTCGTGGAGGACCATGCCGCCGATCAGCTGAACGTCGTAATGACGCTGGCCGATGCTCCGCTTCGAGGCCTCGCGGCAGAGGGCGAACGCCTCCGGCAGGAGGTCGTCGAGGGACTCGCCGTTGCGAGCGCGCTCGCGCAGGGAGTCCGCCTCGGTGCGGATCTCCTCCTCGGAGAGCGCTTCCATCTCCGGCTCGAATCGGTTTATCGCCTCGGCGCGCTTCTGGTAGGACTTGAATTTCCTCCCCTCTCCCGCGCGCAGCGCCTTCGTTACGAGGTCCATCGCTGGCATTGGTCAAGAGTAGCGGTGCCGGATTAATTGCCCCTTGCTCCCCACTGCCAGGAGGGCTAGTCTCGTGCCAGAACCCACAAGGAGGCACTCATGCGGATAGAGATTCGGGGCCGAAACGTCGAGATGACGGATGAGCTGCGTGAGACGGTGCGGAAACGCTTCCAGCGGCTGGGACGGCAGGTCTCGCCGCTCGCGACCCTGGAGGTGGTGCTCTCGGAGGAGCGCAACCCGCGGGTCGCCGACAGCCAGGTGGCGGAGGCGACGTTCTACTTGAAGGGGGTGACGCTGCACGCCCGGGAGTCCAGCCCGGAGATGACCCACTCGGTCTGCGAGCTTGCCGAGGACATCAGTCGGCAGGTGAAGAAGCACCGCGACCTGCGTCGCAAGCGCCGTCGTACGCGGCGGCTTGTCGACCAGATGCGTGGCCGCCCGGCCGAGGCACGGCCGTAGGGCCGCGGAGAGCCAACTAGAGGCGCCGGGCAAAGGTCACCGCAACCACACGGGACGCCCCTCCGGCCCGCAGCGCGCGAGCGCAGGCCGAGAGGGTCGCCCCGGTGGTCAACACGTCGTCAACCAGGAGGGCGCTGCGTGGAGCGGCGCCCTTCATGTGGATACGCGGCGGGTGCCCGACCCGCTCCGCCCGGCGCCGCCCGACCTGCCGGCCACTGCCTCGGCGCTCCAAGCAGTTCGAGAGCGACGCTTCCAGCCGCGCCCCCAGGGCGGCCGCCAGCTCTCCCGCCGGATCGAACCCTCGCTTCCGCAGGCGCGCCCGCGCCGCCGGCACCGGCACGATCGTCCCGCTCAGCATGTGCGCCGGCGCCAGCCATTCGATCCGTTCCGCCATCAGATCGGCAACCGGCAGCAGCCGCCGAAACTTCAAAGCCGCCACCAGGTTCCGCGCCACCCCTTCATAAGAAGCCGAAGACCAGACCTTGTCCAACCCCGCCGGTCCGCTCCCCATGAACGGATCCGCATCCGCCAACCGCCGCCCGCACCGCGTGCAAACCACCGCCTCCGACCGACAGCTCCGCCCACATGACGCACACAACGCCGGCACCAGCGCCACCTCGATGGTCCGCAGGATCTCCATACCCCGACCCTGCCGAGCCAAAGCGCACCCGTGGCGCGCACAAAGCAAATTCTCAGCGCCAACTCTGTTCCAGGACAGAAGCAACGGGGAGGAGGCAGACGGGAGCTAGGCGTGACTCTCATCTGCATCGGATTTTGACCACAGCCGGGTGGGGCAAGACCCGGTAAGGCTTTAGCTCGTCTATCCGGGCGCGTTTGGCAGGAGGGTGCCGGTGGGGGTCCCTGGGTACTCAGCATGGAGCCGCGCCTAGCCGCTCGAGGCGTCAGCCCGACACAAATGACGCGGCGGAGGTGCTCCCAGGGACCCCCACCGGCACCCTCCCAACGACTAAGGACGAGCGCCGACGATGGCGTTGATGAGGACCTGGCGCGGGGGGATCTCGGCGTTGGGGAGGGCGATGACCTCTTTGAGGCGGGCGCCGTCGCCGACCTTGACGTTGTCGCCGATCACGGCGGGGCCGTCGATGCGGACGTCGTCGCCGATCTCGCAGCCAGGGCCGAGGAGGACGGGACCGGCGAGGTCGGGCTCGCCCTCCATCCGCTCGCCGCTGCGGTAGCCATCGACCAATTCGCCCTCCTTGTCGACCTGGACCGCACCGGTGAGGGCGTCGATGTTGCCCTCGCGCAGCTCCTCGAGGTTGCCGATGTCGTTCCAGTAGGCCTCGATCTCGTGCGAATAGAAGGGGACGTCGCCCTCCAGCAGGCGTGGAAACACGTCCATCGCCCAGTCGGCGAAGCCGGGTGGGTCGCCCTCACCAGCCGCCTTGCTGGTCCCCGGCTCGGGGAAGAAGTCGAAGATCTCCCTGCGGAACATGTAGATGCCGCAGTTGGCGAGGTCGGAGAGGGCTTCGGAGGGCTCCGGCTTCTCCTGGAAGCCCTGGATTCGCCCGTCAGAGCCGACGATCGCGACCCCGAACTGGCTCGTGTCCTCGACCCGCTTCATCGCCAGCGTCGCGACCCCGTCGTGGGACTCGTGAAACTCCCGCATCGCCGCCAGGTCGATGTCGGTGAGCGCGTCGCCGCTGATGATCAGGAAGGAGTCACCGAGGAAATCCGCCGCGTTGCGGACCCCGCCCGAGGTCCCCAGCAGCTGCTCCTCGCGGCTGTAGGTGAGGGAGACGCCGCAGCTGCCGCCGTCGCCGAAGTGGCCCTCGATCAGGTCGGGGAACCAGTGCAGGTTGGCAATCGTTTCGGTGAAGCCGTGGCGGGCGAGCAGGCGGAGGATGTGCTCCATCACCGGCTTGTTCAGCACCGGCACCATCGGCTTCGGCATCTCGTAGGTGATCGGCCGCAGCCGCGTCCCCAGTCCCGCCGCCAGCACCATCGCCCTCACGCCGCCATCCCCTCCTTCAGCTGGTCGATGGCGACGATCGCCCCGGGGTCGACGCCGCGCAGGTTCGCCATCTCCATCGAGACGAGGTCGCCGAGCAGGGTCGCCCAGAGCAGGCGTTCGACCCGGTTGGAGCCGGCGGTCTCCAAGCGCACCACGGTGACCCCTTCGGCCTCGATCAGGTCAGCGGTCAGCTCAAACCGCCGCCGCTCACGCGGGTGCTGGTCGCAGTCCTCGAGGAAGACCGCGGCCATCGGGCCCGGGCCGGAATCAGGGGACCAGCCGCAGATCTCGTTGTGGTCGGCCTCGGGCAGCTCCGAGTAGAAGGCCGGCGCCTTCGCGTTCTCGTTGATCTGGGACTTCCAGCGCCGCGCCACCGGCGTCGTCAGGTCGCTGCCGTAGGCGACGGTGGCGGCGCCGTCGAGCGCCGCGGCCACCTCCCCGGCCCGCGCCCGCAGCTCGTCGAGTCGAACCTCGAGGAAGGCAGCGGCGGCGTCGATTTCGGTGCGGATGCGGGGCGCGACGCCGGCCAGGGCCGCCGCCTCGGCGGCGATCGCGAACATGTAGGCGACGGCGAAGCGCGGCTGGAAGATCCCGGGCAGCCCGATCACCGGCACCCCCGCCTCACGCGCCTGCTCGACCAGTTGACCGCCGGTGCTGGCGACCAGACGCCGCGCGCCCACCACCTCGGCGGCCTCGAAACAGGCGAGCGTCTCCTCGGTGTTGCCCGAGTAGCTGGAGCAGAGGACCGTCCACTCCGGCGTCGCCCAGCTGGGCAGCTCGTAGCCGCGGATCGAGACCATCGGCCTGGTCAGGCGGTCGCCGAGCGCGGCGGCGGCGAGGTCGCCGCCGATCGCCGAGCCGCCCATCCCGCAGACCATCAGCCCGGCCGAGTCGGCCGGCTCCAGGCGCGCCGTTTCGACCCGCCAGAGGGCATCGCGGAGCTGATCCGGGAGACCAAGGACGTCGTCGAGCAGGTTGCCCATCAGGCGGGGACTCTTTCATCTCGGCCGATCACCGCGTTGACAAGTTGGGCGCCCGGCTCGACCTCGGCGCCGGGAGCGAGGATCGACCCGCGCACGAGCGCGTCGCGACCGACCGTGCAGCCGTCGAGCAGGACCGAGTCCTCGATCTCGGCCCCCCGCTCGACCCGGCAGCCGCCGGAGATGACGGCGCGGGGGCCGACGCCGGCCTCGTCGTCGATCACCGCGTCGGCGGCAACCAGCAGGCCCGGCGCGGTCGGCCGCACCCGCGTCTCGACCCGCTGCTCGAGAATGTCCCAGCTCGCCTGCAGGTAACGCTCGGGGGTACCGATGTCCATCCAGTAGCCGTCCAGCAGGAGGCCGCAGAGGCCGTCGCCGACGAGGCGGGGGAAGACTTCGCGCTCGATCGAGACCGCCTGCCCCGCCGGCACCAGGTCGAGAACCGAGCGCTCGAGCACGTAGGCGCCGGCGTTGATCTCGCCGGGCACCGCCTCGCCGGTCTTCTCGAGGAACTCCAGCACCCATCCGTCGCTGTCGCAGCGGACCAGCCCGTAGGCGGAGGAGTCGTCGACAGGATGAAGTCCGATCGTCGCCCGGGCGCCGCGCTCCTCGTGGGCGCGAACCAGCGCCGAGAGGTCGAGGTCGGCGAGGACGTCGCCGTTGAGGGCGAAGAAGCGGTCGTCGAGCCGGTCGCCAAGGGCGTCGGCGGCGAAGCGGATCGCCCCGGCGGTGCCGAGCGGTTCGGGCTCGGCGACGTAGGTGATCGCGACCCCCGCCCGCTCCTCCTCGTCGGCCAGCGCCTCACGCAGCACGTCGGGCAGGAAGCCGCAGGCGAGGACGACCTCGGTAACGCCGTGCCCGGCCAGCCACTCGATCGCGTAGGCGAGGAAGGGGCGGTCGACCAGCGTCACCGCCGGCTTCGGCACGTCGGAGGTCAGCGGACGGAGGCGAGTCCCCTCCCCCCCTACTAAGACGATTGCTTGCACTCAGCTGGCCCTTGACTGGTGCGGGCCGCTAGGAGGCGGTGGCAGGTCGGGGTGAGTTCACGGTTCGACCAATACCCTCGTACTCGAAGCCCACGCTGGTCAGCTTCTCCGGGTCGAGGAAGTTCCGCCCGTCGACGATCAGGGCCCGGTTCATCCGCTCGGAGGCCGCGGCCCAGTCGAGCTCGGCGAACTCCTTCCACTCGGTCACCAGCACGGCGGCGTCGGCGCCGTCGAGCACCTCCATCGCCGAGGTCGCCATCTCGACCGACCCGAGCAGCTCGGCGGCGCGTTCGGCGGCGACCGGGTCGTAGGCGACGACCTCCGCCCCCTCGCCCTGCAGCCGCGCCGCCAGAACCAGGCTCGAGGCCTCGCGCATGTCGTCGGTGTCGGGCTTGAAAGCCAGGCCAAGCAGCGCCACCCGCTTCCCGATCAGCGAACCCAGGTGCTTCTCGAGCTTGTTGACGACGCGGCGCTTCTGCAACTCGTTCACCTCGATCACCGAGGTCAACAATTGAAAGTGGTAGCCGGTATTGCCAGCAAGCATCTTGAGCGCACTGACATCCTTGGGGAAACAGGAGCCCCCATAGCCGATCCCGGCCCGCAGGAAGGCGCTGCCGATCCGCTCGTCGAGGCCCATGCCCCTGGCGACCTGGCCGACGTCGGCGCCGACCTCCTCGCAGACGTTGGCGATCTCGTTGATGAAGGAGATCTTCGTCGCCAGGAAGGCGTTGGAGGCGAGCTTGATCATCTCGGCGCTGGCGACGTCGGTGCGGAGGATCTCGCCGCCGAGGGGGCGGTAGAGGTCTTCGACCGCGCCGGCCGCGGCCTCATCGCCGGGGTCGGCGCCGACGACGACGCGGTCGGGGTTCATGAAGTCCTTGACCGCCGTTCCCTCCTTGAGGAACTCAGGGCATGAGACGTAGGAGAGGCCGGGCATGTCGCGGCGGATCGACTCGCCGGTGCCGGCCGGGACCGTGCTCTTCATGATCAGGACGTGGTCGCTGTCGTCGGGCAGCTCCTGGACGACCGCGCGGACCCGCGAGAGGTCGGCGTCGCCCGAGTAGGTCGGCGGCGTGTCGACGCAGACGAAGAGCAGCTTCGCGCCCGCCAGCAGCTCGTCCATGTCGGTGGTGAAGGTGAGGCGCTCGGCGTTGCGCTGCAGCTGCTCCTCGAGGCCGGGCTCGTGGATCGCCACCTCGCCCCGGGAGAGGGAGTCGACCTTCTCCCGGACGATGTCGCGAGCGATCACCGGGTGGCCCAGCTCGGCGAAGCAGGCGGCGGTGACGAGGCCGACCCAGCCGACTCCGATGACTCCGACGGTGTCCTTCTGCTCGCTCATCCCCTGCTCCTTCCGGCCTTGTGCTGCTTCTTCTTCGGGATGATCACCTTCGCCGACCGCGCCATCCCGATCATCTGATCGTTGCTGAGAGTTCGCAGCAGGTCGTTGGAGATCCAGTAGACGTTGTCCCCCCGTCGCCAGGCGACCATTTTCACATTTTCGCCATCGACGTAGATGTCGTACTCACGCCCGTTTATCGTCTTCGTCAGGCTCGGATCCTCAAGAATGGGCGGATCCGCCCAGCCGCGGATTCCCTGCACCCCGAAGTAGTGGGTGCCGTCGGACATTTCCGCGACCATGACCATCCGGTAGGCGACGTGGCGGTTGCCGTCCTCGTCCTTGAGGTTGTAGGTGTAGGGATCGACGACCTTCTCGTAGGGGTTGCTTTCGACGAAGCGGGTCTCCGGGGGCAGCCGGGTGGGGTAGTAGATCGGGAAGAACCCACGGGCGCGGCGGGCGGCGATCTTCGCCTCCGCCTTCCCGGCTTCGCCCGCCGGCACGAGGCCGTCGGTGCCGGCCTTGACCACCTTGACCTTCGGCTTCTTCGGCTTGCTCCTCCTCCTCGGCTTGTGCTTCTTGTGCTTGAGGCCGGCTGCCGCTTCTTCACGCTGCCGCCGCTGCGCCGCTTTCGCCTCCTGCACCGTCTCGCCGCCGAGGAATTCCTGCACCGCTTCCTCGACCGCGCTTTCGGTCGTGTAGACGAAGCTGGGGCTGAGTTCGGCCGGGAAGTGGACCTCGTTGATCGTTGAATCGGCCGAGGCGGCCAGCAGTTTCAGTACTTCCAGCAGCGTCTTGCCGTCACTGATGTCGGAGGTCGTGTAGTCGGTGAAGGCCTCGATCAATTCGCCCTTGTCGAACAAGATGTCCTCCGCAGAGACCCGCGAACGGGCGGCGCTGAGGAAGTCCTGCTGCCGGGCGGAGCGGACGATGTCGGTGTCGGTGTGGCGGTAACGTACGTAGTCCAGCGCTTTCTTCCCGCACATCAGCTGGTAGCCCGGCTGGACGTTGATTTCGGCGTACTGTTCGGAGGGCGGCACGCCTTCGTTGGAGTGGTAGTAGCGGCGGTCGACGTCGGTGTAGACGCAGTCGATCGCGTAGACGCCCTGGGCGAAGCCGAGGAAGTCCACGTTGACGATGTGGTTGATCGGCAGCCCGGTCAGCGCCTTGACCGTCTGCAGGGTCAGCTTGGTGCCGCCGTAGGAATACGCTTCGTTGAACTTGCCGGTCCCGTAGCCGGGAATTTCGACTTTGAGGTCGCGCGGGATCGACATCATCGAGATCAGGCTCTTGTCCGGGTCGAGCCGGACCAGCATCGTCGTGTCGGAGCGGCCCGGGTCTTCCTCTTCGTTGGCGCGCTTGTCGGAGCCGATCACGAGGAAGGTCTGGGCGCCACCGTCGCCGGCGTCGGCGAGGAACTTGTTCAGCTTCTTCTGCAGCTTGTCGTTTTCGGGCCGGATCGCGTTGGCGATGCTGTCGAGGTAGAGCAGGCTCGCCGCCGCGGTGGTCCCCGCCGAGACGGCGACGATCAGCAGCGAGGCGAGGGCGAAGCGCCACCAGAAGCGCTTCGGCTTCGGCGCCTCGTCGCCGTTGCCCTCGGGCGGCGGCTTCTTGGGGGCCCAGCCCGGAATCGGCTCAGTCATCGCCCAGCCGGTCCGGGATCGCCCGCAGGAACGACTCCAGCGCCTGGCGGTATGCCTCCAGCGAGGAGGCCGAGACCCACTCGCCGGGGCCGTGGTGCCCCGCCCCGACCGGGCCGAACTCGACCGCCGGCACTCCTACCCGCAGGAAGGAGACCGCGTCGGAGGCGCCGTCGCGGCCGACGCTCATCGGCTCGCCGTCGTGATGCTCGGTCGCCGAGGTCCGCAGCGCCCGCACGAAGGCGGAGTCGCGGTCGACCATGGCCGGCGGCCGCGTCAGCAGCGCCTGCACCTCGATCCCCTGCAGCTCCCCCACCTGGGCGAGGATATCCTGCGGGTCCTGGTCCGGGAGATAGCGAATGTCGACGTCGATCACGCATCGGTCGGGCACCTTGTTGAGAGCGTCGCCGCCGACGATCCTCCCCAGATTGATCGACGGCCGGTCGAAGAGCTCGGAGCTGTGCCGGGCAAACGGTAGCGACTCGATACTGCGGAAAACATCGATCGCGTTGAGGACGGCGTTGTCGCCGAGCCAGGGAGTCGCCCCGTGGGCGGCCGTGCCGGCCACCTCCAGCCGCAGCGCCAGCACGCCCTTGGCCTCGATCCCGATGTGGAGGTCGGTGGGCTCGCCGGTGATCGCGAAATCGCCGGTGAAGCCGGTGTCGACGAGGTGGTCGGAGCCGCGCTCGGACTCCTCCTCGGACTCCTCGTCGCCGACGATCCCGAGCCGCACCCGCACCCGGTCCTGCTCACGCATCGCCGCGGTCACCATCATCATCGCCGCGACCGCGCCCTTCATGTCGTAGGCGCCGCGGCCGTAGAGCCTGTCACCCTCGACCTTCGGCTCGAACTGCCCCGTCAGGCCCGGGACGACGTCGATGTGCCCGTGCAGGACCACCGTCGGCGCATCCGTCGGCCCGACCTCGGCCATCACCACCGGCAACCCCCGCACCTCGTCCCCCCTGGTCTCGATCCCCCGCGCTTCCAGCCACCCCTGGATGAACCCGGCAGCCTCCGAGATCGCATCCGGCTCACAAGTCTCAAAAGAGATCAACCGCTGCGCAAGAACAACCAACTCCTCACTCATAAGATCACCCCGGTCCCCCGGATATGCCCCTGCGTCTCAAGCGTCCCTCAACCGACGCCGCGAACGAGGGGAGCCGGTACCCCTCCGCAGGAATGTTCGGCGACATGCAATCTGATTCTCGCGCGGCGAAGCCGCGCAGCAAATTCTCCCCGGAGCGCAGCGGAGGGGAGATCAATTCCGGAGGAGGGGTACCGGCTCCCCTCATCCCCCAGCTATCGAGAGGAAGGCTTCCGCACGGTCCCGATCTTTCTGCGCCCGGGCGTGATCGGCGCTGCCCTCCTCGCACTCCGAGAGCCGCTGCTCGGCATCTGCGAGCTGCTCTTTCAGGGTGCCGCTGTCGAGGTCCTCGGGCGGGATCGCCTCCTCGAGCAGAAGGCGGGCGGTGTTGCCGTAGACCTGCAGCCAGCCGTGGGCCTGCGCGTAGCG
>JBIOVP010000019.1:0-4072 GCA_044867815.1 Solirubrobacterales bacterium | reverse complement strand
CCCCGCTCTCTCATCAGATTCGGACACGCATCTGACCGTGCATAAGCCCCCAAGGTGGGACAGCTGAAAAGCGAGAAAGGGAACGCTCGTTTTCATGTTCGAGCTTCTGCCCTTTGGTTGCTCGGGTTACCCGCTCCACCTCGAAGCCCGAAAAGGGGTCCGGTGACCCTCCACGCGGCTTGTGCTTTTTCGGCGTCCACGCCCGCGGCAAGCAGATCACGCTTCACCGAAAGAAGTTGAGCGGGGAGGGTCACCGGACCCCTCCCACCCCTCAAGCTGAAGGAGGTTTCCCCTCCAGCCGGTCCGCGATCGCCCGGACCTCCCCGAGCAGCCCGTCGAGCATGCGCTCGGTGTCGGAGTGGATGCGCCATTCGGTCAGGCGGCGCTCGGCGTCCATGCTGTCGAGGCGTTGCTCGAGGGTGGTGGTGCGGTCCTCGAGGCGGGTGACGCGGCGGTCGGTGCGCTTCTGGGATTTGCGGATGCGGGATTTGACGTAGCGGCGGAGGTCGTCCTGGATGGTGTCGAGCTCGCGGCGGATGTCGCTGTTGAGGGGGGCGTTCTGCTCGTCGAGCATCTGCTCGACGCCGCGGCGGACGCGTTCGATCTCGGCGTGGAGCTCGGCGCGGGCGCGCTCGGCCGAGGCCGAGATCGACTCCTCGCCCGGCTGGTTGCCAGGATCGTCCGGGGGCGTGACGCTCACGAACGCATCGTAGGAGCGGGAGTGGCCGGAAAAGGCGACTGCTCCACGAGACCGCAAAATTGGCTCTTGGAGAACCCTTTTTGCGGTCTCGCGTTAGGCGTGCAGCAGGTAGAGGCGGTAGCGGCCGATCGTCAGCTCGTCGCCCTCGCTCAGTTCGGCGACGTCTACTTTGCGGCCGTTGACGAGGACGCCGTTGAGGCTGCGGTCGTCGAGGATCTGGGGGCTGCGGCCCTCTTGACACCGGATCATCACGTGGCGGCGGGAGACGCTGGGGTCGTTGAGGTAGATCTCCGCCCGGCTGCAGCGGCCGATCCGGCTCCAGCCGGTGTCGAGCGCATAGGTCCGAATCTCGCCCCTCTCGCGCATCGCCAGGTGGTACCCGGGCGCGGCCGCCAGCCGCTCGCGGGCTTCGCCGAGCCAGCCGGGCGCCGCCTGGTCGGCGCTGACGGCGAATTCGACGGTGGGGGAGCCGTGCTCCTGCAGCGAGGAGAAGATCGAGTCGCGGCGGAAACGGGAGGTCCCGCAGCGGGCGCAGACCGGAAGCGGATCGGTCTCGCGCAGCGAGACCTGGGTGCCGCAGACGAGGCAGAAATAGGTCCCCTCGCCGGGCATCGAGCCGGTGGCCAGGGCCTCGCCGACTGGACTGGTGCCGGCAGTGTTGAAGATGGGGTGCTCTCCTTCCTGGACGTTAGTTCGATACTAGACCGGCCGCCGGTGAAAAGCACTCAAAACTCTCAAACCGAATTCATGTTGGGCTGACATCTAAGATCCGCCGCGCGATGGGTCCCATCAGCAGCGAAATCGAGATCGACGCCCCGCGCGGGCAGGTCTTCGCGACGCTCTTTGACCTCGCCGCCCGCCCCTCCTTCACCGACCACTTCCTCACCGACTTCCACCTCACCCGTCTCGACGGCAGCGGCGTCGGCGCGGGGGCGCGGTTCCGGGTCGACGCGCCGCTGCGCAGGGTCTGGATGGACACCGCGATCGTCTCCGCGGAGGAGCCGTTCCGGGTGGTCGAGGAGGGCCGTGGCGGGCGCGGCAACCGGATCGCCAACCACACCGTCTGGGAGCTGACCGAGGGGGCCGGCGGCCTCACCGCCGTCCGGGTCTCCCACTGGACCGAGCCCGGTCCCGGCGACCGCCTGCTGGAGCTGCTGAGCGCCGGCCCGCTCTGGCAGGGGCGCGGCTGGCGCCAGGCCCTGCGCCGCCTGCGAGACGACCTCGAGTCCGAGCGGCCCGCCTCCGAGCGCATCGCCGTCGCCGGCGGCAACCGGTACGCGACGGGCATCCCGTAAGCGCCGCTCATATATAGACTCCGCGCCGCCGATGTCCCCGCACCGCCGCCCATTGCTGCCGCTGCTCGCGCTCCTGGCACTGCTCGCGCTCGCCGTCTCCGCCTGCGGCTACGAGAACAAGTCGAAGGAGGCCGTCGAGGGTGAGTCGGTCGAGCTCGGCGAGCTGAAGTACAACGTCACCTTCTCCCGCTACCTAAACCCGAACGACAACGAGGACGAGGCCTACCTGGTCGGGCAGAAAGAGGCGCCCAAAGGAGAAACCTACTTCGGTGTCTTCTTCGAAGTCCAGAACGAAAGCGACGAGCCGCAGGTGCTGCCCTCGACGCTGACGATCACCGACGCGGACGACAAGGAGTACGAGGTGCTGGAGAGCGAAAGCATCTTCGCTCTTCCGTTCAACGGCGAAGTCGAAGCCGAAGAACAGATCCCGCAGCTCGACACCCCCGCCCAGCTGGGCCCGATCGAGGGCTCGGTGGCGATCTTCCTGCTGCCCGAAGAAGCGTCCGAGAACCGGCCGCTCACCCTCCACATCCCCGCCGAAGAGGGAGAAGAGGGCGCCGAAGTGACGCTCGACCTCTAGGCCGCCGCCTGGGCGGCGCATTTCCTCAGAGACCGGCCGAGAGCACCGCCGAGGCGATCGGCGCCGCGACTTCGCCGCCCGCCGCTTCGGCTTCGATCAGCAGCACCCCGACCGCCAGCCGCGGTTTTTCCGCCGGCGCGAAGGCGGTGAACCAGGCGTCCTTGATCTGGACCGGGTTGTCGGAGTCCTCTTCGCCGGGCTTGGGGCCGAGCTCGGCGGTGCCGGTCTTGCCGGCCACCTGAGCCTCGGGGATCGCCCCGGCGGTGCCGGTGCCTTCGACGACGACGCCGATCATCAGTTCGGTCAGCTCTTCCGCGGTCTGCTCGTCCATCACCTGCACCGGCTCGGCGTCGGGGCGTAGCTTCGGGTTGACGACGAGCGAGTTGGGCAGGCGGACGCCGTCGTTGGCGACGGTCTGGGCGACGCTCGCCATCTCCAGCGGCGTCGCCAGCACTTCGCCCTGGCCGATCGCGGAGACGCCGAGGTCGATTTCTTCGCCGATTTCGGTCGGGATCGTCGATTCCGGCAGTTCTGCTTCGCGGACCAGCCGCGGCGCGTAGAGGGTGGGGGGCGAGTTGAAGCCAAAGCTTTCGGCGGCGGCGACCATGTCGTCGTTGCCGATCTGCGGCCCGAGCGGCGCAAAGTCGGCGTTGCAGGACTCGGCGAAGGCTTCGCGGAAGGTGCCGCCGCAGTACTCGCCGTTGGCGTTGTTGAGGAAGCGGCCGCCGACGTTGACGCCGTTGGTGACTTCGAATTCGTCGTCGAGCGAGACCAGGTCGTGCTCGAGCGCGGCGACGGTGGTGATCATCTTGAAGGTGGAGCCCGGGGGCTGGGGGGCCGAGAAAGCCTGTCCGGCGAGGGCGCGGACGTTGCCGCTTCGTGCGTCGAGCACGGCGATGCCGCCGGCGCGTCCGGCCAGGGCGGAGACGGCCGCTTCCTGCAGGTCGGGATCGATCGTCGTCTTCACCGGCGCGCCCGGCTGCGGCTTGGCCTGGGCGAGGACCCGGATCGAGGCGCCTGATTTGTCGGTGGCGAGCAGTGACCCGCCAGGCTTACCGGCCAGGCGCGTGTTGAAGGCCCGCTCCAGGCCGCTGATCCCGACCGGGGTATCGGGGGAGAAGCCGTGGCGGGCGAGCTTGGCGAGGTCGTCTTCGGGGGCGCTGCCGACTTCACCGGTGACGTCGACGGCGGCGCTGCCGAGCGGATGTTCCCTTTCTTCGGCGGGGCCCTCGGCCAGCGGCGTGCCGTCGGCGGCGAGGATCGGCGCCCGCGGCGCCAGCTCGACCTGGCTGTCGAGGTGCTCGCCCGGGCGCAGCCCCGGAAAGACGAGGCTCAGGTTCCAGTCGATGCCGCCATCGGAGTAGGGCAGTTCGACCTCGTCTTCGAAGCGGCCGAAGGCGGCGGTGCCGATCAACACCGGGACCGGCACTACCGTCTCCCCATCGCGCGAGGAGGGGTCGTGCGCCGCGCCGGGCTCGAGCGAGCGCAGCGTCGCCA
>JBIOVP010000018.1:0-17345 GCA_044867815.1 Solirubrobacterales bacterium | reverse complement strand
GTCTATCGCAACCGGGTTCTGCAGGTGGCGGCCGACGCCGTGCTCGTCGCGTTGGCCTACTTCCTCGCCTTCCAGCTGCGCTTCCTCGACCAGCCGCACGGCTGGCCGCACCGCTACGAGGTCCTCTTCGCGCAGTCGGTCGGGTTCGTCGTCGCCGGCAAGCTGATCGTCTTCGCCGCTTTCGGGCTCTACCAGAAGTGGTGGCGCTACGTCAGCGGCCGCGACTTCATGCTGATCCTCCGCGCCGGCGCCGTCGCCAGCGCCCTGCTGGTCGTCGTCTTCGCCGTCGCCAAGCCCTTCGCGCACACGCTGCCGCGCTCGGTCGAGGTGATCGATTTCATCCTCACCCTGATCCTGATCGCCGGCGCCCGCCTCGCGGTGCGGCTGATCGTCGAACGCCCGACGCGGGGAGCCCGGCTGCCGAAGCACGAGGTGCTCGTCGTCGGCGCCGGCTCCGGCGGCCAGATGGTCGTCCGCGAGCTGCAGCTCAACCCCAACCTCGGCGCCACCGCTATCGGCTTCCTCGACGACGACCCGCGTAAGCGGGGAATGCGGATGCTCGGCCTGAAGGTGCTCGGCTCGACCAAGCAGATCGAGAAGATCCTCGACGAGACGAAACCGAACGAGGTGGTGATCGCGATCCCCTCGGCACCGGGGACCCTGCGCGCCCGCATCGTCGCCGCCTGCCGCGACCGCGAGATCCCGGTCCGCACCCTGCCGACCGTGTTCGAGCTCCTGCGCGGCGGCGTCCAGCTGAACAAACAGCTGCGCGAGGTCCGGGTCGAGGACGTGCTCGGCCGCGAGCCGATCGTCCGCGAGCTCGACCGCGTCGGCGCCTACATGCGCGACCGCATCGTCCTCGTCACCGGCGCCGGTGGCTCGATCGGCTCCGAGCTCTGCCGCCAGATCGCCCAGGTGAAACCGCGCCTGCTGGTGATGCTCGACCACGCCGAGGACAACCTCTTCCAGATCGACCGCGAGATGGTCGAGGAGCGCCACTTCGCCAGCTGCGAGTCGGTGCTGGCCGACTGCAAGGAGCCGCACCGGATGCTCGAGGTGATGCAGCGCTTCAAGCCCGACGTCGTCTTCCACGCCGCCGCCTACAAGCACGTGCCGCTGATGGAGTCGAACCCGCTGGAGGCCGTCCGCAACAACGCGATCGCGACCCGGGTCACCACCGAGACCGCCGCCGCTTCCAAAGTCGAGCGCTTCGTCCTGATCTCCACCGACAAGGCGGTCAACCCGCAGACCGTGATGGGCGCCTCGAAGGCGATGGCCGAGTGGATCGTGCAGGCGGCCGGCGAGAAGTACCCGGAGACGCGCTTCGCCTCGGTCCGCTTCGGCAACGTCCTCGCGTCTTCTGGAAGCGTGGTCCCGATCTTCCGTGGCCAGATCGAGCGCGGCGGGCCGGTCACCGTCACCCACCCGGAGATGACCCGCTACTTCATGACGATCCCGGAGGCGGTGCAGCTGGTGATCCGGGCCGGCGACATCGGCGCCGGCAAGGGCGAGGTCTTCGTCCTCGACATGGGCGAGCCGGTGAAGATCGTCGACCTCGCCCACAACATGATCCGGCTCGCCGGCTACGAGCCCGAGACCGACATCGCGGTTGAGTTCACGCAGCCGCGGCCGGGGGAGAAGCTGCACGAGGTCCTCTTCTCCGAGGGCGAGGAGGTGCAGCCGACGGCGGCTCGGCGGATCAACCGGGCGGTGCGGAGGACGGCGATCGACCAGGAGTGGGTCGAATCGACGCTGAACTCGCTCGAACACCTGGTTCTGGCCGGCGACGAGGCTAATTTGGCCGAGCGAGTCGTGGAGATGATCGCCGCACCGGGTGGCGACGCGGCGACGGTCGCCTCCAACGAATAGCCTCTCGCAGCCACTGGTGACTATCTGCAAACCCCCACGCACGCCTGGCGGCGCCGGACACTTCACGGGGCGTCGTCCTCAGTCGGCCGAACGGCCGTGCCCTTCGGCCACCTTGCGTCCTACCCCCGCTCGGCCCGGCACTCGCCAGCCGCACGCGCGAGTTTGCAGATAGGCACTTGGTCCACGCGATCGAACAAATCGGCGCCTTCGCCGGCCTGGCCGCGTTCCTCGGCCTCGCTGTCCTTGCGCTCCTCTCGTTCACCCACGGGCGGGACATCCGCCGCCTGCGCGAGTGGGCGGGGTCGGCCCCTGAGCGCGACACCGAGCGCAAGGAGCAGACCTCGACGATCGCCGCCCAGCGCGCCGAGGAGCTGCGGGCGCTGGAGGAGGCGCGGACCGCCGAACAGGACGCGATCACCGATCGCGAGGCGCGCCGCCGCCGCCGCGAGGAGGGGCTGCCGGAGCAAACGCGCGGCGAGCGCCTGCGCGGGCGCTTCTCCGGGGTCGGCGAGACCGCCTCGAAGCCGAGCTCCCTGGTCGCCCTCTTCGTCGTCCTGCTGGCGATCGTCGGCGGGGCCGCCTACCTCCTGCTCGGCGGGGGCGAAGACGGCAACGGCGGTGGCAACGCCAGGCAGGCGGCGGCGAAGGTGAAGCCGGGCGAAATCGAAGTCACCGTCCTCAACGGCACCTCGGTCGTCGGGCTCGCCGCCACCTACGGCGACAAAGTCGAGGGTAAGGGCTTCGACCTCGGCGCCGTCACCAACAGCAGCGCCAGCTTCGAAGAGAGCGTCGTCATGTTCAAACGCGGGCACAAGCCGGAAGCGCGGAAGGTGGCGAAGCAGCTGGGGATCGGCAAGGTGCAGCTGATGAGTGGCGAAATCGAATCCGCCTCGGCCGGCGCCGACGTCGCAGTGATCGTCGGCGAGGACAATGCCGAAGCGGCGGAATGAGCTGCGGGAGCGGATCTCCCCGGCCGCAGTCGTCTTCGCCCTCCTCGTCCTCGCCACGCTAGCCGCCTTCGCCTACTCGCAGCGCGCCAAGCGCGAGCCCCTCGTCCTCGACCGCGTCACCTTCATCGCGCCGCCGCACCGAAAGGGCACGCCAAAGGTCCACAGCTTCACCCCCAACGGCGACTGCCGCCGCGACCGGATCCGGATCAAATTCCGCACCACGATCAACGGCCAGGGGGTCGTCCAGGTGATCAGGCCGGGCGGCCGGGTCGTCGTCACCCTCGCCCGCGACACCTTCCTCGGGCGCTACACCTTCCACGTCTACTACTGGGACGGGCGACAGCGTGGCGGTGGCACCGCGAACCCGGGCCGCTACAAGCTGCGGGTCAAACTCGGCAGCGAGCGGACGCTGGTGACGCCGGGGACGATCCGCCTGCACCCGGCGCCCAGGAAGGCGAAGTCACGGTGCGGCACGAGCGGGGGCGCCGGCGGGGTGGAGCCGTGAGCGACTTCCTCGCGGGCGCGGGGCTGGTCTTCGCGGCCGGCTCCAGCGCCGGCGCGATCCTGCTGCCGCCCGGGAGGCCGCGGGCGCTGCTGATGGTGGCGGCGATGGCGCTCTTCCCGGTGCTGATCCTCGGCGACCAGTGGCACACCGCGCAGATCGTCGACCTCCGCCACGACGAGGGGCGGATCGTCGCCCTGGTGGCGATCGCCGCCGCGGTGATCGGCGTCCTCACCTACGCCTTCCGGCGCTGGGAGATCCTGATGCCGCTGGCGATCATCTTCGCGATCCCCTTCCGGGTGCCGCTCGAGGCCGGCGGCGACACCGCGAACCTGCTGGTGCCGCTGTACCTGGTGATCGCGGCGGCGGTGCTGGCGACGCTGCTGCGCGACTGGACCGACCCGCCGCCCGGACACGCGCCGCGACCACTCGCCTGGCTCCTGGCCACGGTCGTCGTCCTCTACGCCCTGCAGGCGCTCTACTCCGAGGACTTCTCGAAGGGCCTGCAGAACGTCTGCTTCTTCTTCGTCCCCTTCACCGTCGCCTACCGGCTCCTGCGCGAGGTCGTCTGGGACCGGCGGCTGCTGAAGTGGGCGCTGATCGTGATCGGGGTCGAGGCGAGCGCCTTCGTCCTGATCGGCAGCGTCGAGTACCTCGCCCGTGACCTCTTCTGGAATGACCAGATCATCAGGTCGAACGAATTCCACACCTACTTCCGCGTCAACTCGGTCTTCTGGGACCCCAACGTCTACGGGCGCTACCTGGCGCTGGTGACGACGATCGCCACCGCGGCGATGCTCTGGGTGCGGAGCCGGGACGCCTTCTGGCTCCTCACCGGCTTGATCGTCGTCCTCTGGATCGGCCTGGTGCCGACCTTCTCGCAGTCGAGCTTCCTCGCCCTCCTGGCCGGGCTGGCGATGCTCGCCGCGATTCGCTGGAACCCGCGCTGGACCCTGGCGGCGGTCGCGGTCGGGTTGGTCGGCGCGGCCCTCGTCGTCCTCCTCGTCGGCGGCTCCGGCAGGATCACCAGCGACCGCCTCAACGTCGACCTCAGCGGCCGCGGCAGCCTCGTCTCCGGCGGCGTCGACCTCTTCGCCGAAAAGCCGATCCAGGGTTACGGGTCGGGCAGCTTCCAGGCGGCGTATAGAGAGCACCGCGAGAACAAGGATGCCCCCGTGACGGTCTCGCACACGGAGCCGGTGACGGTGGCGGCGGAGCAGGGGCTGGTCGGGCTGCTCGTCTACCTGGCGCTGATCGTCGTGGCGCTGGGGACGCTGGGGAAGGGGCTCTGGGGCGTCGATCCCCCCATCATCGCCGCCCGCGCCGCGGTGCTGGCGGCATTTGTCGCCCTGCTCGTCCACACCCTCGCCTACGCGGGGTTCTTCGAGGACCCGATCGCCTGGGTCCTGCTGGCGATCGGAGCTTCCCTGGCACACGCGGTTGCCGGGGACGATCCCGTGATCCGCAGGCCTGCATAGGCTGATCCGATGTCGGGATACCTGCGCCGCCTGGCGACGACGGGCGCCGCCTACACGGCGGCGAGCATCCTCAGCAAGGTCATCGCGGTTGCCCTGCTGCCGCTCTACACGCGGTACCTGACGCCGGAGGACTACGGCGCCGCGGAGATCCTCTTCGCCGCTGTGGTCACCGCCAGCATCATCGTCCGCTTCGGCTTGATCGAGGCGATCCTGCGCTTCTACTACCTCGACGAGGAGGACCCGCGGCGGGTCGTCTCCTCGTCCTTCGCCGGTCTCTTCTGGCTGGCGACGCTGGGGGCTCTGGCCGCGCTGCCGTTCGCCGGCCCGATCTCCGAAGCGCTGTTAGATCCCAAGGAACTGCCGGCCGGCGTCTCGGGCGCGGAACTGGTCCGGATCGCGATCGGCGGGCTCTGGGTGCTGACGATGTGGGAGTTCATGCTGACCCTGTTCCGCCTCGACGAGCGGGCCCGCGCCTTCTTCGCGACGACGATCCTCAACGTCGTCGCGGCGATCGCGCTGACCGTCGTCCTCGTCGTCGTCCTCGAAGAAGGCGCCCGCGGCCTCCTGCTCGGCAGCTACGCGACCGGCGGCGCCTTCGTCCTCGTCCTGATCGTGCTGCAGTGGCGGCGGCTCTCGCTCTGGCCCGACCGCGCCCTCCTGCGCCGCCTCTTCCGGTTCGGCCTGCCGACGATGCCCGCCGAGGTCTCGCTATACGCGCTCAACTTCGTCGACCGCCTGATCATCGTCCGCTCGCTTGGTCTCGCCGAGGCAGGGCTCTACTCGCTCGGGGTCAAGTTCGCGCAGGCGGTCAACGTGCTCGTCCGCGGCTTCCAGCTCGCCTGGCCGCCGCTCGCCTACTCGATCCGCGACGACGGCGAGGCCCGTCGCGTCTACGCAACCGTCGTCACCCTCTTCGTCGCCGGCTGCGCCTGGGTGGTCGCCGGGATGTGGCTGTTCTCGCGCTGGGTCGTCCGCGCCCTGGCAGACCCGAAGTTCTTCGACTCCTTTGAAGTGATCGGGTTGATCTCGGTTGCCGTCACCCTCTACGCCCTCTACCTGGTCCTGGTCGTGATCCTCGGCCGCACCGGCCGCACCGAGTTCAACCTCCCCGCCGCGTTCGCCGCCCTCGTCGTCAACCTCGTCCTCAACCTCGTCCTGGTGCCGTCGCTGGGGATCGTCGGCGCCGCCCTCGCCCTCGTCGCCTCCTACCTGGTGGTGCTGGGGCTGATGTACGCCTTCACCCAGCGCCTCTTCCCGGTGCCCTACGAGTGGGGACGGCTGCTGCGGGTGGTGCTGACGGTCGCCGCGCTGGTCGGCTTGGCCGAAATGCTGGTGCCCACCGAAGGTGTGATCGGGCTGTTGGTACGGATCGCCCTCTTCGCCGCCTACCCACTCGCCCTTTTCGCGACCGGTTTCTTCAGCGCCGAAGAGCGTGGCTGGCTCGTGCGCCTGCGCCACCCCGGCGCGGTGCTGGCCGGCTTTGCGGCGCTACGGGAACAGCCGCCGGCAGTCGACGGCTGGGTTCCCGAGACCTACGAGGTGGAGCGAATGGACGAGGATGTCCGCAACTGAGCGCGGTCCCGCAACGACTCTCCCCGACCCGGGAAGAGCGCCTGGCGGGCGTGGGCCCACATGATCCGCGGCGAGCGGTTGGGGAGGACGGTTGCCACGAGGGCGCGCAGCGCGTAGGACCAGGCGGTGAGGACGCGGACCGCGAGCGCGGCCATGGGGCCATGGTGCTTGCGCATGTAGAGGTGGCGGTTGCGGTGGAATTCGACGATCCGGGGCAGGCCCTTGGCGAGGTCGGTGGAGAGCTGGTCGTGGTGGACCGCCTCGGCGGCGGGGACGAAGAGCGAGTGCCAGCCGGCGTCCGCCAGCCGCTTGGCGAAGTCGCACTCGTCGTAGTAGACGAAGAAGTCGGGGTCCATGTAGCCGACCGCGGCGGCCGCCTCGCGGCGGACCATCAGCGCGCTTGACTGCGCCCAGTCGACGCGGCGCACCTCCCCGCCGGTGCTCTGCACGGTCAGCCGCTTGTGCAGGAAGAGCGCGCCGATTGCCGCCGTTCCCACCCGGGGGAAGCGCCAGGCGCAGGGGACGGGGCGCCCGCTCGTGTCGAGCAACTGCGGCGTCGCCGCGGCTGCTCTCGGTTCCCGCTCCAGCACCGAGAGCAGTGCCTCGGTCGCGCCCGGTTTCAACTCCGAGTCCTCGTTGAGCAGGAAGCAGTACTTCCCCTTGGCCTCGCGCATCAGGGTCGAGTCGTTCTCCGCCTTGCCGGTGCGTCGCTCCAGCGCGATCAGCCGAATATCTCCCCCGAGCCCCCGCATCGCATCAGCCGACCCGTCGCCGGAGGCGTTGTCGAGGACGAGGATCTCGCGCTCCATGCCGACCGGGTGCGTGCGCTCGATCGCGGCCAGGCAGGCGAGCAGGTACTCGCGGCCGTTCGTGTTCACGACGCAGTAGGAAAGCAGGGGTGGCAAGCCGCTCACGATAATCCCGCCCTGCGATGAAGGTTCAGCTCGTCGACCCATCGGCGTTCACGCCGCCCTACGATCGCACCCTCGCGGCGGCGCTCGCGCGCGCCGGTGCGGAGGTCGAGCTGGTGACCAGCCGATTTCTCCACGGGCCGGTGCCGCCGGCCGAGGGCTACCGCGTCGAGGATGCCTTCTACCGCCGCAGCGCCGCCCGCGGGCTCGACGCGGCGGCGCGACTGCCCTTCAAGGCGGCCGAGCACGTTCCTGACATGCTCCGCTTCCGCCGCCGCAAGACCGAGGCCGACGTCGTCCATTACCAATGGCTGACGATCCCCTCGCTCGACTCCCGCCTGCTGCCGCCCCAGCGGCCGCGGGTGATCACCGCCCACTACATCCTGCCGCCGGATCCGAGCCGCCGCCAGGTTCGCTCCGCCCGCCGGGTCTTCGGCGCCATGGACACCGTCGTCGCCCACTCCGAGCACGGCGCCGCGCGGCTGCGCGACGAGGTCGGGATAGAAGCGGCCAAGGTCCGCGTCATCCTCCACGGCGCCTTCGACTACCTGACGCAGCTGCCGGAGGAGAAGCCGCTGCCGCCTGAGCTGGAGGGGGCGGAGGGTCCCGTGATCCTCTGCTTCGGCCTGCTCCGTCCCTACAAGGGGATCGAGAATCTGATCGAGGCCTATGGTCGGATCGGGAAAAGCGTCGACGCCGAGCTCTGGATCGTCGGCAACCCGCGGATGGATGTCGAGCCGCTGCGCCGCCGGGCGCGCGAGGTCGGCGGCCGCGTCCGCACCGTCACCCGTTTTGTCGACGAGGCCGAGATCCCGGCGATCTTCCGCCGTGCTGACCTCGTCGTCCTCCCCTACCTCGACGCCGAGCACTCCGGCGTCCTCTACACCGGCCTCGCCTTCGGCAAGCCGCTCCTGCTCAGCGCCGTTGGCGGCTTCCCGGAGGTGGCGGCAACCGGTGCCGCCCGGCTGGTGCCGCCCGGCGATATCGAGGCCCTCGCCTCGGCGCTACAGGAGCTGGTCGGCGACGAGACCGCACGCGAGGAGCTCGCCGCCGCCGCGACCCGCGCCGCCGCCGGCCCTCACTCGTGGGACGAGGCCGCCCGCAAACACCTGGACCTCTACCGCGAGCTGATCGAGGCGCGCCCATGATTACCCTCGCCGCGATCCTCTTCTGGCTCAGTGCCGGCGCGCTGATCTACACCCACCTCGGCTATCCCCTCGTCCTCTGGACCCTCACCCACAGCCGTCGTTTCCAGGGTTCTCCTCGCCATAACAAGGAAAAACCTGGAAACGACGCGGCCGTCGACCCGCTGACGGTCTCGTTGATCGTTCCCGCCTACGACGAGGAGGAGGTGATCGCGGCCAAGGTCGCCAACGCGCTGGCACTCGACTACCCGCGAGAGCGGCTGCAGTTGATCGTCGCATCCGACGGCAGCTCGGACACGACCGCCGCCCGCGCCCGCGACGCCGGTGCCGACCTCGTCCTCGAGCTGCCGCCCGGCGGCAAGATCGCCGCTCTCAACGCCGGCGCCGAGCAGGCGACGGGCGAGATCCTCGCCTTCTCCGACGCCAACAGCGTCTGGGCGCCGGATGCGCTGCGTCGGCTCGTCGCCCCCTTCGCCGACCCTAAGGTCGGTTACGTCTGCGGCCAGGTCCACTTCCAGACCGCAGCCGGCGACAACCTCGAGGGCGCCTACTGGCGCTACGAGATGGCGATGCGGGAGATGGAGTCCGCCCTCGGTGGCGTCACCGCTGGCAACGGCGCGATCTACGCGGTGCGACGTGACGCCTACATCCCACTGGCCCCCTCCGGCAGCCACGACCTCAGCTTCCCCTTCGCCTTCGCCAAGCGCGGACTGCGCTCGCTCTACGCGCCGGCCGCCCGCGCCGAGGAGAAGATGGTGCCGACGATCGAGGGCGAGTTCGCCCGCAAACGGCGGATGATGGTCGGCCTCTGGGACATCGTCGTCGGCGAAGGGATGCTCTCGCCGCGCGGCTACCCGCCGCTCTTCGCCTTCGAGATCGTCTCCCACCGCCTGCTCCGCTACCTCAGCCCGGTCCTGCACCTCGTTGCCCTCGTTGCCAACGCCCTCCTCCTCGACGAGGGGTGGTTCTACGTCCTCACCTTCGCCCTGCAGCTGGCGCTGATCGCGGCAGCCCTCCTCGGTCGCGTCCTCCCACTCGCCCCGTTCCGGATCGCCCGCTACTACCTGCTGACCACGGCCTCGATCGCCGCCGGCATCTGGGACCGCTGGCGCCACGGCCCAGGCGGCCGTTGGCAGAAGGCCGAGGGAACCCGATAGGAATGCCGAGGATCTTCGACATCTTCGTCGCCGCGATCGCCCTCGCGATCTTCTCGCCGGTCCTTCTCCTCGCCGCGATCGCGATCAAGCTGACCAGCCGCGGCCCCGTGATCTACCGCCAGCGCCGCGTCGGTCTCGGCGGCCGCGAGTTCGAGATGTGGAAGCTGCGGACGATGGTCCAGGGCTCCGACCCGGTCGGAGTGGGCAGGGTCGTCTACCGCGACGACCCCCGCGTCACCGGACCCGGCCGACTCCTCCGCCGCACCTCGCTCGACGAGATCCCCAACCTCGTCAACGTCATCCGCGGCGAGATGGCGATCGTCGGCCCCCGCCCGACGATCAAGGCCCAGGTCGATGGATACACCCCACACCAAAAACGCCGCCACGGGGTCCTGCCCGGGATCACCGGCTGGGCCCAGGTCCAGGGCCGCGCCGGCATCCCCTGGCAGGAGCGGATCGAGCTCGACGTCTGGTACGTCGACCACCGCAGCCCCACCCTCGACATCCGCATTCTCCTCAAAACGCTGTGGCTCGTCGTAACCGCACAGGGCCTCGCCCCCGAGTAGCGGCCGACGGGACGATTTCCCTCCATATAGGGGTATTTTCGGCCCGGCGGCATTGAAGTAGGGTTCTTCCATGAGCGGCGACCGCCCCGCAGTGGCTTTGCGCCCGTTCGAGCCCGAGGACGCGACCGCCGTCCACCGCTGGTTCAACAACCCCGCCGCGGTCCAGTCGCTGATGGAGCAGCGGGACGAGTTCACGCTGGAGCAGGCCGAAGCCTGGACGCAACGGGCGATGGATGACTCGGGGGAGGACCGCAAGTTCGCGATCGTCGTCGAGGGCTATGACGAGCCGGTCGGTTTCACCGCCCTCTACGGGCTCTTCCGCCAGACCGCGCCGGAGCTGGGAGCGCTGATCGGCGACGACGTGCGCGGCAAGGGCGTCGGCCGCCGCGCCGAGGCGCTGACGATCGCCAGGGCGTTCGACGAGTACGGCGCCCATCGCGTCTACGGTCGGATTCCCGCCCGCAACGAAGTCGCGAAGAAGACCGTCGCCGGGCTCGGCTGGAAGCACGAGGGAACGATGCGGGCGCACCTCGCCCGCCGGGACGGCCCGCCGGACGACTGCGAGGTCTGGGGCGTGCTGCCGGACGAGTTCCGCACCGCCGCGGCGGACCTCCTCGGGTGAGCGACGCGACCGCGACCCTGCTCGAGGACCGCGGCGACGCGGCCGCCGGCGCCGAGTTCTTCCGCTCGCGCGAGTTCCTCGACGCCGAGGGCACCACCCACACGCTGCGGATCGAGAGCGAGGAGGGGGTGCTGGTGGCGCCGCTGATCGTTCGGGAGATCGAGGGGAGCGGTAGGCGCGACGCGATCTCCCCCTACGGCTATCCGGGTTTGGTCGGCGGGGAGGGCCAGGGGTATCCCCTACCGGACCCGCTCGCTTCGCTCGCTCTAAGTGTCCGTACGGAGACCCCCCGGCCCCTCGATCCAGCCGAGGTCGACTTCTCTGGGACGGGGCTGGTCAGTGTCTTCATTCGTCACACGTTGGGCCCGTCGCCCCTGGCCGGCGCCACTGAGAGGAATGTGGTTCAGATTGCTGACCCTGAGCTGCCGCCGAAGAGCCGGGCGAGCGATCGGCGGCAGGTGCGGCGCAACCTCGAAGCCGGCTACGCGCTGGAGCTGGTGCCGGGGCCGGAGACCACGCCGGAGCAGCGGGCGGGATTCAACGACGTCTACGAGCAGACGATGCGGCGGACCGGCGCCGCCCCGCATTACTTCTTCGGCGCCGACTACTTCGAGCGGATCCTCGAAGCCGAGCGCACCTGGCTCGTCCTCGCCACCGCACCGGATGGCGACCTCGCCGCCGCCTCGATCGCCGCCGTCAGCGACGGCTACCTCCACTACCACCTCAGCGGCAGCGCCGACTCCCACCTCCGCTCGGCGCCGATGAAGAACGTCGTCACCCGCCTCGTTGAACACGCGACCGAGCTCGGGCTGCCGCTCAACCTCGGCGGCGGCATCGCTCCCGGCGATGCCCTCGAGGAGTTCAAGCGCGGTTTCGCCAACCGGCAGCAGGCCTGGCTCACCTCGGAGCTGATCTGCGACGACCGCGCTTACGCGGAACTCAGCGCCGGCCGCCCGCACGGCGGCTTCTTCCCCGCCTACCGCGCGTAGACGCCTATTCGCCGCTCGGTTCGTCCGGTTTGGCCGGCGTCGGCCCCGTGAAGGTGAAGGCTTCCACCGGCTCGCCACCGTACTTGCCCCAGGTTTCGCGGCCGAAGGCGCGGATCGCGTCGAGGGTGACTACGCCTTTGTAGGTCTTGCAACCGATCAGGTTGGTCCAGGTCGTGGCCGCCACCTCGTAGGGCATCTTGCTGTTGGGGAAGAGCAGCGTCGCCCCGTACATCGTGTCGTAAAGCCCCTTCAGTTCCAGCTGGGCTTTTTCCGGTAGCTCCGGCGAGTACTGGATCGCCATCCGCCCGTGCTCCAGCGAGTGGACGACGTCGAACTGTTTCGGTTCATCGCCGTAGGCGCCGTCCGCCTGCTGGTAGGGCGGTTCGACGTGGTTGCCCGAAGTCGGCGGGTTGGTTTCGTAGTTCGGTTCCGGCGAGTTCTTCGGGAGGTGCGTGTGGCCCTCGTCCTTCAGCTTCAGTTCGACCACGCAGCCAGCTTCCCTGGCCGCCTGGTCGAGGTCGAACACCTTCGTCCGCGGGGGGGCGATGCCGGCCCGCTCGTCGGGCTGCACCCCGTTGGTGCTGCCCATCTGCTGGTTGACGTTGATGTGGGCGCTGGCGCTTTCGCTGCTGTCGCTGCCGCCACCGCTGACGAGGACGAAGATCAGGACCGCGACCGCGAGCACGACCGTGGAGACGATCGCGTAGGTGACGATCATGCGGTTGTTGCCGCTGCGGTTCTCGCGTTCTTCGGCTTCGATCCGCTCCTGGCGGAGCCGTTCTCTTTCGCGCTCTCCCTTACCCATGGATGGGGATTATGCCGCCTGCGGCCGTGAGACGGCTAGTCGCCGTCACCGGTTTCTTCGGGATCGGCCGGGGTGGGCCCTTCAAGGGGGAACGCCTTCACCGATGCGTTCCCGTATTTCCCCCAGGTCGCCCTGCCGAACGCGCGTAGCGCATCCCGCGTCCTTTGACCGTCATAGGCCGCACAACCGAGGAAGTTGGACCAGGTGGTTGCCGCCACGGCGTACCTCATGTCGTCGTTGGGGAATAGCAGCGTCCCCCCGTACATCGTGTCGTAGAGCCCCTTCATCTCGAGCTGGATCTCGTCGGAGAGGTCGGGCGCGTACTGGAGAATCAACCGCCCGTTGTTCAGTGCTCCGACCGCGGCAGCCGGATCGGGAAGGTTCATGTAGGCCCCATCGGCCTGCTGGTGGGGCGGTTCGACGTAGTCCCCCGAGACCGGTGGGTCGGTCGTGTATTCAGGAGTCGATGCACCCGGCGGTAGCGCCCTGCCTGATTCCGGCTCCACATTCCGCAGCAGCTCGCAGTTTGCTTCGTCCGCGGCCTTGTGCAGGTTCGCGATCTTCACCGGCGGTGGCGGGGTTCCGGTTCGTTCGTCGAGGACGAGGCCGTTGGTGGAGCCGCTCTCTTCGTTGACGTGCGCCTGCCCACCACCACCGTCATCTCCGCCGCAGCCGAAAAGCATCATCACGGCGATCACGACAGCGGCTGGGACTCCCCTGCCCTGAATCCAACCCATTACTCAAGTCTATTCAGATCTTTTGGGAATTCGCAATGTCCCCGCGGACCCGTTCCCAGGGCCGCGAGGCGCGCAGCGCTCCCAGCACCGCCCGCGTCGCCGGTGCCCGATTGAGCGCGTAGAAGTGGATTCCGGGCGCGCCGGCGATCAGCAGCTCCGCGCACTGCTGGGCGGCGAAGGCGATTCCCAGCTCGAACTCGCGCTCGGGGTCGCCGCCCGCGGCCGCGAAGGCCGCTTCCAGACGCGACGGGATCGTCGCGTCACAGAGGTCGCAGATCCGTTTCGTCTGGGCGAAGCTGGCGACGGGGATGACCCCCGCGAGGATCGGGACGTCGATGCCGACCTCCCGCGCCGACTCGACGAAGTCGAAGTAGACCTGGTTGTCGAAGAAGAGCTGGGTGATCAGAAAGCTGGCGCCGGAGTCGACCTTCGTCTTCAGGTAGCGCAGATCGGTCCCGAGATCGGGCGCCTCCGGGTGCACCTCGGGAAAGCAGGCGCCGCCGATCCCGAAGTCCCAGCCGGCGGCGATGAACTCCGCCAGCTCGGCGGCGCTGCCGAGCCCGCCCTCGGGCTGGACGAAGTCCTCCTGGCCGCGCGGCGGGTCGCCCCGCAGCGCGAAGACGTTCTCGATCCCGGCCGCCGCGATCTGGTCGAGCGTCGCCCCGAGCCCCTCGGTGGTCTCGCCGACGCAGCTGAGGTGGGCCATCGTCTCGAACCCGATCTCGTCCTTCAACGCCCTGGTGACCTCGACGGTGCCGTCCCGGGTCGCGCCCCCGGCCCCGTAGGTGACCGAAACGAAGTCGGGCTCCAGCGCCCGCAGCTCGCGCGCCGTCTCGTAGAGCTGCTCGGTCGCCTCCGCCGTCTTCGGCGGGAAGAACTCGATCGAGAAGGTCGGTTGCTGCTCAGCGATGATTTGGTCGATCCGCACCCGCTGAGGGTAGCCGGCCACAACTGGTTCGGGCCTGAAGCCAGGGCCTGTGGGACGATCTGCCGATGAGCGGCGAGGAGGTGCGCTACGAGCGGCGGGGATCGGCCGCGGTGCTGACGATTGACCGCCCGGAGCGCCGCAACGCCGTCGACGCCGTCACGGCGGCGGCGCTGCGGGAGGGGGTGGATCGCTTCGAGGCGGACGGAGAGGCGCGGGTGCTGGTCCTTGCCGGTGCCGGTGAGGCCTTTTGTGCCGGCGCCGACCTCAAGGCGATCGACCTCGACGTCGATGACCCCGGTGGCCCGATGGGCTTCACCCGCCTCACCCCCTCGAAGCCGACGATCGCGGCGATCGACGGCTGGTGCCTCGCCGGGGGCTTGGAGCTGGCGCTCTGGTGCGACCTGCGGATCGCCAGCACCGTGGCGACCTTCGGCTGCTTCGAGCGCCGCTGGGGGGTGCCGCTGATCGACGGCGGGACGCAGCGTTTGCCGCGCGTCGTGGGGATGGGCCGGGCGCTCGACCTGATCCTCACCGGCAGGCCGGTCAGGGCGGAGGAGGCGCTGCGGATCGGCCTCGTCACCGAGGTGGTCGAGCCGGGGCGTCCGCTCGGGCGGGCGCTGGAGCTGGCCGAGCGGCTGGCGGCCTTTCCCCAGGAGACGATGCTGAGCGATCGCCGGGCGGCGATCGATGGCGCCGGCCTCCCACTTGCCGAGGGGCTGCGGTTGGAGCACCGCCTCGGGCGCGAGGTGCTCGACGTCGCGGCCCGCGGTGCCGCCCGCTTCGCCGGCGGCGAGGGTCGGCACGGCGAGGGCGCCTAAACGTTCAGGCCAACCCTTCCCGCATCTCGGCGGCGGCGACTTCGGCCCCGAAATACGGGAGCACGGCGAGGTACATCAACTCGGGAAGGAGCCGGGTGAAGCCCTCGCTTCCACGGCCGGCGAGCCGGCTGTGGAGGACCGCGAGGATGCCGGCGACCACCGCCTCGGCGGAAATCGCCGGGGCGTCATCCTCGCCTTCCTCCCGCGCCCGGTCGATCGCTTCCGCCGCCCGCTCCATCGCCTCTGTTCGTTTGGCGACCGCGCGCGGTCCCGCTGCGTGGACCTCGACCAGGAGCGCCCGTCCGATCGCCGGTTCGTCGTCGAGAAATCCGAGCAGCCCATTCAAGGCGCCCCGCAGTTGATCGCGCCAGCTGGCCTCGTCGCCAACGGTTTTCCGCATCGCCAGCTCGACCCAGGCCGAGCCGGCGTCGAGGGCTTCGAGGTAGCAGTCTTCCTTGTCGTGGAAGTTGTCGTAGAAGGCCTGCCGGTAAAGCCCGACCTGGGCGATTACATCCTGAACCGTGGTCTGCTCGTAGCCCCGTGTGCCGACTGCTTCGAGCATCCCTCTGAGAATGCGCTGACGCTTTCCGGTCACTATCCCCGCTCGATTTTGAATTGGACAGATAAAACAGCCTGTCTACCTTTCGGTACCTAAACGGTATCCATTTCCGCTCTCCTGCGACCTCAAGGTTCGACTCCGATACTGTTTCGTTCGTGACTTCAAACTCAACAACGCGTCCACTTCCGGGGCAGCAGCGGCTCCCGCGCGAGTTCATCGCCCGCCACCAGCGGGCGCGGATCATCAGCGCCCTGGCGGAGGTGACCTCCGAGAAGGGCTACCGCGGCGTCACCGTCGCCGACGTCGTCAAGCGCGCCGCGGTCGCCCGCAACACCTTCTACGAAAACTTCAGCTCGAAAGAGGACTGCTTCCTCGCGGCCCAGCAATTGGCGATGTCGGCGGCGTTGGAGCGGGTCGTGGCCGCTGCCGGCGAGTTGGAGCGCTGGCCGCAGCGGGTCCGTGCCGGGCTTGCCGCCTTCCTTGAATTCGTCGCCGCCGAGCCGGCCCTGGCCCGCACCTGCATGGTCGAGTCGCTTGCGGCCGGCCCGGCGGCGGTGGAGTACTACGAAGAGTCCCAGCAGGCATTCGTCTCACTGTTCCGACTTGGACGCGATGTCTCGCCGCACGGAGCAGACCTGCCGGAGACTTTGGAGGAGGCGATCATCGGCGGTGTCTTCTGGATCGTCTACCAGCGTCTCGCCACCTCTGAGGTCAGCGCTGTGGCAGGACTGCTCCCTGAGATCGTCGAGTTCTCCTTGACACCCTACATCGGGGCCGAGGCCGCCCGCGAGATCGCCGCGGGTGACATTAGTGACGAAAATGCGCAGTGAAAAGCCATCTGAGTCAAAAAACTGGCCAATCAGCCAAACGGGGCTCCGCTCGTCCGGATCGGTATCGTCGGTTCTCTTGAGCGATCCAGTCAACCCGCCTGTGGACTCTCCTGAGTACCCGCCCGAGTTGGCCAGGCTTCCTCCTGGGCGGCACGGTCTCCCGCGCGAGTTTGTCAGTCACAACCAGCGCGAGCGGCTGATCGCCGGCCTCGCCGAGGCCGTCTCCGAAAACGGCTACGCGGGGACGACGATCGCGCACATCACCCGCCATGCCGCCGTCTCCAGGCGCACCTTCTACGAGCACTTCAACAGCAAGGACGAGTGCTTCGTCGCCGCCTACGACTCCGTCATGTCGGAGCTGCGGCAGCGGGTCGGCGAGGCCTTCGACCAGGAGGAGGAGTGGCCGCAGGCGGTTCGGGCGGGGCTCGCGGCGATGCTCGAGTTCCTGATCGCGGAACCCCACCTGGCCCGACTGAGCATGGTCGAGGCGCTGGTCGCCGGGCCGGTGGTGGTCGAGCGCTACGACGCCGCAATCCAGGACCTGGTGCCGTACTTCGCCGCCGGCCGGAAAGGCCGCTCAAGCGAGGTCCTCGCCGGCCTTTCGCCGACCACCGAGGAGGCCCTGGTCGGTGGCATGGTCTCGCTGATCTCCCGCCGTATCTTCGCCGACCGCACCGAGGAGCTCGAGTCACTGCTTCCGGATCTGGTCGAGTTCACGCTGACCCCGTACCTGGGCAGCGCCGAGGCGGCGAAGGTCGCCCGCGGCTGATCACCCTCATTCCGGGATCGAAATACCTTGGAGTTGACGCTATGGAGTTATGCTGGGAGGGACACGAACATACGTTCGTATGGAGATCGCCTGCGTCATCGACAAGCGCTTGGCGATCCCGCCGCGCCCGGACCATGC
>JBIOVP010000017.1:0-2612 GCA_044867815.1 Solirubrobacterales bacterium | reverse complement strand
CTGCAGCGAAGGCGGAGACGGTGACTTCGACGCTCGGGTGGGCGGGTGTGTGGGAACCTGGCTGGCGGCGATTGTCGACGGCAACCGTGGACGACTGTCGGTCGGCGGCCGCCTTGAGGCAGTGGATGCCTGCCTCAGGCGGCTACATGCGCAGCTCTGGTGCGCGTCTCCGTGACCTATATGGCAGGTGAACAACTTTCCGCGCCGAGTTCATCAGCGATTTCGCTGAACTCGCGGAGCGGTGAATTGGGCCCCGCCGGTATCGCGCGGGGTTCGTCTTCGAATACGTCAGCGGCTTGTTCCAGGGCTTCTCCAAGCGAGGTGTCTCCCTGCCATCCTCCTTCGGGCGTTCCGAGGGTCTCAATTTCACTGCTCACTTCTCGGAGAAGCGGTAGAACAACCTCACGCATCAGTAGCTCTCGATTCGCGCCGATCTTCGCTTCGGTCTGATTCTTTTCTTCCACGAGGTTTTTGACCTCTTCGGAATACCGGGTGCCCATGGTTTCGCACACTCGATTTGCTTGTTTCGCATAGGCCTCCCTTTTCACCTCGGTGTTGGGCTTTTCATCGTCGGACCCGCACCCCAGGATCGATATGGCTGCCCCGGCCACGACAATTGCCACAACCAAACTTCGCATCATCTTGCCCGTCCCTCCCATGCAGGGTGAATAATTGAATAAAAGTTTAAAGTCAGAAAATATAAAGTCAATAGCAAGGGTGAACTGGTAGTGAGGGCGTGAGGGCCCTCACGAAGTGACGCGCCTCACAGACCTCACCTCAGCTACGCGGGAGGCTCTTTGCAACACAACCCGGCGACGAAGGAGATGGCATGCGAGACGCGATGAGTTCACTGGCGGGATTCCTGGGGCGGCGGCGTCGCGGGGTCGTCGCAGGGTGGGTCTTGATCGTGCTCCTGGCGCTGCCGTTTGCCTCGAAGCAGACGGACCATCTGACCGGGGGTGGATTTGACGTACCCGGCAGTCAGTCGATGAAGGTGAGCGAATCGCTCCAGGAGGATTTCGGTTCGCAGGCTGACGGGATCGCGGTGGTGCTGAAGGCCGAGCCGGGGGCGAGCGCGGCCGAGCGGGACGCGGCGGTGGGGCGGGTGCGGGAGGAGGTGGCGACGCTCGACGACGTGGTCCTGCCGCCGGCGGTGGCGCGACAGGCGCGGCGGCAGCTGCAGAGCACCGACGTGGTCCTGGTGCCGCTGCGCAGCGACCTCTCCTCCGATGAGCTGATCGACCCCGCCGCGACCATGCGCGAAGACCTCGAGCCGGGCAGCGCCGATGCAGGTGTCACGCCCTACCTGATCGGGCAGCCGACGATTTGGGCCGGGATGCAGGAAATCTCCAAGGAAGACCTGGCCAAGGCGGAGGGGACCGGGTTCCCGATCGTCGCGATCATCCTCCTCGTCGTCTTCGGCTCACTCGCCGCGGCGGCGCTGCCGCTGGCGCTCGGGTTCGTCAGCGTGCTGGTCACCGGGGCGCTGATCTACTTCATCTCGCTGGAGATGACGACCTCGGTCTTCGTCACCAACATGGCCTCGATGATCGGGATCGGCGTCGCCGTCGACTACTCGCTCTTCATCCTCGCTCGCTACCGCGAGGAGCGCGAGGCGGGACATGATCCCGCCGAGGCGCGGTCACTCTCGCTCTCGACCTCGGGCCTCGCGGTCACCTTCTCCGGCCTTGCCGTGATCATCTCCCTGGCCGGGCTGTGGATGGTCGACAACCAGGCGCTGCGCTCGATGGCGCTGGGGGCGATGACCGTGGTCGCGGTCTCGATCCTGACCGCGACGACGCTGCTGCCCGCTTTGATCGCGATGCTCGGCGACCGGGTGCTGCCCGGCGGAATCGTCGGCCGGGTCGAGCGCTTCTTCCAGCGCCGCTTCTACCGGCGTAGGACCACCGAGCAGCTGGCGAGTGAGAAAAACCGCTTCTGGCGGGCCTGGACCGAGCGGGTGATGGCCCGGCCGTGGGCGGCGGTGATCGGCGTCTCGGCGGTCCTGCTGTTCCTCGCCAGCCCCCTGCTCTCGCTCGAGACCGGGACCGAAGCAATCGCCCAGTTCCCCAAGGACAGCGACGTCCGGGTCGGCAACGAACTCGCCTCCGAGGAGCTCGGCGGCGGCGCCGACCCGATCCAGATCGTCGCCGGCTTCGACGGTCCGGCCACCGGTGAGGACAAGGCGGCCGTCGTCGGCTTTATGCGGGAACTGGAAGGCATGGCCGGGGTGAGCGGGGTCGGGGTGCCGGCCTACGCCGGCGACAGCGTCCTTCTCCAGGCGACCCCGAGTGCCCCGAGCGAGTCCGACGCGGCGACCGCGCTGGTCGATCGCCTCCGCGATACCGTCGTCCCCGCCTCGGCGCTGGCCCAGCAGGCCGAAGTCAACGTCGGCGGCGAGACCGCCCGCAACCACGACGTCCGCGACCAGATCGGCGGCTCGATGTGGAAGATCATCCTCTTCGTTCTCTCGCTCAGCTTCCTGGTCCTGATGGTGATGCTGCGCTCGCTGCTGCTGCCGCTGAAGGCGGTGCTGATGAACCTGCTCTCGATCGGGGCGGCCTTCGGCGTTCTCGTCGCGATCTTCCAGTGGGGTTGGTTCGACGGCTTCC
>JBIOVP010000016.1:0-20349 GCA_044867815.1 Solirubrobacterales bacterium | reverse complement strand
CCCCTATAGGCGGACAAAGGACGAACGCCGACGGCAACCTGTGTCAGGAAAGGAACGAGATGGCGGAGACCGACCCCGGCTACATCGACAACAAGGAGCAGGTGAAGAACCGGCTGCGACGGATCGGTGGCCAGATCGGCGGCATTGAGCGGATGGTCGAGGAGGAGCGTTACTGCATCGACATCCTCACCCAGATCTCGGCCGCCCAGGCGGCGATCGACAAGGTCGCCCTCGCCCTGCTCGACGAACACACCCGCCACTGCGTGGTCGGCGCCGAGAGCGCCAGGGACCGCGAGGAGAAGACCGAGGAGATGATGGAGGCGGTCGGCCGCCTGCTGAAGAGCCGCTGAGTTCTACGGGTCGAATAAGCGCCGCTTCTGTACCAACAAGGGCGCGCCGAGGGAGATCGGCGCCTACGCGGTAAGCCGTTCGATCACTCCCGGCAGCTCGTCGTGACCGTCGACGACGAACTCGGCCTCCGCCCCACCTTCGGCGTCCCCCTCCGGGTTCATGCCGCGGTAGCGGACGGTCCTCATTCCGAGGGCGGCGGCGCCGGCGACGTCGGTTCGCCGCAGGTCGCCGACGTGCATCGCCTCACCCGGCTCCGCCCCGAGCGCCCCAAGCGCCGCTTCGAAGATCCGCGGCGATGGCTTGTAGTGGCCGACTTCGTCGGAGAAGCCCCAGCCGTCGAAGTGGCCGAGCAGCCCCTCGGCATCCAGCAGCTCGCGCAGCAGCTCGCCGCCGCTGAAGCCGACGTCGCAGACGATCCCAAGCCGGATCCGCCGCCGCCGCAGCTCCGCCAAGCAGCCGTGGATCCCCGGCGCGAATTCGAGCGGGACCTCCCGCCCGGCACCCAGGAAGGCCTCCGCCACCATCTCCCGCGCGGCCCCCTCGACGCCGAGATGGCGGACCAGCGCCGCCGCTGCCTCGTGCGGCGGCAGGTGGTGGCCCTCGGCCCAGGCCCGCTCCCAGTCGAGCCCCACCTGCCGCAAGCCCGCGAGCAGCAGCTCCGCCTCGACCTCGACGTCGTGACTCTGCAGCGCCGTGGCGATCCCCCGCCGCCGCGCCTCCGTCATCGCCCCCGGCGGCACGGTCGCGATCGTGTTCCAGAAGTCGAAGGTGACGGCCTCGATCACGGGCGCGATCTTACGGTCGGCTATTCCGTGGAGGGGCCCCGGCGGCATTGGCGAACCCGCGAGTTCTTGCTCGGCCGGCCGCGCGGGAGGACACTCGCGGAGATGGATCAGAAGCTTGAAGCAATCGAGGTCGGTTCCTATCTGCTCGAAGCTGGCGGTGGTGAGGCCGGGACGCTGATCGAGCAGGGCGGCGGCGGAGCCGCCGAGACCAAGGCCCTGCGGGAGGCATTCGAGAAGCCGGAGCCGAGTGGGGAACGCGCCCCCGCCCTGGCCACCGAAATCGACGAAGCGGCCGAGGCGACGACGAAGATCGAGCAAGCGGCTGCACTCTGCAAAGGCGCCGCCGAAGGTCATGCCCTCGACCCGGACCAGCTCGCGCTGGAGGTCGGCACGCTGCTCGACTGCCTCGAGCGACTGGACCACAGGAAGAAGCACAAAAAAGCGATTCAGTTGGCGCGATCGCTCTCGACCCTGCTGATGCTGCTGAAACGGTGGGCGAGCCTGCTGCAGACGCTGCGGATCGCGCTGCGGGCCGGCGAGGAGCTCGGCGACGAGGCGGCGGTCGCCTGGGCCGAACACGAGCTGGGAACCCTGATGCTGGCGGCCGGCGACGTCGAGGGCGCCGAGCGTGATCTGCGCCGTGCGCGTGAGATCCGGGAGAAGATCGGCGACCGCCGAGGGCTGGCCGCAACCAACCGCAACCTGCAAGTGCTCTGCGACCGCCTGCAGAAAATGCTCCGCAACGAGGAGCTGGTGCGACCGCCCAGCCCGCGACCATTCTGGCTTCGCGCCTTCGCGACCGCGGCGGTCTGCGCGTTCCTCTTCGCCGCCGGGGTCGCCGCCGGCGCGATCGTGGGCGACGACCCCACTCAGGAACGGGTGGCGGAAACGCAGGGAACCGGCGAGGACACTACGCACGACAACGCCGCCGCCACGGACACCCACCCGATCGCCGAATATATCCTCGGCATAACCATCCTCGGCGAAGGAAGCGGGACCATCACCGCGGGCGAAATCGAATGCCTTCCCCCCCGCTGTGAGCTCGAATTTCGCAGGGGGACGATCGTCCGACTCGGCTACAGCGCTGACAACGGATCTTTTTTCGGAGGCTTCTCAGGCGACTGCTCCGGAGAAAGCTGCATTCTGAAGATGGACACGCCCAAGGCGGTGAGCGCGATCTTCGAACCGGAAGCGAGCGAGGCGTCAGGCTCGAACGGAGGGTCGCTCGAAGAAAGCGAAGGTGAAGAAGCGGAGGAAGCGCGGCCGAGAAAGCTCTCGGAACCCGAAGAAGAAGAAGAAGAAGAAGAAGAAGAATTGGTCTCGCCGGAATCCGACGAATAGCGCTTAGTCCTCCAAGAGCTCCTCGGTCAGCCGGAAGATTTCCGGCAACTCCATCCCCAGCGCATAGGCGAGGTGGCGCAGCGTTCCCCACTCGGCGTCGATGGTCCCGACTTCGACGCGGCGCAGCGTCTCGACCGGAACCTCGGCGCGGTCGGCGAGTTCCTGCTGCGTCAGCCTTGCTTCTTTCCGCAGTCGGCGGATCGCCTTGCCGAGGGCGATGTTGTGTGCGTCCCGGGTTTTCTCCATCCAAACCGCACGGTACTGCGCCGCACAGCGGCTGAAAACCCTCAGACCCCGCCGCGAAGGCGAACCAGGGCAAAGTCGGTGTCGCTCGTATCGGGCAACTTTGCCCATCCTCCGAGAAGAATTCGCCCGTTCGCGGTCAGGGAAACCGACCGCGCCGTGCCGAGATGGCGGCCGAGGCGGACCGCGGCACGACCGGCGCGGCCGAAGCGCCGGTCGAGGGAGCCGTCGGCACGGAGCCGCCAGCAGCGGATCACGCCCCGATATGGGGTCGAAGGGCTGCCGATGGATTCCAGGGTGGCGACGATGCGCCCGTGGGAGTCGTCGGCGATATCGGCGGGAATGAACGATTCGCTGAAGTGATGGAGCGCGACGCCACCGCTGCCGTAGGAGTGATCGAGGCGGCCGGACTCGCGCAGGGCCGCGAAGGCGAGCAGGTTGCCCGACCTGCCGGCGAGAATCGCCCGGCCGGCGACGTCGAGGGCGCCCGCCGTCGCATACGCCCCGGACTCCCTGACGCCGAAGATCCTGAAGCCGCGGCGGGCGAAGGTGGTGTCGGGCTGGCCGTCCGGCAGCAGCCGCGCGATCGCGAAGCGGCCGCTGGTGCCGGTGGACCGTCCCTCTTTCGGGAAGTAGGCGCCGCCGACGAGGAGGATCCGGCCGAAGCCGTCGAGCATCATGTCGTTGGCCTCGTCGTGCTCGTCGGGCGCGAGATCGAGCGTGACCAGGCCGCCCTCCCCGAAGGAGAGATCGGGCGCGCCCTCGCGGGTGAGGCGGAAGACGGCGAATTCCCGGTCGCCGTCCGGCCAGCCGCCCTCGCCATACGCTCCGGCGATGAGGACGCCGCCGAAGCGGTCGGCCCGCACCGCGGTGACCGTCAGGTCGGCTGGGAGCTCGACCATCCCGTCGCCGCCGCCGAAGCTCGTATCGAGGCGCCCGTCCGGCAGCAGTCGTGCCACCCGCGTCGGCCCGGCCGGCCGCTCCGGGTTGCTCGGGCCGGCGACGACGACGTTGCCGAAGGAGTCGATCGTCATCGCCTCGGCCGCCATCCCGTCTTCGACGTCGCTGAGGACGACACCCCCGCGGCCGAAGTTGGGATCGAGCGATCCATTCCACCGGTACGCCGCCACCGCTAGCCGCACCCCTTCGGGATGCTTGATCGAGTAGCCGGCGACCAGCGTCCGAGCTCCATAGGAGATCACCGAGCTGGCCCGGTCCTTGCTGCCTTCGTCGAGATCGGTGAGGACGCGACCGTCGCCCGAGAAAATCCGGTCGGGATTGCCTTCGCCGGAAAGCCGTCCCGCTGCGGCGGTCGTCGGAATCGCGAGGGCCGCCAGCAGAACGGCCAACAGTGGGAGGCGAGGCTTCATGGGGACAGGGTGGCACCGCAAGCTGGCCCGAACGGAGACAACTCTGGCCCGTGGACGCACCTTGCGGGCGGGTGTACCTTCGTACGATGTCGCACAAGGCTGCAGATCGGATCCGCAACGTCGCTCTGATCGGCCATCGCGGCAGCGGCAAGACCAGCCTCCACGAGGCGATGCTGTTCGAGGCCGGGGCGGTGAACCGGCTGGGCCGGGTCGAGGACGGCTCGACGGTCTCCGACCACGAGCCCGACGAGCAGGCCCGGGGGCTCTCGATCAACGCCTGCGTCTGCTGCTTCGAGCACGCCGAGCGCGAGATCAACCTGATCGACACGCCGGGGGACCCCAGCTTCGTCGCCGACGCCGCGGCGGCGCTGCGCGCGGCCGACTCCGCGGTTGTCGTCGTCAACGGCGTCGCCGGAGTCGAGGTGCAGACCGAACGGCTCTGGCAGCGTGCCGATTCCGAGGGGCTCGCCCGCCTCGTCTTCGTCAACATGCTCGACCGCGAGCGGGCCGACTTCTTCGCCGCCCTTGACTCGCTAAAGGCCGCCTTCGGACCCCACGTCGTCGCCACCGAGATCCCGATCGGGGCCGAGCACGAAGTCCGCGGTGTCGTCGACCTGATCGACATGGAGGCCTTCGTCCACGGGAGCGCCGAGCGCGGCGCCGCCGAGCAGGTGCCGATCCCGCAAGAGCTGCGCCCACAGGCCGAGGAGTACCGCGAGAAGCTGATGGACGAGGTCGCAGAGAACTCCGACGAGCTGATGGAGCGCTACCTGGAGGGCGAGAGGATCGCCCACGAGGAGATCGTCACGGCGCTGAAGCGCGGCGTCACCGAGGGGCACCTCTTCCCGGTCACCTGCGGGGTCGCGACGAAAAACCTGGGGACGAACCGGCTGCTCGACGCGCTGGTCGAGGACCTGCCCTCGCCGCGGATGCGGGGCCCGCTGCCGGCGCTCGACGGCGACGGCGAGGCGGTTGAGATCGAGCCCGACGAGGACGGCCCGCTCGTCGCCTACGTGTTCAAGACGACGGCCGATCCCTACACCGGCCGCGTCAACATCTTCCGCGTCTACCGCGGCACGATCCGCTCCGACTCCCAGGCCGTCAACGTCGGCCGCCACCAGAAGGAGCGGATCGGCCAGATCTCCCAGCCGCTGGGAAAAGATCTGAAGCCGGTCTCCGACCTGGGGGCCGGCGACATCGGCGCCGTCGCGAAGCTGAAGGAGACGCGGGCCGGCGACCTCCTCTGTGACGAGCAGCGCGACCTCGCCGTCCGCCCACTCGACCTGCCGGCGCCGGTGATGGCGTTCTCCTACGAGCCGAAGACGAAGGGGGACGAGGAGAAGGCGGCGACGGCGGTGCGGCGGTTGAGCGAGGAGGACCCGACCCTCGACGTCCACCGCGACCCGCAGACCGGCGACCAGATCATCGCCGGCCTCACCCAGGTCCACGTCGAGGTCCTGGTCGAGCGGATGAAGAACCGCTTCGGGGCCGAGATCGAGCTGCACCCGCCGCGCGTTCCCTACCAGGAGACGATCCGCCGGCCCGCCGCCGCCCAGGCCCGCTACAAGAAGCAGACCGGCGGCAAAGGCCAGTTCGCCGACTGCGCGATCGAGATCGAGCCGGGCGAGGACGGCGGCGGCCTCGAGTTCGTCAACCGGATCAAGGGCGCGGCGATCCCCGGCGGCTTCATCCCCGCGGTCGAGAAAGGAGTCGGCGAAGCGATGCAGCACGGCACCCTCGCCGGCTACCCGGTCAAGGACGTCCGCGTCCGTCTCGTCGACGGCAAACACCACGACACCGACTCCTCCGAGCTGGCCTTCAAACTCGCCGGCGCGATGGCGTTCAGGCAGGCGATGGAAGAGGCCGACCCGGTCCTTTTGGAGCCGATCGTCAAGCTCGTCGTCAGCTGCCCCGACGAGGTCGTCGGCGACGTGATCGGCGACCTCAACGCGCGCCGCGGCCGCCCCCTCGGGATCGAGGCCAAAGGCCACACGAGCGAGATCCGCGCCGAGGTCCCGATGGCCGAGGTCCTCGACTTCGCCCCCGACCTCCGCTCGATCAGCGGCGGCCGCGCCGAGTTCACGATGGAGTTCGAGCGCTACGAGGAGGTCCCGCCGCATCTGGCGGAGAAGGTGACGGCCACGGCACGCGACGGGGTGACGGCCAGCACCTAATCGGACGGGGGCCAGGTGATTTCAGACCAGGACTTGCCGGATTCGAACTGTTCCGCCAGCCAGACCATCTGCCAGCATGGGACGTCGAGACCTTTTGCCAGACGTTTCATCGTCTCCCATTTGGGGTTGCGTTTCCCTCTCTCCAGGTTGGAGATCTCACTTTTGTTGATCTTCACCTTGAGCGCCAGTTCTTCCTGGGTTAGGCCGGCACGTGAGCCGCAAAGACCTGATCGTCTTGCCGATGCTGGGGTGGAGAGGCGCTTGAGCCGAAGTCAAAGCCCATGGAAAAAAAGTAGGCCTCGACGCTCATCTCCATAGAGTGAACTACAACCCTGCCTCGACAATCACGCTCTTTGCGGATTTCCGGGGTTCCGAAAAGCTTCCACCAAGGGACCTCAAAACAAGAAAGTCAATTTTCTACAGCATCAGATTTATCTGATACCTTCAACTCCATGACTCGTCTGAGCGCAACCGAGGTGGCCCGAGAGTTCTCCGCCGTCGTCAATCGGGTTGGCGCGGGGGAGGAAATCGAGGTCGTCCGCAACGGTGTCCCGGTAGTGGAGATGCGCCCGGCAAGAGCGGGGCGGCTGGTTTCGGCGGCGCAATGGACCGAGCTGATGGAGTCCGCGCCCTCAGCCGACGAGGACTTCGCGCGGGACGTCGAAGCCGCCCGCGAAAGCATCGGGCCTCCGAGCGGCGCATGGCCGTCCTGATCGACACCTCCGTACTCGTCGATGCCGAGCGCCGCGGTCAATCACTGAACGAGGCGATCGGCAAACGCGACCGGGCGATCAGCGTCATCACCGCAAGCGAGCTGCTGCATGGTGTGCACCGCGCCCGCCGCGGCGCCACCCGCGCCCGGCGCGCCGCCTTCGTCGAGCACCTCCTCGCGGCGATCGAGCCCCTGCCGATCACCACGGCGGTTGCCCGTGCCCATGCCGAACTGTGGGCCCAGCTGGAGGAGGACGGCAACCCGATCGGAGCACATGATCAGTGGATCGCCGCCACCGCCCTCAGTTACGGGATGGATGTGGCGACCATCAACGCTCGTGACTTCAAACGCGTTCCCGGTCTGACCGTCGTCCCCATCTAGGAGGCCGCGTGCCGTGACCTTCATCACGGTTCGGCGCTCCGGCGGGAGAATAGGTTGGGAAAGCACCCGAACCTGGAGGCGTTGATGAGGTCACGTTCCGCCCTTCCCCCCGGACCGTCGCTGCCGGCGGCGCTGCAGCTGCTCGGGTTCTGGACCAGGCCATTCGCCTTCCTCGAACGCTGTCGCGAGCGCTACGGGAAGAAGTTCACCCTGCAGCTACCGGGGGCGCCGCCGTTCGTGATGCTCGCCGATCCCGAGGAGGTGAAACAGGTTTTCACCTCGCCTCCGGACGTCCTTCACCCCGGCGAGGGTGCGCAGGTGCTGGAACCGGTGGTCGGGCGCAACTCGGTGCTGCTGCTCGATGAGGACGCCCACATGGCACAGCGCAAGCTGATGCTCCCCGCCTTCCACGGCGAGCGGATGGAGCGGCTGACCGAGCTGATGGAAGAGGTCACCGCCGAAGAGGTCGCGGCGCTGCCCCAGGGCGAGCCGATCGCGCTGCACCCCCACACCCAGGACCTGACCCTGAAGATCATCCTCCGCGCGGTCTTCGGCCTCGACCCCGGTGCCCGCTTCGACGCGCTGCGCCAGCGCCTCCAGGAGATGCTCGAGTTCGGCGACCGCCCGATCAGCCTGGTGCCGCCGAAGCCCGACTCGGCGCTGACCAAGGTGGCCGAACGGGTCGGCCCCTTCGCCGGGTTCGTCCGCATGCAGAAAGAAGTCGACGAGATCCTCTTCGCCCTGATCGCCGAGCGCCGCGGCGGCGGCGGCGAACGCGACGACGTCCTCGCGATGCTGCTGGAGGCGAGGCACGAGGACGGCTCGCCGATGAGCGACCAGGAGGTCCGCGACGAGCTCCTCACCCTGCTCGTCGCCGGCCACGAGACGACCGCGACGACCCTCGCGTGGGCCTTTGAGCGCCTCGTCCGCGAGCCCGCCGTTCTCGCCCGCCTGGTCGCAGCGGTCGACGAGGGCGAAGACGACTACGTCACCGCGACGATCCAGGAGACCCTGCGCGACCGCCCCGTCCTTCCCAACGCGGCCCCGCGCCTGGTGGTCCGGCAGGTGACGGTCGGCGACCGGACCTACGAGCCCGGCGCCGCCCTCGTCCCCAACGCCTACCTGATCCACCACGACCCGGAGATCTACCCCGACCCCCACGCCTTCCGCCCCGAGCGCTTCCGAGAGAAGTCGCCCGGCACCTACACCTGGATCCCCTTCGGCGGTGGCCGCCGCCGCTGCCTCGGCGCCAGCTTCGCGATGCTGGAGATGCAGGTCGTGATCAAGGCCCTGCTCGGCAGCTGCGAGCTGCGCGCCACCGACGAGGGTTTCGAGGTCGGCCAGCGCCGCAACATCACCGTGCGGCCGGTGCGCGGCGGGCGGGTCATGATCGGCGAGCGCGAGCGGGTGGGAGCGCCCGCCTGAGGCGCCCCCACTCCACCGTTTCTCAGCCGGTCACCCCTTTCACCACCGGGAAGTAACCGTCCGCATGACCTGTGACCTTCGGGTGGTAGCTTTCGCCCGTCGGGTTGGAGAGGCCGTTGATCCACTCGGTGCTGGAGCCGCCGCCCCCGTCGCAGACCGCGTGCCCGACGAAGGGCGGGATCACGTCGCGGAAGACGAAGTTCGCTCCCGCCCTGCTGGCGGCGGCGCTCTCCACCGTCCGCAGCATTTCCGCCGTCTGGTTGAGCCGCGTCTCCTCGCTCGGGCTGAACCAGGTGAGAGCGTTGCAGTCCTCGCCGTTGAACAGCTTCGGGTAGTCGAGGACGATCACTTTCGCGTTCGGCGAGCGTGACTTGATCGTGTTGTTGACCAGGTCGAGCCGGCCCGGCAGCGTGTTCTGGATGTAGGACTGGGCGGTGTTGATCGCGCCGTCGCAGTTGGACGCCCACGACGGCTGGGCGCAGGTGGTGATCACACTCGAGAAGCCGGCGTCGTTGCCGCCGATCGTGTAGGTGACCCAGTTGGTGTCGCTGGTCAGGCTCGTCGCCTGGGTGTTGATCAGGTCGCCCGTCTTCGCCCCTGAACAGGTGGCGTTGACGAAGGTCCATTCGGGATGGGCGTTGTGCAGCAGGTACGGGTACGCGTACACCGACCGCTGGCAGGTCGATTCGTAGAAGGTCCGGGTGCCGGTGCCCGACGAGTACGAGTCGCCGAGGGCGACGTACCTGGTCGCGAGGGCGGGGCTGGCGAACGCCAGACAGAGCGCCGCCACGGCAAGGACCGCTGAGATGCGCCTCCACTTCATGATGTTCTCCTGTGGTTGGGACCGCTGCCCTTGCCCACGCCGCGCTGTCGACGCCCCACTCGGCGGTGATGATCAAATCTTTTGAATATAACTCCGGTGCCCGGGGCTAACAAAGGCGCGGTCGCCAGCCGATAGCTGGGCATGGACTTGGCAGGGCCCACGGTCGAACCCGCCTACCACCGGGTCGTCGACCCCGGCGATCCCCCGCGCGAGATGAGCGGCCTGGCCTGGGGAGCGATGGTCTGCCTCGGCATCCTCGGCCTCCTCATCCTTGCCAGGGCGGTCGCGGTCCTCGACCTGCGGGCGACGGTCACGGGTGGTGGCGACATCACCGCCGCCCAGGAAACCTACGCGGTCTGGTCGGGCCTCAGCGGCCTCTTCGTCTTCCTCACCGCCGCGGTCTTCATCGCCTGGTTCTTCCGCGCTTACAAGAACCTGCAGAGGCTCGGCCTGCAGGGGATGCGGTACGGCAGCGGCTGGGCGATCGGCGCCTGGTTCATCCCGATCTTCGGGATGATCCGGCCGAAGCAGATCGCCAACGACATCTGGCGGGGCAGCGAGCAAGGCGTCGACACCGCGACCCACTGGCACCGGGTAGCCGTGCCCCCCATCGCCCACTGGTGGTGGGGGCTGTTCCTCGTCCAGGGCGTGCTGGGGGAGATCGGCGTGCGGATGACCGACTCGGGATACCACCACCTGGTCGTCGACGGCCTGATGCAGAAATGGTTCTCGCGGATGGAAACGGGGACGGCGATCGATGCGCTCGGCTGCCTCTGCGGGCTCGCCGCGGTCTTCCTCGCGATCAAGGTCGTCTCCCGGGTCAGCAGGCGCCTCGACGGAATCCGCGAAGACGTCCTCCTCGGCAGGCAAACTCGCCTCCAGCCGGCCGTCCAGTAGCCGATCCGGTCCCGATGGTGCGCCTTGTCCTCAGCGATGACCTGAAGCGGAGCCGCGGCACCGTCTTCTTCCGCGCCATCTTCAGCCTGCCGTTCCTGATCTGGCTGGCGGTGTGGGCGGTCGGGGCGGCCTGCGTCGCCTTCATCAACTGGGTGGCGACCCTGTTCGAAGGGAGGTCCCCCACCCCGCTCCACAACTTCCTCGCCCGCTTCGTCCGCTACTCGACCCAGGTCTACGCCTTCATGAACCTCGCCGCCGAGCCGCTGCCGGCCTTCGACGGCAGGCAGGGCTACCCGGTCGACGTCGCGATCGACCCGCCGGCGCGGCAGAACCGCTGGACCGTCGGCTTTCGCCTCGTCCTCGTCCTGCCGGCGCTGCTGATCGGCGGCGTCCTCGTCGGCTCCGGCACCGTCCTCGACTCCTTCCGCTCCAGCGGCTCGACCGGCTTCTTCTCCGCCCTCGCCCTCGCCGCGATCTTCGCCTGGTTCTATGCGATGTTCCGCGGGCGGATGCCGCGCGGGCTGCGGGACCTGATCGCCTACGCGCTCGCCTACGGCGCCCAGACCTGGGCCTACCTGCTGCTGCTGACCGACCGCTACCCATCGAGCGACCCGCTGACCGTGATCGGGCCGCTGCCGACCCGCTCGGACCCGGTGCGGATGGAAGTCACGGACGAGCTGCGCCGCAGCCGCCTCACCGTCTTCTTCCGCTTCGCCCTCGCCGTCCCGCACCTGGTCTGGCTTTTCCTCTGGGGAGTGGTGGCGCTGCTGGTCGCGATCGTCAACTGGTTCGCGGCCCTCTTCACCGGCACCCCGCCGCGCTGGGCGCATCGCTTCCTCTCCAGATACGTGCGCTATCAGGTCCATGTCCTCGCCTTCCTCTACCTCGTCGGCAACCCGTTTCCCGGCTTCGTCGGCGCACCGGGGACCTACCCGATCGAGCTCCACGTCGCCGAACGGGTGCGCCAGAACCGCTGGACCGTCGGCTTCCGCCTCGTCCTCGCCGTGCCGGCGTGGCTGCTCGCCGGAGTCTTCAGCCAGCTCCTGCTGGTCGTCGCCGTCCTCGGCTGGTTCGCGGCCCTGTTCACCGCGCGGATGCCGCTCGGCCTGCGCAACGCCGGCGCCTACGCCCTGCGCTACATCGCCCAGACCAACGCCTACCTGCTGCTGGTGACCGGCGCCTATCCCTACAGCGGGCCCTGCGTCGAACGGGCTCCGGTTTCCGCACCCGCCGATGCCTAGGCGGCTGTGGCCGGCGATCGCGCTGCCTGTCGGCGCCGCACTCTGGGTCTGGGCGGCCCACGCGCTCTGGGACGCGACCCAGCTGCCCGACCTCGACCTCCCCGACGCCGATCCCAGCCGCTACTTCAGCGACTCCTTCCTCGACCGCAGCGCCAGCTACGAGCTCTTCCTCGGGATCATCGGGGTGCTCGCTTCGCTGACCCTCGTCGCCGTGCTCGCCGTTTACGCGCGGCGCGGACCGCGGCTCGTCCGCGAGTCGGCCGCCGGCCGGGTCGGCACCGGGATGCTGCTGGCGATGCTCGGCTTCGCCGTCGTCTGGCTCGCCGAGGTCCCCTTCGACCTGCTCGCCGTCTGGTGGCAGCGGCGCCACGACGTCTCCCACCAGGGCTACCTCGAGCACCTCCTGTTCAGCTTCCTCGGGCTCGGCGGGACCTTCGTCTTCCTCTGCCTCGGGATCGGGATCATGATGGGACTGGCCGGCGTCCTGCGACGCTGGTGGTGGCTGGCGGCGGTGCCCGCCTTCCTCACCCTGACGCTCGTCTACGTCTTCGTCAGCCCTTACCTGATCCCCAACACCGAGCCGCTGCGCAGCCCCACCCTGGAGAAGGAAGCGCGGGCGCTGGAGCGGATCGAGGGGACCGGCGAATCGCGGCTGCTGGTCCAGGAAGTCCACCAGTTCACCGACGCCCCCAACGCGGAGACGACCGGGATCGGGCCGAGCACGACGATCGTCCTCTGGGACACCCTGCTCGGGGACGACTTCAGCCGCCCCGAGGTCCGCTTCGTCGTCGCCCACGAGATCGGCCACGTCGCCCACGACGACGTCCTCCACCGGGTCGGCTGGCTCGCCCTCTTCCTCCTCCCCGCCCTCGGCCTCACCGCCTACCTCACCCGCCGCCGCGGCGGCCTCGCCCAGCCCGAGGCGATCCCCCTCGCCATCCTCGTCCTCACCGTCACCCAGCTCCTCGCCGCCCCCCTCCTCAACACCGCCTACCGCCGCGAAGAGGCAGCCGCCGACTGGGCCGCCCTCGAAGCCACCCGCGACCCCACCGCCGCCAAATCCGCCTTCCGCCATCTCGCGATCAAGAGCCTCGGCGACCCCGACCCTCGCTTCTGGATCGACACCTGGTACGGCAGCCACCCGACGATGCTGGAGCGGATCGCGATGGCGGAAGCGTGGGAAGAACGGGACCGCTAGGAGCGCAGATGCACCGTGACGCGGGCCAGCGTTTCGCCGGCCAGGAACGTCCCCGGGGTGTCGAACCTGGTGTTGAGCTGGTCGGCGATGAACTGATTGGAGATCGCCCGGACGCCGGTGAGTTCGAGAGCCCCGACCCTGGCGTGGAAGTTGATCTTGGCGCCACCGAAGTCGAGCGTCCCGATCGTTCCAGTGATCGCCCCCTCGGTCGAGAGCGGGCTGAGGGTGGCCGAGAGCTCCCGGGTCGCCAGGTCGATACGCGGGTGGCGAAGCAGCATTTGCCGGGGCGGCGGTTCGAACATCTGCATCGCTATACCGGCGTCTGCGTCCCCTTCGATGACGCCGGATGAGGCATCGGTGGCGACCCTCGAGGTTCCGGTCGGAAAGAGGAAGTACGGCTCGGCTCCGCCATTCCACCCTTCGCTGCCACCCCAGAGCCCCAGTCCGACTTCGAGCGATTGGAGTCGCGAGAAGACCGTTTCGGGAGTTCCGATCGCGATCCACCCCCCTGAGGCTTCGACTTCGGAGGTTTCGGCCCTGGAGTCCAGAGAGCCAAGCGAGCGCCCGGCGCGGAACAGCCCCGGCGATTCGAGAGCGCGACCGAGTGCGTTGACCGCGGAACCCGTCAACCGCAGGCCCCCGGCCTCGAGACGGGCTTCGAAGCCCTCGCGTTCCAGCTTCACGCCGGCGAGCCGGGCGAAGCGCAGGCGGCGGCCGGCGACGACCGCGCTCAGACTCCCGGAAGAGGTATCAACCTTCAGTGCCCTGATGGCAACGGTCTTCGTCCCGGCCCTCAACCTGAATCCGCCCCCACAGACAAAGCTCATTTGCTCCGCCATCGGGTCGAAGGACCCCGAGGCGATCGGCAGGGTCAGCCTGCGCCCCTTCAGCGTCGCCGGTCCGAGCGGCTTGGCGGCGATCCCTTCCCGGCCCAAGGTCTTGCCGAGGTCGGTGCCGAAGGCCACTTTCGCCTTGCCGTCGGCGAGGGGAACCCCTGCGGCCGCGGCCGCAGGAACGAGGACGAACGCAGTCGCGAAAACCGCGATCACGACGGTAAGCGTGCTGCGCGCCATGACGAGGACCCTATCCGCCGCTGAGGCGGTTCGCGACGGCGGAAGCGTGGGAGGCCCGAGCCGGCAGGGGCCTCCCACTCGCCGCGCCTACGGGGTGATGTAGACCGGATCCATCGTGTCGAGCGGGTTCCGGTACTGGTTGGATGTAATCCCTGTGTCTGTGTACAGCTGGAACGCGCCGAGGCTGACCGACCAGTTTGGCGGACACAGCGGGCTGTGTTTGATCGTTTTGTCTGTGACGAAAGCCTGATTTGGGTTCAGTGTCAGTGTCACGGGCTGGTTGAAGACGTCCCCTGTGGTGAACGTGCCTTCGATGTTTTCTTTGCGTTCGAAACCGCATTCGATCCCGCCCATGTGGACGCCAAATGTGAAGGCGCCGCCAACGCCTGTGCAGTTATGCGGTTCGAGGATGAATTTGTCGGTGAGATTGATCGTTTTGATGCACCAGTGCGACGCGCCCTGGAAATTTGTCACCGCGGGGACTGTCACTTTGGCTGCACCCAAGGTGCTTTTGCACAATGTCCCGCCTTCTTTGCCCTGGAACCAGACGTCTTCGACTGTGATCTGAACGTTTCCCATGGCGTCGTGGTTGGCATGGACCGAGCCTGTGAGGATGTTCTCATCGCATTCGACCACCCAGCCGTTGCTGCCCTGGAATTTTGCCTGCTGGCCTTCCTCGCTGTAAGCGACGACTTTGGCCCCCATCGGAACGAAGACCTCCGAGCCGCCGACTGTCTCTTTCAACCAGTGCGCTGAGCTGATCGCGGGAAAAACCGCAAGGCCCGCGAATGCCAGCACAGCAACGAAGGTTCCGATCAGCTTTCTGTTCATGAGATGCTCCCTTTCTTCGCCGAGCGAAGCTTCGCCTCCGGTCCCCCGAGGCTTGCGGCCGCGCCTCCCAGCTCAACCGCTCAGCGTTTCTTTCGCATTAGAGACCACAGACTCGCCCGTACCTAACGGCGAGTCAAGGGGCGGATTTGGCCTATCGAGCGGAAGCGAGGCCCACTCGGACGCAGGCATCCCCGGAAACAGAGAGGATGCCTCCATGCCGCAACCGCGCCGCACCGGAAAACGGAGGGAGCCCCGGGACTTCGGCTGGGTGATCTCCTTCGGCTGCAAGACCACCGGCACCCTCCGCCGCCTCAAGGTCGACACCGACCCCTCCTCCGACACCACCCCGATCGAGGTCCCCTGCCCCTGCGGCGAAACCCACCGGGTCACCGTCTCCCCCTACCGGCGGCGGCGCTCGGCCGACGAGCCCTTCGACCTCGAGGTGAAGAGCCTCGACGAGCTGCGCTAGACGGGATACCGCAGGCCTGGGAAGAGCGCGTCCATCGGCTCGGTCGCCGCAAGGATCAGCGGCACGTCCTGCCCGCCCAGCAGCGTCCGCAGCGCCCGGGACGATTTTCGGCGGCGCTGAGCATAGGTGATAGGACAACCTTTGCGATGGCGGAGCCCCCGATCCTGATCACGATCCCGATCAGTCACTACTGCGAGAAGGCTCGCTGGGCGCTCGACCGGTCCGGCGTCGCCTACAGGGAGCGGGCGCACCTGCAGGTACTCCACTGGGTCCCCGTCGCCCGCGCCGGCGGCGGGAAAACGGCGCCCGTGCTCGTCTGGGGCGACCGGGTCTTCGCCGACTCGGCGGACATCGTCGAGGAGGCGAGCGCGCGGGCGCAGCCCGATCTGGCCCTGTTCCCAGATGACGCCGCGGCGGCGGCGAAGGCGCGGGCGCTCCAGCGCGACTTCGACGAGGTCCTCGGCCCCGAGGGGCGCAGGTGGATGTACTTCAACCTGAGCGGGCGGCGGGACATCGCGGTCGCTTACGCCTGCACCGGAGTCCCCGGCTGGCAGCGCTGGGGCCTGCCGCTGGCCTACCCGCTCGTCGCGCGGATCATCGACCGTTACCTCGACGTCACCCCGGCCAGCGCCGAGCGTTCCGAGACGGAGGTGCGGACGGTGTTCGACCGTGTCGCCGGGCAGCTCGCCGACGGCCGTCACTATCTCTGCGGCGAGCGCTTCAGCGCCGCCGACCTCACTTTCGCCTCCTTGGCGGCGCCGCTGCTGATGCCTCCCGGGTACGGCGTCCCTCTCCCCCAGCCAGACGAGCTTCCCCCGGCGATGGCCGCCAAGGTCCGCGAGTTCCGCGCCCATCCCGCCGGTGAGCACGCCCTGAAGATGTTCCGCGAGGAGCGGCGCTAGGCGAACTCGATGACGCTGCGGATCCCGTCCTGGGCCTCCATCAGCTCGAAGCCGCGGTTGACCTCGTCGAGCGTGATCCGGTGGGAGACGAACGGGTCGAGGTCGATCTCCCCGGCCAGGTAGCGATCGATGAGGACCGGGACCTGGTCGCGACCCTTGACGCCGCCGAAGGAGGAGCCGGCGATGCGGCGACCGGTGATCAGCAGACGCGGGACGACGTCGAGGGTCTCCCCCCGCCCGGCGACCCCGGCGACGGTGCAGAGACCCCACCCCATCCGCGCGGCCTCGACCGCCTGGCGCATCACCGCGACGTTGCCGGTCGCCTCGAAGGTGTAGTCGGCGCCAAAGCCGCCGGTCAGCTCAAGGATCCGCTCAACCGCCCCCTCACCACCCTCGAGCAGATCGGTCGCACCCTGGCCGCGGGCCAGCTCCAGCCGCTGCGGCGAGAGGTCGACGCAGATGATCCGCTCGGCCCCCCGCAGGCGGCAGCCGGCGACCGCGCCGAGGCCGACCATGCCGGCGCCGAAGACGGCACAGCTGCTGCCGGGCCGCACCGCGGCGGTGTTGATCGCGGCGCCGAGCCCGGTCGAGAGCCCGCAGGCGAAGAGGCAGGCGTGCTCGAACGGAGCCTCCGGGCTCACCTTCGCCAGCGCGATCTCCGGCATCACCGTGTACTCGGCGAAGGTCGAGCAGCCCATGAAACTGCGGATCTCCTCCCCGTCCCGTGAGATCCGCGTCGTCCCATCGGGCAGGTGCCCCTTGTTCTGCTGCTCCCGAATCGCCAGGCAGAGGTTGGTCCGCTCATCCAAACAGTGGACACACTCCCGGCACTGCGGCGAGAACAGGGTGACGACGCGGTCGCCCGGCGCCAGCGAGCCGACGTCCGGCCCGACCGCCTCGACCACCCCGGCACCCTCGTGGCCGAGCACCGTCGGCGCGTAGCCGGACGGATCGGCGCCGGATGCGGTGTAGAGGTCGGTGTGGCAGACGCCGCAGGCATGCAGGCGAACCAGGACCTCCCCGGCCCGCGGCTCAGCCAGCTCGACCTCCTGCACCGCCAGCGGCTCCCCGAATTCCTCCAGCACCGCCGCGCGCATCTTCACCGTCGCCATCAGCAACCACCGTACACCGGGGGTGGGGCCCCGGTCCCTCTTCTCAGGAGCGGACCAGAAAGTGAGCCGCATCAGCGAGCGCCTCATGCTCCGGCCGCTGCGCGCAGAGCTCGACCAATGAGTCCACGAGGACCTCATGGCCCGCAGGGGTGCGCGAGAAGCGCGATGAGAGCGCGATCACGATTCCGGCGTGCCGGCGGCCGGCGGCGCCCCACTCGCCGTAGAGGCGCATGAAGTCGGCGACGTTCTCACTGACGAGTGCCCGTCCCTCGCGAGCAGCGACCACCAACAGCTCTTCGTCGGCGAGCCCGCGCAACGGGCTGCGCTCGTCGACTCCCTCGGCGTCCGCCTCCCGCTCGCGAAGCGCTCGCCCCAGGCGGGAAGGGTACATCTCGTCCAGCAGCAGCTTCACACGTCGAGCAGCGCGGCTCAGTCGCCGGCGAGCGCCTCGTAGTGGGCGGTTTCGCGCTCGTGCAACTCGATCCTGGCCTCGATCTCCTCCGGAAACTCGGCCTCGTAGCGGAGCGCCACCGCGACCCGGTCGGGGGTAAGCGAGAAGTCCTCGGCAAGCCGCTCAGCAGCCTGCCCCCCGCCGCCGAGCCGGCGGGCCGCCAAACAGATCTCCCAGACGTCGGGGCCGCCGGCAAGGGCGGCGCGGCGCCCAGAAGGCCCCGGGCGGAAGACGATCCCCGGATGGGACTCGGCGCGATCTCCCTCCTCGGCATAACGGCGCAGAGCATCGGAGAGGCGCTCGCCGCGCGCCTCGGCCCGGGCGCGGATACGCGCCGCCGTCTCCCGATTCATGCGCACCGATACATTGGCCGTCTCGGTCATCTGTTGACAACGTAGCACAACGTCCGCACCGGGTCCCTCTTTTACTGAACGAGGCCCCTAAGTGGATCCCTAAGTGCCGTAGGGCGGTCCCGCATTTAAGAGACCTGGCTAAGGTGAAACCGCCAGTTGCAGGAACCCCAAGAGGGGTGGCAGACGGGATTCGAACCCGCGACCGCCGGCACCACAAGCCGGAGCTCTACCAACTGAGCTACTGCCACCGCGATAGACCCAATTTAGCTTGCGGGACTAGGCGACGGCGGCGAAGTCGCCGGTCTGCTCGGGGTCGCCCGTTGAGGGGCCGCCGCGGGTGAAGTCCATCTCATCGTCCACCGGGCCGTGCTTGAGGAGGCGGATGTCCGCCGCGTAGTTCTGGTGCAGGCGCCAGGGGCGGGACTCGCCCTGCTTCGGCAGCTGGTCGAGGGAGCGGAGGACGTAGCCGGACTTGAGGTCGATGAAGGGGACGCGGGGGGCCGTGGGGGCGGGGTCGCGCGGGGTGGCGACCTTGTAGCCGTGGGCGTCCATGTGGTTGAGCAGGCGGCAGATGTACTGGGAGACCAGGTCGCACTTGAGGGTGAAGGAGGCGTTGGTGTAGCCGAGAGCGAGCGCCAGGTTGGGGACGCCGCCGAACATCATGCCCTTGTAGCCGACGAGGTCCTTGAACTCCTTGCGCTCGCCGTCGACCCTCACCTCGATCCCGCCGAGGACGAGGAGGTTGAGGCCGGTCGCGGTGACGATGATGTCGGCCTTGAGCTCGCGCCCGGAGCTCAGCTTCAGCCCCTTCTCGGTGAAGGTCTCGATCGTGTCGGTGACGACCGAGGCGCGACCGGAGCTGACCGCCTTGAAGAGGTCCCCGCCCGGCACCAGGCAGACGCGCTCGTCCCAGGGGTTGTAGCGCGGTTCGAAGTCTCGGTCGACGTCGTAGCCGGCCGGCAGCTGGCGCTCGACCATGCGCCGGATCACCCTGCGGACGAAACGCGGCGCCCGACGCGAGAGCTGGTAGAAGGCCATCTGGGTGAGGACGTTCTTCCAGCGGATGATCGGATAGACGACCTTGTCGGGGAGGAACCGGCGCAGCCCCTTGGCGACCGGGTCCTGGCCGGGCAGGGTGACGACGTAGCCCGGCGAGCGCTGCAGCATCGTGATGTGCTCGGTCTCCGGCGCCATCGCCGGGATCAGCGTCACCGCGGTGGCGCCGCTGCCGATCACGACCACGCGCCTGCCGCGGTAGTCGAGGTCCTCGGGCCAGTGCTGCGGGTGGACGATCTCGCCGCCGAAGCGCTCGCGGCCGGGGAACTCCGGCGTGAAGCCCTCGTCGTAGCGGTAGTAGCCGGTGCAGCCGTAGAAGAAGTCGCAGGTCAACTCGACCGTCTCTCCCCCGCGCTCGGCCCGCACGGTCCACCGCGCATCCTCGCTCGACCACTCGGCGGAGACGACCCTGTGGCCGAAGCGGATCCGCTCCTCGACCCGGTGCTCGCGCGCGGTCTCCTGGATGTAGTTGCGGATCTTCTCGCCGGCGGCGATCGAGTCGTCGTCGCGCCACGGCTTGAACGAGTAGCCCAGCGTGTACATGTCGGAGTCGGAGCGGATGCCGGGATAGCGGAAGAGGTCCCAGGTGCCGCCGATCGCCTCGCGGGACTCGAGGATCGCGTAGCTCCTGCCGGGGCAGTTCTTCTGCAGGTGGACGGCGGCGCCGATGCCGGAGAGGCCGGCGCCGACGATGAGGACGTCTACGTGCTCGCGCTCGGTGGACATAAGGGAGATCTCCTCCTCCTGGCTAGCGTTCGAGGCGAGCGAGGAGGTCGCTCGTCATCGGGGTGGACTTGAAGAGGCCGCGCCTGGCGCCGCGTCGCATCTGGCGGCGGATCGCCCGCTCGACCAGGCCTTTGGGGATGAAACGAAGCGCCGCGTAGGCGCGGCCGCCGCGCCTGGTCGTGGCCAGGTCGCGGGTCGGCTTGCCGTAGACCGCGCGGACGATCGTCCCGACCGCGGCGCTGAGCGGCTCCGGCGGCACCATCCCCTCGAGCCCGATGCCGGCGCTCTGGCTGGCGTCGTGGATCGGGGTGCGGATGTAGCCGGGGTAGACGGTGGTGACGGTGACCTCGTCGCCGAGCTCGGCCCGCAGCTGCTCGGAGTAGCCGACGACGGCGCGCTTGCTGGCGCCGTAGGCGGTGGCGAAGGGGACGGCGA
>JBIOVP010000015.1:0-22805 GCA_044867815.1 Solirubrobacterales bacterium | reverse complement strand
TTGTCGCCGACCGCCCTGTGGACCAGCAGCGCCGCGACGGAGGAGTCGACCCCGCCGGAAAGACCGCAGATCACCTTCCCCTCCCCCACCTGGGCCTGGATCTTCTCCACCTGCTCGGCGATCACCGGCTGCGGCGACCACTCCTCCCTGCAGCCGGTGACGTCGCGGAGGAAGCGGGTGAGGATCTCGGTCCCGTAGGGGGTGTGGACGACCTCGGGGTGGAACTGGATCCCGTAGAGGCCGCGGTCGGGAAGCTCGTAGGCGGCGACCGGCGAGCTCGGGCTCGAGGCGAGGGCGGTGAACCCCTCCGGGGCCTCGAAGACGGCGTCGCGGTGGCTCATCCAGCAACTCTGCTCCTCCGGCAGGCCGCCGAGCAACTTGCCGCCGCCGTCGCGCAGGACCAGGTCGGTGCGGCCGAACTCGCCCGTCTCCGCCGACTCGACGCGACCGCCGAGCTCCAGCGCCATCGCCTGCATCCCGTAACAGATGCCCAGCATCGGCACCTCGAGGTCGAGCAGCTGGGTCGGGAACTTCGGCGCTTCCGGGTCGTAGACCGAAGCCGGCCCCCCGGAGAGAACCAACCCTTTCGGCTTCCGTTCCCGAATCTTCTCGATCGGCGTCGTCGCCGGCAGTAGCTCCGCAAAGACTCCGCATTCCCGGATTCGACGGGCTATGAGCTGCGAGTACTGCCCGCCGAAATCGAGGACGAGAACCTCCTCCAACGCCCCTTCGGTGGGTGGCACGGTAGGGGGGACCATCCCTGAGGAAGCTTTAGCTACCGGAAGGGATGGGGGGTCCCCTGCCGTGACAGGACCCGCCGACCGAGACGCTTCCGTCCCACTAGTCATCCGAAACGGCGACCCCCGTGGACACGGCGGCCCGTCCGTTCGACCCCATCCCCACCGACTGCTCGTTTTGCAGCTTCTTACCCTCGCTCATGAGAGCGGGAGCAACCATGACCTCCGCTCTTTGGAAGGAGCGGATGTCCTCGTAGCCGCAGGTGGCCATCGAGGTTTTCAGCGCCCCCATCAGGTTGAAGGTTCCGTCGTTCTCCTTGGCCGGGCCGAGGAGGATCTCCTCCAGGGACCCGTCCTGCTTGGTGGAGACGCGGGTGCCGCGCGGCAGCGAGGGATGGAAGGTCGCCATCCCCCAGTGGAAGCCGCGGCCGGGGGCCTCTTTGGCCCGCGCCAGCGGCGAGCCGATCATCACCGAGTCGGCTCCGCAGGCGATCGCCTTGGAGACGTCGCCGCCGGTCCGCATGCCGCCGTCGGCGATCACGTTGACGTACTCGCCGGTCTCCAGCATGTGCTGGGCGCGGGCGGCCGCCACGTCGGCGATCGCGGTCGCCTGGGGGACGCCGATCCCGAGCACGCCGCGGGTGGTGCAGGCGGCGCCGGGGCCGACGCCGACGAGGACGCCGACGGCGCCGGTCCGCATCAGGTGCAGCCCGGTCGAGTAGGAGGCGCAGCCGCCGACCACGGTCGGGACCGGGACTTCGGCGATGAACTCCTTCAGATTCAGCGGCTCGACCGTGGTCGAGACGTGCTCGGCCGAGATCACCGTGCCCTGGATGACGAGGATGTCGAGGCCGGCCTCGACCGCGACCTCGTAGTACTCGCGGACTTTCTGCGGCGTCAGCGAGCCGCAGACGACCGCGCCGCGGGACTTGATTTCCTCGATCCGCCCGGCGATCAGCTCGGCCTTGACCGGCTCGGTGTAGATCTCCTGCATCAGCCGCGTCGCTTCGTGCTTGGGCGCGGCGGCGATCGCCTCCAGCTTCTCCTCGGCGTTCTCGAAGCGCGACCAGATCCCCTCCAGGTTCAGCACCCCGAGGCCGCCCAGCTCGTTGGTCAGAACGGCGGTGTCGGGGCTGACGACCCCGTCCATCGCCGAGGCGACGAGCGGCAGTTCGAAGCGGTAGGGACCGAGGGTCCAGCTGATGTCGATGTCGTCGGGGTCCCGCGTCCGGCGGGAAGGAACGATCGCGATGTCGTCGAATCCGTAAGCGCGGCGACCCTTCTTGCCGCGGCCGATTTCGATTTCCAAGTTAGTCCTCCAAAGGCGGCTGGCGTTGAAACAGTCAGCCTACACTTCGGCGGGGACCTCCAGGTCGTGCACGGAGACCTCGCCGAGCAGGCGCTCGACCTGGTTGCGGTCGACCGTGCCGGCGCCGAAGTGCTGGGTCGACTCCGCCCCGCAGGCGACCCCGTAGGCGAGGCATTCCTCCGGCGAGCGGCCGTCGTAGCGGCCGGCGACGTAGCCGGCGAGGAAAGCGTCCCCGGAGCCGACCGTCGAGACCGGCTCCAGCGGCTCGGTGTGGACCTCGAGCAGCCGCCGCGAGTTGTTCTCCCCCACCGCCGCGACGCAACCCTCGGGACGGGTGATCGCCGCCTCGGTCGCGCCCAGCCGGACCAGCTCCAGCAGTCCCTGGGCAAGGTCGCCGCGGTCGGCGAACTCCTGCCCGACCAGCTCCTCGGCCTCGGCCTCGTTCGGGGTGACCATCGCCGCGCCGGCCCGGACCCCGGCCAGCATCGCCTCGCCCTCGGCGTCGAGGACGACGGAGACGCCGCGGCGCGAGAGGTCGTCGATCAGTCGCGCGTAGAGATCGTCGCCGGCGCCGGGCGGGACCGAGCCGGCGAGGACGCAGATCTTCGTCCCGCCCGCCAGGTAGCCGATCCGGTCGAAGAGCCTCTTCACCTCCTCCGGGCTGACGGCGGGGCCACGCTCGTTGATCTCGGTCTGCTCGCCGGAGGTTGGGTCGATCACCGCCAGATTGATCCGGGTCTCGGCGGCGATCCGGGTGAAGTCGGTCAGCACCGACTCCTCCTGCAGCTGTTCGAGCAGGCGGGTGCCGGAGGGGCCGCCGACGAACCCGGTCGCGATCACCGGCCGCCCGAGCAGGCTCAGCGCCCGGGCGACGTTGATCCCCTTGCCGCCGGCGACGGTGCGGCTCTCGACCGCGCGATGGCGGCGCCCGAGCCGGAAGTTCGGCACGGCGACGGTGCGGTCTATGGCCGCGTTCAAGGTGACGGTGAGGATCACTGGGCCTCCACCCGATTCAACTCCTACCTTCGTTTCCACGGGTCAGCCGGCGCAGCAGGATGACCGCGAAAATGAGTATCACGAACGCCACGATTCCGATAGGGATCGAGTTGTCAGCGACGAAGCTGCGGGCCCGGTCGAAGGTGCTCGCCTCGGGGACCGCGCGGCTGGCCTGCAGGGGCACCGAGCCGACCTTGCGTCCCGCGACGTAGACGGTCGCCTGGCCGAGGCGGGCGCCCCGCCGCACCGGCCCCTCGACCTCCCGCGGCGCCCGTACCCCCACGTCGACCCGCTGTCCGCGGCGGACCCCCACCTGCAGTGAGCGCACCGCCCGCAGCGGCAGCTCGCCGCCGGAGTAGCGGATCTCCGGATCGGCGAGGTCCTGGCCGCGGCGGATCGGCAACCGCCGCCGGTACTGCGCGAAGCCCCATTCGAGCAGGGTGAGGTTGTCGGTGAAGCGGGTTTCCTCGGTCGGGGCGCCGATCGCGACGGAGACGAGGCTGACGCCCTTCTTCCGCCCGGAGCCGACGAGGACGTAGCCGGCGTCGAAGGTGTGGCCGGTCTTCACCCCGGTCGCCCAGGACGCCATGTAGAGGAGGTCGTTGAGGGTCTCGATCCGGCGCGGCGGGCGCAGGCTGCGCAGCAGCGCCGTGCGCGAGTCGGCGATCCTGGCGAATACCGGCTCCCGCAGCAGCCGCCGGGTCAGAGTCGCCAGGTCGGCGGCGCTGGAGTGGTTGCCGCGCTGGTCGAGCCCGACCGGGTTGGCGTAATGGGTGTCGGCGAGGCCGAGGGCGGCGGCGTAGCGGTTCATCTGCCCCACGAAGCGCGCTTCGGAGCCGGCCGCCCGGACCGCCAGGGTGTGGGCGGCGTCGTTGCCGCTGACAAGGATCAGCCCGTAGAGGAGGTCGCGCACGCTTACCCGCTCCCCATCCTTCAGGCCCATCAGGGACTCGCCGTAGATCGGCGAGTAGGGCGCCGCGCGGACGACCTTGTCGAGCGGCAGCTCTTTCATCGCCACGTAGGCGGTCATCAGCTTCGTCGTGCTGGCGATCGCGAGGTGGCGCTTGGCGGCATGCGAGCTGAGGACGTCGCCGCTGCGCGCGTCGACGACGGTCCAGGCCTTCGCTTCGATCCCCTGCGGACCGGCGCCGGAGGTCGGCGCCGCCGCGGCCGCGGGGACGAGCAGGAGCGGCAGCAGCACCCCTGCCAGCGCCAGCAGCCCGGCGCCCTGGCGCCCGCGCCTCACTTGAGCTTCAGCGTCTGCCCGGCGATCAGGATCTGGGGATCGACTTCGGGGTTGAGCGCCAGGATCTCGGCGACGGGAACCCCGGTCTTGTGGGCGATCGCGGTCAGGGTGTCGCCCGATTCGACCGTGTAGGTCTTGGCCTTCGTCCGCGGCTTCTTCTGCTTCTGGGCGTGGGGCTGGCTGCGGTGGTGGTCCGAGGAGGAGTCCCCGCTGAGGGCGGCGCTGGCGACGACGACGCAGACGAGCACCGCCGCCACCAGGGCGAGGGCGGCAAAGATGCGGGCGGCGGCGCTGGAGCGTTTTTCCATCGGTCTGACCGGGATAGATCGGTTGGGGCGAGCTGATCGTAGTCGCGCGGGGCGTCGTCAGGCGGTCGATATCTCCCACACGGCTCGCCGCAGGCGCTCGGCGGCGGCGGCCGGGTCGGGATCGGCGGCGATCCCGCGCGAGGCGGCGACGAGCCCGGCGGCGCGGCCGGCCGAGAAGGCCGCCCCGAGCAGCTCCGGCCTGCCGCCCTGGGCGCCGACGCCGGGGATGAGGAAGATCGCCCGCGGCATCAGCTCGCGCATGCGGGCGAAGTGGCGCGGCTCGGTGGCGCCGACGACGGCGCCCATGCCGCTGAGGCCGGACTCGCCCGCCAGGCGCTCGGAGAGCTCGTCGACCAGTCCGGCGAGGCGCTCGTGCAGGGGCGCCTCGGGGGCCGGCAGGTCCTGGAGGTCGGCGGCGCCGGGATTACTGGTGCGGACAAGTACGAACATCCCGGCGCCCGCCGCGCCCGCGGCGGCGACCAGGGGATCCAGCGCGTCGCGCCCGAGCAGCGGGTTGGCGGTGAAGGCGTCGGCGCCGAGGCCGGGAACGGCGCCCCAGGGCGTCGGCGTCTCGCCGACGAGCGCCTGCGCGTAGGCGGCGGCGGTAACCGGGACGTCGCCCCGCTTGCCGTCGGCGACGACCAGCAGCGCCGCCTCCCGGGCGGCGGCGCAGACCTCTTCGAGGGCGAACCAGCCCGGCGCCCCCAGCCGCTCGAAGCAGGCGAGCTGCGGCTTCACCGCGACGCAGTGCGGGCCGGCCCGCTCGATCAGGTCGCGGCAGTGCTTGGCGACCGCCACCGCCGCCAGCTCAGCCGGCGGCACCTCGGGATCGCCCGCGCTCGCCCCCTCCCCGGCCAGCTTGGCCGGGTCGGGGTCGAGGCCGAGGCAGATCTGGCTGCGGCGCTCCTCGACGAGCGCCGCGAGCCGATCGGAAAAGCCAGTCAGCGAATCAGCCGCCCTTGACCTTGGTCTTCAGGGCCGAGCCGGCGGAGAAGCGCGGAACCTTGCCGCCCGGGATGGTGATCCTTTCGCCGGTGCGCGGGTTGACGCCCTGGCGCGGGCCGCGCTCGGCGACGTGGAATTTGCCGAAGCCGGTGAAAGCGACCTCCTCACCCTTGCTCAGGGCACCTGCGATCGCATCGAGAACGGCGTCGACAGCGTCGCTGGCAGCTTTTTTGCTGCCCAGCCGCTCGTCGCCAGCAAGTTGATCCAGAAACTCAGCCTTGGTCACGTCGTAGATCCTCCTCGGGGGTTTGAGATCGGCGGCAATCTAACAGCGCCCACGGCGTAAGAACTTGCGCTCTGGAGCCAAATGTCACGAGCCGCTGATCGCCAGCTCGGCGATCAGCAGCGGCGGCGTGCTGACCGAGCCGCCGAAAGGAACCCAGCGGGGCTCGGCGCCGGCGGCGCTGACGGCGCCGAGCATCGCCACCAGATCGCCGGCGATCGTGAACTCGCGCACCGGCTCGGCGAGGGCGCCGTCGCGGATGACCATGCCCGAGGCACCGACCGAGAAGACGCCGGTGACGGGGTTGACGCCGGAGTGGAGGCCGGCGACGTCGGTGACGTAGACGCCGTCGCCCGCCTCGGCGAGGAGGCCGTCGAGGGAGAGCTCGCCGGGGGCGACCATCAGGTTCGAGGTCGAGACCGAGGGCAGCGAGCGGTAACCCTGGCGCGAGGCGCTTCCGGTCGGGGCGGTGCCCTCGCGGTTGGCGGTGTAGGTGTCGAAGAGGTAGGAGCGGAGCCTGCCGCCCTCGATCAGGGCGGTGCGGCGGCGAGGCACGCCCTCGGCATCGAAGGGGGCCGAGGCGGGGCCGTGGGGGTCGCGGCCGTCGTCGTGGAGGGCGAAGGCGGCGCTCGCGACCTCCTCCCCGAGCCGGCCGGCGAAGGGGGAGCGGCCGCGCTGGACGGCTTTGGCGCTCAAGCCGCCGCCGATCAGGCCGGCGAAGCTGGCGGCGACGGTCTCGTCGAGGACGACCGGGCAGGAGCGGGAGGCGGGCTTGCCGGCGCCGATCATCGAGAGCGCCCGGCGGGCGCCCTCGGCGCCGATCGCCTCCGGGTCGAGACCGCGGGGGCCGCGGGCGAGGCCGAAGCCGAGGCCGGTCTCGCGCGCGCCCCCCTCCCCTTCGGCCAGGGCCGAGAGGTAGGCGTAGGCACTGGAGGCCTCGTACTCGCCGGCGACGCCGGTCGAGGAGGCGATTGCCACCTGCTCGTCGGAGTCTGCGTAGACGGCGGTCTCGACCGCGACGAGGCGGGGGTCGGACGCCAAGGCGGTGCGCTCGACGGTCAGCGCCAGGTCGGCGACCCGTGCGGTCTCCCATTCGGCGATCGAGGGATCGCCGAGGCCGGGCACCGCCTCGATCTCGGCCGGCTGCGGCGGCACCGCAAACTCGTCCTCGTCGGCGACCGCGGCCGCTTCGGCGGCCTTGGCGGCGATCGCCGCGACGCCGGCCTCCGAGAGGTCGGTGCCGTAGGCGTAGCCGACCCGGTGGCCGCTCCAGGCGCGGATGCCGACGCCGGTCTGGGTCGCGGCGGTGAGGCTCTCGACCTCGCCCCCGTGGACGCGGACCTGGCGGCCGCCGTCGCGGGAGACGTAGGCCTCGGCGTCGCTGGCGCCGGCATCGGTGGCGGCCTCGACCGCGCGGCGGGCGACCGCGCTCAGCCCAGTCATAAAACGCTCTCGCTGTCGCCAAACGCTGCCGCCGTCATCTCTCCGTCCCCCCGACCGTCATCGCCCGCACCCGGACGTGGCCCTGGCCGGTCCCGACCGGGACTTTCTGGCCGCCCTTGCCGCAGATCCCGGTTTTCATGAAGAAGTCGCCGCCGACGGCGTCGATCGCCGCCAGGGCCTCCAGGCAGTTGCCGATCAGGGTGGCGCCGCGGCAGGGGCTGGTCACCCTGCCGTCCTCGATCAGGTAGCCCTCGGAGACGCCGAAGACGAAGTCGCCGGTGGCGGGGTCGACCTGGCCGCCGCCGAAGGAGACCGCGTAGAAGCCGCGGGGAACGTCGGCGATCATCGCCTCGGGGGTGGCGTCGCCGGGGGCGATGTAGGTGTTGGTCATGCGTGGGATCGGCAGGTGGCGAAAGCTCTCGCGGCGGCCGTTGCCGGTCGAGGCGACGCCGTCGCGCTCGGCGGTGAGGTGGTCGTAGAGGTAGGAGGTGAGGCGGCCGTCCTCGATCACCTGCGTCTTCCGGGTCGGCTGGCCCTCGTCGTCGATCGCGTCGCTGCCCCATTCGCCGGGCAGGCGGCCGTCGTCGTAGGCGTTCAGGAGCGGCTCGGCGACCCGCTCGCCAAGTTTGCCGACGTAGACGCTGGCGCCCTTCTGGATGTGGTCGGCCTCCAAGCCGTGGCCGGTCATCTCGTGGAAGAGGACGCCGCCGAAGCCGCCGCCGACGACGACCGGCATCGAGCCCGAGGGCGCCGGAACCGCGTCGAGCAGGGTCAGCGCCTTCCGCGCCGCCTGCTCGGCGATCTGGCCCGGGTCGTCTTCGAGCAGCTCGAAGCCGCGGTGGGCGCCGAGGGTCTCGGCCCCGGTCTCGACGGTGCCGTCGCGGCGGGCGACCGCCTGAACGCCGATCCGGACCCGGGTGCGGTCGTCGCCGGTGAAGAGCCCGTCGGAGTTGGCGACGGCGACCTCGCGTCGGGCCTCGGCGTAGGAGGCGCTGACCTGGGCGATCTCGTCGCCCCTGGCGCGGGCGCGCTCGTCGAGCTCGCGCAGCAGCTCCGCCTTGGCCTCGGCCGGGACGTCTTCGGGGCGGCGCTCGATCGGCAGCGGCGTCGCTTCGCGCGCCCGCAGGGGGCGGGGCTCGGTGCGCTCGGCCCGCAGTGCGCCCGCGGCTTCCCCGGCGGCGCGTTCGAGCTCGGCCGGCTCGAGGCCGTCGACATGGGCGAAGTAGGTGGTGTTGCCGTCGACGACGCGGACCCCGGCCCCCTCCTCGGCGCCGGCCTGGACCGCCTCGATCCGCCGCTCGTCGATCGACAGCGTCTGCCCCTTCCGCCGTTCGGCGAAGACCTCGGCGAAGCGGCCGCCGTTGGCGAGCGCCCGCGCCAGCACCCGCTCGGCGACCGCCTGGTCAATTAACCCGCTCATCCCTTCTGCTTCTTCCCGGCGACCTCGATCAGGCGCCCGGCGGCGACGAAGAGCTCGGCGCCGCTGCGCGAGTCCTGGGCATGGTCGGCGCTGCGACCGTGGAGGTAGTAGAGGCGGGCGAAGGGCCGCCGCGCCACCCGCCGCCGCCGCATGAAGGCGGCGGCCTCGTCGGCGTAGACGGAGACCCGCTCCAGGAGAACGCGATGCGGCTTCGGGGGCATCAGTCTCCGCCCTTCCGAGATTTGGTCCCCCCTGGGGGCCCGAAGTTCGGAGAGGCCAGCTGCCGCAGGGTCGAGCGCATGTCGAAGAGCATCAACGAGGCCAAGGCGAAGCGATCGGTCACGGTCACCGCGGCGAGCCCGGCGTTGCGGACCGCAAAGACCTCGCCCTGCTCGGTGGCGATGTGGACCTGCTCGACCGGCGTCCCCTCCGCCTCGTCGGCAACCGCGAATAGCGTGGCGGCGTCCTCTCCCCAGCGCCCGACCTCCTCCCCGGTCGCGGCCAACACCTCGCCCTCCGGCCCGAGGATCGCCGCCCCGCGCAGGTCCGGCGACATCTCGGTCAGGAACTCCAACGCCGCCTCCGCAGACTCCCCGCTGGGAACGGTGGCTGCGGCAGCGTCGGGCATTAAGAGGATGAATACCACGCCGAGGCACGCCTGGTTGACGCGCCTAGCACCGCGCTTCTCGGCGTCCTCGGGTTTGCCTTTGCCAACCGGCAAAGCCTGCACCCTGCGTCCTTGATCTGCTTGGCTAGGACGCGCCCCCAGTCGCACCTCGCCGTGCCATCCATCCTCTTCGAAAAACTACCGACCGTGACCCTCGCCCGAGCTTCCTGGATCGTCACCGTCGCCATCTGCGCGATCGCCGCGATCCTCTTCGCCTTCAGCGGCTACACCGGCTACGCGATCACCCTGGTCGCGATCGGCCTGGCCGCCGGCGTCAACCTGCTGCCGCCTGCTTGAAGGTGTCGCCTTCCTTGTTCTCCTACGTGAGGGAATAAAGCGACACTCGCCTCACCCCGAACGGTAGGGGCCGCTTTCGCGCTCGCGGTAGGAGGTCTCGGGCTCGACGTGGATCAGGACCTCGGCCTGGGGGATCTCGGCCTCGATCGAGTCGCGCATCTGGTGGGCGAGCTCGTGGGCGCGCTCGAGGGTGGTGCCGGAGCGGTACTGGACGTGGAAGTCGATATGGCGGCGGCGGCCGGCGCGGCGGGCGCGGAGCTTGTGGTAGCCGGCGACCTCGGGGGTGCGGGCGGTGGCGATCGCCTGCTCGATCCGGTCCATCTCCGCGTCCGGCAGGGTTTCGTCGACGAGGACTCCGGAGGAGCGGCGGATGATGCTGATTCCGGCCCAGACGATCGCCGCGGCGACGATGAGGGCGGTGATCGAGTCGAAGGCGGCGGCGCCGGTGATCTCGACCAGGACGAGGCCGACGAGGACGCCGGCCGAGGTGAGGGCGTCGGTGCGGAGATGGGCGCCGTCGCCTTCCAGCGCCGGCGAGTCGTGGACCCGCGCCTGCCGGTAGAGGACCCTGGAGACGACGAGGTTGGCGACGACGGAGAAGCCCATCACGCCGATGCCGACCCCGAGCGATTCGACCTCGGAGCCGGCGACGAGGCGGTGGGTCGCCTCGTAGACGATGATCGCGGCGCCGACCAGGATCAGGATCCCCTCGATGTTGGCGGCCAGGTTCTCGACCTTCTCGTGGCCGTAGGGGTGCTCCTCGTCGGCCGGCTCGTCGGCTTTGCGGACGGAGATGAAGGCGATGACCGAGGCGACGAGGTCGACCAGGGAGTGGATCGCCTCGGTGATGATCGCGATCGAGCCGGTGATCGCGCCGGCGGCCAGCTTCAGCGCGATCAGGATCGAGTTGGAGGCGATCGAGAGCGCGGCGGCGCCGGATTTCGTCCGGATCATGGCGCCGCCTCGGCCTCCAGGCCCAGGTGCCGCGCCAGCATCCGCGCCGCCTTGCCGCGGTGGCTGATCGCGTGCTTCTCCTCCGGGCTCAGCTCGGCGAAGGTGCGATGGTCGGCGTGGCCGGTCTCGTCGGGGACGAAGGCGGGGTCGTAACCGAAGCCGCCGCTGCCGCGGGTCTCGCGGATCAGGGTCCCCTCGCAGCGGGCCTCGAAGACGTACTCGTGGCCGTCCTCGTCGATCAGAGCGATCGCGCAGACGTAGGCGGTGCGGCGCTCGCCGCCGACCGCGTCGACTTCGCGCAGCAACTTCTCCAGGTTCGACTCGTCGCTCGCGCCCTCGCCGGCATAGCGGGCCGAGTAGATCCCCGGGGCGCCGCCAAGGTCGGCGGCTTCGATCCCGGAGTCGTCGGCGATCGTCACCTCGCCGGTCGCCGTGTGGGCGGCGCGCGCCTTGATCAGCGCGTTGGCCTCGAAGCTGTCTCCGGTCTCGGGCGGCAGCTCGACCTCGGCCGGCAGCGGCTGAAGCTCCGCCCCCGGCAGCAGCTGCGACATCTCCGCCACCTTGTGCTGGTTGCGGGTGGAGAGGATGAACACCGGTTTCGCCGTCGCTTCGCGACGCTTCACGAAGCCGCCCGCTCCTGCACCTCCCGCAGGCGGCCGATCCCCAGCTCGGCCAGGCCCAGCAGCTCGTCGAGTGAGGCGCGCGAGAGCGGCGTCCGCTCCGCCGTCGCCTGCACCTCGACCAGGCCGCCGTCGCCGGTCATCACCACGTTGGCGTCGACTTCGGCATTGGAGTCCTCGCCGTAGTCGAGGTCGCAGAGGGCGCGGCCGTTGACCATGCCGACGCTGACCGCGGCGACCGAGCCGGTCAGCGGCAGCGCGTCGAGAGCTTTCCTGTCAACCAGCTTCTGGAAGGCCTGGCGCAGGGCGACGAAGCCGCCGGTGATCGCCGCGCAGCGGGTGCCGCCGTCGGCTTCGAGGACGTCGCAGTCGACGTAGACACTGCGTTCGCCCATCGCCCTGAAGTCGACCACCACGCGCAGGGCCCGCCCGATCAGGCGCTGGATCTCGACCCCGCGCCCGTCCTGTTTGCCCTTGGCGATGTCGCGCTGCTTGCGGTCGCCGGTGGAGGCCGGCAGCATCGCGTACTCGGCCGTGACCCAGCCTTTCCCCTTGCCCACCATCCAGCGCGGCACCTGCTCCTGGACCGAGGCGGTGCAGATCACCCGCGTCCGCCCGATCGAGATCAGCGCCGACCCGGCGGCGCTTTCGACGAACCCCGGATCGATCGTCACCGGGCGGATGTCGGCCGGCGCCCTGTCGTAACTGCGTGAAGCTGGCATCGCGCGAGTCTCTCATGCGAGGGCAAGCGGCGGTTGGGCGGCGAGTGTCGCCTTTGTCCCCTACAGGAGGACAAAAGCGACAGCCCGTTATTTGAACGCGACCCTGTCGACCGCCTCCTTGATCTTGTTGACGATCACGTCGGCCAACTCGGTTCCCTGCTTGCCGTTGAAACCTTTCATCGCCGCCACCATCCCCACCATCAGCAGGGAGACGAGCAGAATCAGGCCGACGTACTCGACCGTGCCCTGCCCTGCCTCCCCCGCCAGGCGCCGGATCTCGTTCACCCGGCGGGTGAAGTGGGCGTGCAGGTAGCCCATCAGCGCGTAGAACATCGGTTGCCTCCTTCGATTCGATTTCGGAAGGCGCGATGGTCAGCGGCGGCGGCGCACGGAACAAGACCTAAAAGTGCCGGAACTGAGGCGAAGATGGAAAAGGTCTTCAACCTTGTCGCATTTACCGCAAAGCGGGGATAGGCGGTCAGCGGTTCCTGGTCGATTCAACCGCCGTGAACGTGTATGGCGTCATCCCCGCCCGCTGGGTCACGCTGGCCATGCTGTTCCTCAACCTCGTGGTCTGGCTGGACGCCGCCGCCCAGTTGACGGGCTGAGTTAACGCCGGATCTCCTCGCGGTCGAGGGCCTTTACCACGGCCTCGGTCCGGGTTCGCGCATCGAGCTTTTCCATCGCGTTGCGGATGTGGGTGCGCACCGTCTCCGGCGAGAGGACGAGGCGCTTGGCGATCTCCTCGCCGGTCAGTCCCCCCGCCAGCAGGGTGAGGATCTCCGACTCGCGCCGGCTCAGTTTCTTCTCGGCGCCGTTGCCGTTCGCCCCGTTTTTGGCGAAGCTGCGGTCGAAATAGCGACCGCCGCGCCAGACTTCGCGCAGGGCGTGGACGAGCACGTCGAGGCCGGCCGGCTTGGCGACCAGGCCGCGGGCGCCGCTGCGGTAGGCGGCCTCGAGCAGGTCGGGACCGTTGAGGCCGGTGTAGATGACGAATTTCGGGCAGGGCGGGCGGTCGTTCAGCCGCCGCACCAGCTCGGTCCCCCGCTCGTCGGGCAGATCGACCCCGACGACGGCGACGTCCGGATTCCGCTCGGTGATCACCTCTTCCCCGCGGGCCGCGGTCGTGGCGCAGCCGCGCACCTCAAACCCGCGCCGTTCGAGCAGGACTGCGAGGCCGTCCCGCAGGGCCTCGTGCTGCTCGACAAGGACTAAAGAAGGACTTCCGCTCGCCTCCATCTCCGCCTCCCGCGTCGGATGCCAAACGGCGACTGGCGAACGGTCAAATACCCAGGGTGCATTGACGGGAAACCGGCGGGTTCACCGGAACGCCTGGATCCCCGTCACCGCCCCGCCGATCACCAGCGCGTGGACGTCGGCGGTCCCCTCGTAGGTCACCACCGACTCGAGGTTGTTCATGTGGCGGATCACCGGATACTCGAGCGTGACGCCGTTGGCGCCGAGCACCTGCCGCGCGCTCCGCGCCACCTCCAGCGCCCCGTTGACGTTGCCGAGCTTGCCGAGGCTGACGTGCTCGGGCCGCAGCGTCCCGGCGTCCTTCATCCGCCCCAGGTGCATCGCCACCAGGGTCGCCCGGTTCACCTCCAGCACCATCTCCGCCAATTTCTGCTGCTGGATCTGGAAGGAGGCGATCGGGCGGTCGAACTGGGTCCGCTCCAGCGCGTAGGAGAGCGCCGCTTCGTAGCAGGCGCGCCCGGCCCCGGCGGCGCCCCAGACGATCCCGTAACGGGCCTCGTTGAGGCAGGAGAGCGGGCCTTTGAGCGAGCTCACCTCGGGCAGGACCGCGTCGGCCGGCAGCCGCACGTCGTCGAGCAGCAGCTCCGAGGTGACCGAGGCCCGCAGCGAGAGCTTGCGGTGGATGTCCTGGGTGCTGAACCCCTTGGTCCCCTTCGGGACGAGGAAGCCGCGCACCCCCTCGTCGGTCTGCGCCCAGACGACCGCCACCTCGGAGACCGAGCCGTTGGTGATCCACATCTTCTGCCCGTGCAGGATCCAGTCGGAGCCGTCGCGCCGTGCCCGGGTCCGCATCGAGCCGGGGTCGGACCCGGCGTCGGGCTCGGTCAGCCCGAAGCAGCCGATCGCCTCTCCTGCGGCCATCCGGGGCAACCAGGCCTGTTTCTGCTCCTCCGAGCCCCAGCGCCAGATCGCGTACATCGCCAGCGAACCCTGGACCGAGACGAGGCTGCGGATGCCACTGTCGCCGGCCTCCAGCTCCATGCAGGCGAGGCCGTAGGCGGTCGCCGAGGCGCCGGCGCAGCCGAACCCGTCGAGGTGCATCCCCAGGACTCCGAGCCTGCCCAGCCGCGGCGCCAGCTCGGCGACCGGGACCGTCGCCTCCTCGAACCACTCCCCCACGTTCGGGACGACCTCGTTGCCGACGAAGGCGCGGACGGTGTCGCGGATGTCGCGCTCCTCGTCGGAGAGCAGGGCATCGAGCGCGAGGTAGTCCTCGGGGCGGATCGGCGGCGCGGCGGTGGTGGATGACATCGGCGTCCTCGAATCGGTGGCGGGTTTCTGAGATCGTGACCGAATGGCCGACTCGGCGCTGGGACGACTGCGCATCCTCGACTTCTCCCGCGTCCTCGCCGGCCCGCTGGCGACGATGACCCTGGCCGACCTCGGCGCCGAGGTGACCAAGGTCGAGCGGCCCGGCCGCGGCGACGACACCCGCGCCTGGGGGCCGCCCCACGACTCGCAGGGCGAGGCGACCTACTTCCAGGCGGTCAACCGCAACAAGCGCAGCCTCCCGCTCGACCTGCGGGACCCCGGCGATCTGGCCGAGGCGCGGCGGCTGGCGCTGGCCAGCGACGTCCTCGTCGAGAACTTCCGGCCGGGGCTGATGGCCGAGCTCGGCCTCGACCACGAGAGCCTCGCCGCCGAGAACCCGCGCCTCGTCTACTGCTCGGTCACCGGCTTCGGCGGCAGCGGCGCCGGCGCCGAGCTGCCGGGATACGACCTCCTGGTCCAGGCCCTCGGCGGCCTGATGAGCATCACCGGCGAGCCCGACGGGGAGCCGCTGAAGGTCGGCGTCGCCTTGGTCGATGTGATCGCCGGCCTCTACGCCGCCGCCGGCATCCTCGCCGCGCTGCAGCACCGGCGCGAGAGCGGCGAGGGGCAGCTGGTCGAGGTCGACCTGCTCTCGGCCCTGCTCGCCGGCCTCGTCAACCAGAGCTCGGCCTACACCCAGGCGGGCGTGGTGCCGGGCCGAATGGGCAACCGCCACCCCAGCATCGCCCCCTACGAACTGCTCCACACCGGCGAAGGCGATCTCGTCCTGGCCGTCGGCAACGACCGCCAGTTCGCCGAGCTCTGCGAGGCGATCGGCGAGCCGGACCTAGCGACCGACTCCCGCTTCGCCACCAACCCCGCCCGGGTCGAGAACCGCGAGGATCTCCGTCCCCTCCTCGAAGCGGCCCTCTCGCCCAAGCCCGCGGCCGGGTGGGTTGAGCTCCTCCGCGCCCGCCGCGTCCCCGCCGGCCCCGTCAACGACATCGCCGCCGCCTTCGAGTTCGCCGAGCGAATCGGCCTCGACCCGATCGTCGAGATCCCCCGCGCGAACGGCGACCCGGTCCGCCTGCCTCGGAACCCCATCAAACTCTCAAAGACGCCCGCCACCTACCGTCTGCCGCCGCCCACACTGCCCCGCTAAAGGATCGGGGCGTGCCGGTGGGGGTCGTGAGGTACTCAGCATGGAGCCGGGCCACTCACGCCTGAGGCGTCAGCAGATACGGACCCTCCCGGCGGAGGTGCTCCGAACGACCCCCACCGGCACGCCCGCCCACGCCTGCTAATACCCTGCCGTTGGTGCGGGTCCTCGTCGTCACCAACTTCATGCCCGACGCCGCGGCCCCCCAGCGGGGGCGTTGGGTCCGCGACCAGGTCGACGAGGTGCGCCGCCGCGGTTTCGAGGTCGACCTCTTCGAATTCGCCCGCGGCCGCGACGAGTACCTGCCGGCGACCCGGCGGCTGCGGGCGCTGCTGCGGCGCGAGCGCTTCGACCTCATCCATGCCCACTACGGGCTGGCGGGATGGGTGGCGCGCCTGGCCGGGGCGAAGCCGCTGGTCGTCACCTTCCACGGCACCGACGTCCGCCACCACCTGGTCGGACACCTCTCGCGCCGGCTCGCCTGGCGTGTCGACCTCGTCGCCGGCGTCTCGCGGAAGCTGTTCGAACCAGAGGATGGGCGACCCGGACTGCCTCCGGTGCCGGGATCGGCTGTCCTCCCGTGCGGACCGGACCTGCGGCGGTTCGAGCCGATGCCGCGGGCCGAGGCACGCCGCCGGCTCGGCCTCGACCCCGACGGGAGCTATCTCTTCTTCCCCGCCGACCCGGCGCGGCCGGAGAAGCGCCATGACCGCGCCGCGGCGGTGGCAACGGCCTCCGAAGCCGACCTCCTCACCGGCGGCTCGATCGAGCCGGAGGAGATGCCCATCTGGATCAACGCCGCCAACGCCGTCCTCGTCACCTCCGACTACGAGGGCTTCGGGATGGCCGCGGTCGAGGCGCTCGCCTGCGAGGTCCCCGTCCTCTCGACCGCCGTCGGCATCGCCCCCTACGCCCTCGGCGGCATCGACGGCTGCCTCTGCGCAAGCTTCAACGTCGCCGCCTGGGAGGTGGTCGCCCGACGCCATCTCGAAGCGCGCGATCCCCGCGTGGCCGGCGCCGCGCGGGCGCAAACGCTCTCGGCCGCCGGCATGGCCGAGCGGGTGATCCAGGCCTACGAGGCGGTCGTCGCCGGAGCAGAGGTAGATTGACGGCGATGAGCGCTGAACCGGACGCAGCGAGCGAGGACCTCGAGGGCCGGATCCGCGAAGCGGAGCGGCGCCTGGAGGAGGCCGCGACGCTCGCCGCCGAGGCCGAGCAACGGGCCGAAGCGGAGATCAAGGCGCTCGAAGCCGACCTCGATCGCGAGCGCGAGGAGAAGGAGCAGGCGCTGGCGGCGGCCGAGGAGCGGCTGGGCGAGATCGAGTCCCAGGTCGAGGAGGCCGAGCGGCGGGTCGAGGCGGCCGAGCGACGGGCGAACACCGCCGAGGAGACGATCGCCGACGAGCTGGCGCGGGCCCGCGAGGGCGCCGCAAACTGGCTGCGGGGTCAGCTGGAGGCGCTGCGCCGGGAGGCGGAGGGCCGATAACCGCGGTCGGTGAGTTCGACGTCGCCGTCGTCGGCGGCGGCGCCGCCGGCCTCTGGAGCGCGCTGCGGGCGGCCGAGCAGGGCGCCCGCACCTGCCTCGTCTCCCGCACCCCGCTCTCGCAGAGCGCCAGCTACTGGGCCCAGGGCGGGCTGGCGGCGGCGCTCGAACCCGACGACTCCCCCGACCGCCACGCCGCCGACACGATCGCCGCCGGCCGCGGTCTCTGCCGTACCTCCGCGGTGCGGGCCCTGGTCGAGGAGGCGCCGGCGGCGGTCCGCGACCTGATCGCGCGCGGGGTCGTCTTCGACCTCGACCACGAGGGGCGGCTGGCGCTCGGGCTCGAGGGCGGTCACGCCCACCGCCGCATCGTCCACGCCGGCGGCAGCCAGACCGGCTACGAGCTGACCTCGAAGCTGGCCGGATGGGTCGCGGCGGAGGAGCGGGTCGAGGTGATGGAGCGGACCTCGGCGGTAGCGCTGTGGAGCGACGGCGAGCGCTGCCACGGGGTGATCACCGGCGAGGGCACGGTGGTGGCGAGGGCGACGATCCTCGCCACCGGCGGCGCCGCGGCGCTGTGGCGGCGGACGACCAACCCGCGCGGGGCGATCGGGGCGGGGCCGGTGCTGGCCTCGCTCGCCGGCGCCGACCTCGCCGACCTCGAGTTCTGCCAGTTTCACCCCACCGCCCTGGCGCTGCCGGGGACGCCGCACGACGGGGTCCTGATCACCGAGGCGATCCGCGGCGAGGGAGCGAAGCTGCTCGGCGGCGACGGCGAGCGCTTCACCGACGAGCTGGCGCCGCGCGACGCGGTGACGGCGGCGATCCTCGAACAGATGGCCGCCGACGGGACCGCGGCGGTCGACCTCGACCTACGGGAGATCGACCCGGCCCGCTTCCCCAACGTCTTCGCCGCGCTGGCGAAAGCGGACCTCGACCCGCGAAGCCGGCCGGTGCCGGTCGCCCCCGCCGCCCACTACACGATGGGCGGGATCGTGGTCGACGTCGACGGCCGCTCCTCGCTGCCGGGTCTGTATGCCGTCGGCGAGTGCTCCTGCACCGGCCTCCACGGCGCCAACCGCCTCGCCTCCAACTCGCTCAGCGAGTGCTTCGTCTTCGGCGGCCGCGCCGCGACGGCGGCGATCGCGGAGGAAGCCGCGTCGAGCCGGCCCGAGCCGCCCGAGCGGCGCTTCGAGCCACCGAGTGATGAGACCCGCGACGCGGTCTGGCGCTACGCCGGGCCGATGCGCAACCCCGACGACCTGGCGCGGCTGATCTCCGATCCCTACCCGCTGGCCCGGGCGATCGGCGCCAGCGCCCTCGACCGCGCCGAGTCCCGCGGCGGCCACCTGCGTCGCGACCGCCCCGATACGGATCCGGTGCTGGATGGCATCCACGTCGTCGTCCACCCGGACGGCAGCGTCACCGAGGAGGAGTGGCACTAAGTGCTTCTCGGGGTCGACGTCGGCGGGACCTTCACCGATGCGGTCCTGCTCGACGGCGGCGAGGTCCACACCGCGAAGGTGCCGACGACGCCGCGGGAGGAGTCGGTCGGGGTGATGCGGGCGGTGGAGGCGGTGTTGGAGCGAGCGGGCGCTGCGTCAAGCGACATTGACGTCTTCGCCCACGGGATGACGGTCGGCACCAACGCCCTGCTCGAGGAGCGGGGGGCGACGACGGCGCTGATCGCCACCCGCGGCTTCGCCGACCTGCTGGAGATCGGTCGCCAAAACAGGCCGCAGCTCTACCGGCTCTGCGCGTCGAAGCCGGAGCCGCTGGTCGCGCCGGAGCGGCGCTTCGAGGCGAGTGAGCGGATCGGTCCCGATGGCGTGGTCGAGGCGCTGCCCGAGGAGGAGCCCGAGCGCCTCGCCGCGATCGTCGAAGCCAGCGGCGCCGAGGCCGTTGCGATCTGCCTCCTCTTCTCCTACCTCGACCCGGGCCACGAGCGGCGGCTGGCCGAGCACCTGCGGGCGCGGCTGCCCGGCGTCCACGTCTCCGCCTCGCACGAGGTCCTGCCCCGCTTCCGCGAGTACGAGCGCTGTTCGACGACGGTGATCGACGCCTACCTGAGCCCGCTGCTCGGCCGCTACCTCGGAGCCCTCGGCGAGGCCGCGGGCGAGACCGGCCTGCCGCGGCCGCTGGTGATGCGCTCCTCCGGCGGCGTCGCCCCGGCCGCGGAGGCGGCGCGGGCCGGCGCCTGGAGCGTCCTCTCCGGGCCGGCCGGCGGCGCCGTCGGCGCCGGGCTCCTGGCCGAGCTGAGCGGCGACGGCAACGCGCTCGGCTTCGACATGGGCGGCACCTCCTGCGACGTCTGCGTGGTCGAAGGCGGCGAGGTGCGGCGCACCGACGAGCGCAAGATCGAAGGCCGCCCGATCCAGCTGCCGATGGTCGACGTCCACACGGTCGGCGCCGGCGGCGGCTCGATCGGCTGGCGCGACAGCGGCGGCGCGCTGCGGGTGGGGCCGCGGTCGGCCGGCGCCGACCCGGGCCCCGCCTGCTACGGCCGCGGCGGCACCGAGCCGACGGTCACCGACGCCAACCTCCTGCTTGGCCACCTCGCCGGCGGCTCGGAGCTGGCGGGCGGGGTCGGGCTCGACGCCGACGCCGCCGAGCGCGGGGTCGCGGACCTCGCCGGAACCCTCGGCCTCGACCCACTCGAGACCGCGGCCGGCATCCTCCGCGTCGCCAACCAGGAGATGGTGCGAGCGCTGCGGGTGGTCACGGTCGAGCGCGGCGTTGACCCGCGCGGCTTCGCGCTGCTGCCCTTCGGCGGCGCCGGACCGATGCACGCGGCGGCGATCGCGGCTGAGCTGGGGATCCGGACGATCCTCTGCCCCCGCGCCGGCGGCGTCCTCTCCGCCCTCGGCCTCTGCGCGTCGGAGCGCCGCCGCGACACCGTGCGGACGGTGATGCTGAGCGAAGGCGAGCTGACCGCCGGGCGCATCGCCGCGACGGTGGACGCGATGATCGCGGAGATCGGTGAGGGGCTCGACGAGGCCCAGCCGCGGCTGACCTACAAGCTCCGCTATGCCGGCCAGGCCTTCGAGCTGCCGGTGCCGGGACCGGTCGACCCCGATCCGGCCGACCTCATCGCCGGCTTCGAGCGCGCTCACGAGGAGCGCTACGGCCACGTCGACCCCGAGGGCGAAGTGGTCCTCGTCGACGTCGACCTGGCGCTGGTGGTGCCGGGTCCGGCGCCGGGGCCGGTCGCCGCAGGCGAGGGTGCGGTCGAGCGCAGCTCGCGTCGCGTCCTCTTCGACGGCGAGTGGATCGAGACGCCGGTCCTGCGCGGCGAGCCGGCGGCCGGCAGCGAAGCCGAGGGCCCGGTCGTCTTCGAGCTGCCCGAGGCGACCTTCGTCGTGCCGCCGGGCTGGGACACCGAGGTTGACCGGCACGGCACCATCGTCGCGCGGTTCGAAATGCACGACATGGGTGCAAAAGGAACCACGGGATGAGCGGTCTGGACCCGATAGCGCTGCAAGTCCTTGTCGGCGGCCTGCGCGCGGCCTGCGACGAGATGGGGGCGACGCTGATCCGCTCCGCCTATTCGGCCAACATCAAGGAGCGCCACGACTGCTCTACCGCGCTCTTCGACGCCGCCGGAGAGCTGGTGATGCAGGCCGAGCACATCCCCGTACATCTCGGCTCCATGCCCGACGCCGTCGCCGCCGTCCTCGACGAGGACCACGAGCCGGGCCGCAGCTGGATCCTCAACGACCCCTACCGAGGCGGCACCCACCTGCCGGACATCACCCTCGTCTCCCCCGTCTTCGCCGGCGACGAGCTGCTCGGCTTCGCCGCCAGCCGCGCCCACCACGCTGACGTCGGCGGCCCGACCCCGGGCTCGATGCCTGCCTTCTCGCGCACCCTGGAGGAAGAGGGGGTGGTGATCCCGCCCACCGTCGCCGACCAGGGGACGTTGGAGCAACTCGCCGCGCGGATGCGGATGCCGCAGCAGCGACTCGCCGATCTGCGCGCGCAGGAGGCGGCGAACCGGGTCGGCGTGCGGCGCCTGGAGGAGCTGCGCGCGCGGCTGGGGATCGCGGAGCTGCGCGAGGGCATGAGCGAGATCCTCGCCTACAGTGAGCGCCGCACCCGTACCGCGTTGTTGGATCTGCCCGACGGCGGCTACCGGGCCGAGGACGTGCTCGAGGGCGACTGGAACGGCGAGGAGCGCGACCTGCGCCTGCGGCTGGAGGCGACGATCGCCGGCGACTCCCTGCGCCTCGACTTCAGCGGCAGCGACGAGCAGGTCGACGGCAACCTCAACTGCCCGCTCTCGGTGACGAAGTCGGCCGCCTTCTTCGCCGTCCGCGTCCTCACCGACCCCGAGGCGCCGCCCTCGGCCGGCGCCCACCGGCCGATCGAGGTCCTCGCCCCCGCCGGGACCCTGCTCAACGCCCGCTTCCCCGCCGCCGTCGTCGCCGGCAACGTCGAGACCTCGAGCCGGGTCGCCGACCTCGTCCTCGCCGCCCTCTCCCAGGCACGGCGCGCACCCGCCCAGGGCCAGGGGACGATGAACAACCTCACTCTTGCGAACGATGAGTTCACCTACTACGAGACGCTCGGCGGCGGCCAGGGCGCCTGCCCCGACGCCGACGGGCCGAACGCGATCCACGTGGCGATGTCGAACACGCTCAACACCCCGACCGAGGCGCTGGAGACCGAGTTCCCGCTGCGGGTGCGCGAGCTGGCCCTGCGGCGCGGCAGCGGCGGCGCCGGCGCCCACCGCGGCGGCGACGGCGTCGTCCGCGAGATCGAAGCCCTGGTGCCGATGCGCTTCAGCCTGATCACCGAGCGCCGCCGCCACCGCCCGCGGGGGGCCGGCGAGGGCGAGGACGGCGCCCTTGGCGTCAACCTGCTGAACGGGTCGCCGCTACCGGCGAAGACGGCCGGGGATCTCGCCCCCGGGGACCGCCTCAGGCTCGAAACGCCGGGGGGCGGCGGGTGGACGTAGGTCACATTTCGCAAATTTCGCGGTTTTTTAGTTGAGATTTCGCTGCACTTCTCTAGAATGCGCGCCTCCGGGCGGGCGGAAACGGCCCTGGCAGGTCAAGTTCAACGCGCCCAGCCCCGACTGCAACTAACGAATCTTTCCTGGATTACTTCAATGCCGATCGCTCTCAAGGAATGGGCTGTAACGGTCCGCGCCCTCGCCGAGGGCGAGCAGCTGTTGACCCTGCGCAAGGGCGGCATCCGCGAGGAGAACAAGCACTTCGAGCTCGAGCACGAGCGCTTCTTCCTCTACCCGACCTTCGACCACCAGCGGAACAACCTGGTCCGCGAATCCCACCACCCGGAGCTGCGGCGCGCGCTCGAGGAGGGTGTCTGGCCCGACGAAGAGCCGCCGCCGCGGGCGCTGCTCCAGGACGGCGGCATCCCCCAGCCCGACCGCGTCCGCCTGCGCGCCTGGGCCGAAGTGGTCGACCACGTCACGATCAACGACCGGCGCTCGCTGGACGCGCTGTCGCCGTACTACATCTGGACTCCGGACTACGCCGAAAAGCGGCTGGCCTGGAAGCGCCGGCACCCGCTCCACGTGCTGCTGCTGCGGGTTCACCGGATCCCGCGCCCGGTCACCGTCCGCGTCCGCGACGAGTACCACGGCTGCCGCTCCTGGGTCGAGATCGACCGCGAACTGCCCTTCGAGGGCACGCCGGTGATGGCCGACGAAGAGTTCGACCGCGCCCGCGAAGAGATTCGCGATA
>JBIOVP010000014.1:0-6888 GCA_044867815.1 Solirubrobacterales bacterium | reverse complement strand
CGCTCGCAGCGGCCGTCGACGACCTGCTCGTTGGCCAGCACGGTCGCGTCCTTTGGGCACCACTGTACCGGCGCCTCGGTCCGGTAGGCGAGCCCCTTCTCGAACAGCTGCAGGAAGATCCACTGGGTCCAGCGGTAGTACTCGGGGGTGTGGGTCGCCAGTTCGCGCGACCAGTCGATCGAGATCCCCCACTCGCGGAACTGGCGCCGAAAGGACTCGATCGAGCGCTCCGTCGCCACCCGCGGCGGCTCGCCGGTTTTGATCGCGTTGTTCTCCGCCGGCAGCCCGAAGGAGTCGTAGCCCATCGGGTGGATCACCTCGAAGCCACCTCGGCGGCGGAAGTGGGCGATCGCGTCGCCGACCGCGTAGCACTTGAGGTGGCCGACGTGGGGCTCACCCGAGGGATAGGGCAGCATCTCCAGCACGTAGGCCTTCGGCCTACCCTCCTCGAAGCCTGCCTGGCCGGGGTTGGCGACCTCCCAGGTCTTCTCCTCGGCCCAGACCCGCTGCCACCTGCGCTCGATCTCTTTCGGCTCGTAACCCGCCATCGCGCTCGCGATCTTACGAGGCGGGGCCGCCTCGGCGCGCGCTAGAAAAGCGGGCGCAGACCCGGCGACAGCTGCTCGAGGATCTGCGGCCAGACGTAGACCTCGATCGCGGCGGCGGTCACCAGGACCGGAATCGCCAGCGTCACCGTGATGAAGGTCGCGGCCAGGAGCTGGTTCCACTCGCCGCGGCGGCTGGCGATCAGCCAGGCCGCGAGGGGGAGAAAGAGGGCGGTCAGCTCCGGCAGCGCATGCGGGAGCACGCTGAGGATCAGCTCGAAGCGGGTGATCTGCAGCTGGTAGGCGATCGAGGAGCCCTGGAAGCCGAGGTAGAGCGCCTGGGTCGAGAGCGAGAAGAGGGTGACGGCGCAGACGAAGAGGATCGCGAACTCGCCCGCCTTGACGTGAATCCAGCGATTGAACCCGGTTCGCTGGGCGGCGGCGATCGGCATCGAGGCGCCGGCGATGAAGCCGGCGACGCAGGCGGTGCCGTGGAGGGCGAGGACGAGCGAATTGCGCCAGAGGATCGGCAGCAGGTCGTCGGGCTCGCTCGGATAGGTGAGACCGGCGATGTGGACCGGGGTCAGGTCCGGCGTCAGCAGGCCGGCGACGAACCAGGTCGCCGTCAGCAGCGCCAGCGCAATCGCCAGGCCCAGCGCCAACCAGGCCCGCAGCACCTGCCAGGGCCGTTCGCTCCACATATCCAGCGTCGCACGCGTATCTCGCATGCCGTGGCTGAAGACATGCTCGTTCGGGGCGCTCATCTCCGGATCCATCGGCAGATCGCAGGAGCGGTTTGAGCTCCTTGTTTGGCTCTCAGCGCTCGTTCTCCTCGGCGAGCGCGGCGAGCTGTTCCAGCGGCACGCCCAATCCTTTCGCGATGCGCCGCACGTTCCCCCAGGTCGGGTTGATCCGTCCCGACTCGATGTGGGAGATCCAGGTCGGGTGGATTTCCGAGCGGTGGCCGAGCGTCTCCTGACTCAGCTTCTTCTCGTGGCGCAGGCTCCTGATCGCCTGCCCGAGACCGATCTGGGGGTCGTCACGCCGCGGCATTAGCGCAGGGAATTGGGCTCCGGGCCCAAAATCCATAGAGATGACCTCAAGTTGGGTGTCAGATCCCGCGACATGCGCATTCCGGTACGTCCGGTTGCGCCCACGGCAAAGCCGGGCGGCGGCGAAACGACTCGAGAGAAGAAGGCGACTAGAGCTGCGTCAGGTACAGCCGAAGCCGCCCAACTGGTGGGCAGAAGGCGACAGTGGAGCTGAGGGGGCTCGAACCCCTGACCTCATCGCTGCCAGCGATGCGCTCTTCCAGCTGAGCTACAGCCCCATTCACAGGGCGCAGTTTAGCGACGCTTCTAGGCGGCGCGTTGCTCTGGGCCCTGGTCCTCGTCGACGTCGAGGATCAGGTTGTCCGGAGCGGCGTGGCGGACCTTGAAGTCGAGGTTGGAGAGCTCCTCGAGTTCGCGGACCAGGTCGGTTGGCCGCTCGAGGTTCATCGAGAAGGTGGCGCGACCGTCGGAGAAGCGCTCGACCGAGATCTCCGAGGCGCCCACCTGCCCAACCGCGTCCTCAAAACCCACCAGCTGGGAGAAGTCGTCGAGCGGACCGACCTCGAGCTTGACCCGGCCGGCGTGGAGGCCCTCCTCGGCGGATTCCGGTTCGGGCTGCTGCGGCTGGGCCTGCTGAAGCGCCGGCTCAACGTCGGCGAGCGCCTTCACCTTCTTGCTCACCTCGACCGCCTCGCGCAGAGCTTTCATCCGGATCCGCGTCGCCTGCCCCCGCGCCTGCGCCTCCAGCTCTTCGAGCCGGGAGGTGATCGCGTCGAGCGAGGCGATACTGCGGTCGTGGCACTCGTTGGCCTCGCGCAGGCGCTGGTCGAGGACCCTGATCTCCCGCTCGCGCTCGAGCACCATCCCGGAGAGGGTCTGCGTCTCGCCCTCCAGCTCGTCCAGCTGTTCGCGCTGGGAATCGCTCGTCAGCTCGAGCCCGAGGATGCGGGCGTCGCGGAGGGAGATCGCATCCTCCACTTCCGTGCGTCGGTAACCGAACAGCGAACGCCTGAACCCACTCATTGCGCGGCACCGTAAGGGGGCGCTCGGACGGTATTCCGTCACATAGCCGCGGAGGAGGCTTCCGGAGCTTCGAAATCGAGCTCCAGGCGGGGAGCGTCGCGCCACAGCTCCTCCAGCCCGTAGCGCTCGCGCGCTTCCGGGGTGAAGACGTGGAGGACGCAGTCGAGGTAGTCGAGGATCGTCCACCCCGCTTCGCCGCCGCCGTCGACGCCGCCCGGCAGCAGGCCGCTCTCGCGCTTCACCCGCAGCCGCACCTCGTCGACGATCGCCCGCGCCTGGCGTTCGCTGCGGGCGGTGCAGATCGCGAGGAAGTCGGTATAGGCGACGAGGCCCCGCATGTCGAGGACGACGACGTCCTCGGCTTTTTTCGAGTCGGCGATCGCGGCCAGGTGCCGCGCCAGCTGCTCGGACTGCGCCTGGTTCACCGGTAGATCCCCTTCTCTTCGATGTAGTCGGCGATGCGCTGCGGCACCAGGTATCGCAGCGGGCGTCCCTGCCGGGCCCGTTCCCGGACCGCGGAGGAAGAAACCCCGAACCGAGGCATCTCCAGCATCGTCGCCCGGCCCTCGCAGCCGAGGCCGCGCATCACCGCGCCGACCTCGGCATCGGAGACGCCTTCGCGCCGCGCCACCGCGAGGCGGGCCAACTCGACCACGCGCTCCGGCCGCCGCCAGCCCTCGAGCCCGACCGCAGCGTCCGCCCCCATCACGAACACCAGCTCCCTGTCGGCCCGTTCCTCTGCAAGTGCATCCAAGGTCTCATACGTGTAGGACGGTCCCTCTCGCTCGACCTCCAGCGCCGAGACCGAGAAGCGGTCGTCTTCGGCCGCCGCCAGCCGCGCCATCTCCAGCCGCGCCCCGCGCCCGGGGTCGTCGGCGATCCGCTTGTGGGGGGCGTCGCCGGTGGGGACGAGGATCACCTCGCCGAGGCCGAGCTGCCAGAGCGCCTCCTGGGCGAGCGCCAGGTGACCGAGGTGCGGGGGGTTGAAGGCCGACCCCAGCACGCCGATCGCGGCGTCCCCGTTACCCACGCACCTGACCGTCGCCGCGCGCCACGTACTTGAAGGTGGTCAGCTCGCGCATCCCGATCGGGCCGCGGGCGTGCAGCTTCTGGGTCGAGTTGCCGATCTCGGCTCCCATCCCGTACTCGAAGCCGTCGGTGTACCGGGTCGAGGCGTTGACGTAGGCGGCGGCGGCGTCGACGCCGTTGACAAAGGTCTCGGCCGTCGCCTCGTCGGCGGTGACGATCGCCTCGGAGTGGCCGGTGCCGTGGCGGTTGACGTGGTCGATCGCCTCCTCGACGCCGTCGACCACGGCGATCGCCATCTTCAGGCCGAGGTACTCGCTGTCCCAGTCCTCGTCGCTCGCGAGCCCGACCGCGACCTCGCCGGCGGCGGCGCGGGCGCGCTCGTCGCCGACCAGCTCGACGCCGGCCTCCACGAGGTCGGCAAGGACGGCGGGGGCGAAGCGGTCGGCGATCGCGGCGTCGATCAGCAGCGTCTCGGCGGCGTTGCAGACGCCCGGGCGCTGGACCTTGGCGTTGTAGGCGATCCGGCGCGCCATCTCCGGGTCGGCGTCGGCGTGGACGTAGACGTGGCAGTTGCCGGCCGCCGCGTACATCACCGGCACCGTCGCCACCTTCTTGATCGCCGCCTTCAGGCCTTCGCCGCCGCGCGGGATCAGCAGGTCGACCAGCCCCTCCTGGGTCGCCAGCTGCGCCAACTCCTCATGGCCACCGCCGCCGAGCGAAAGCACCGCGTCCTCGGGCAGACCCGCCTCGGCCAGCGCCTCGCGGACGATCGCCGCCAGCGCCGCGTTGGAGCGCTCGGCGTAGCTGGAGCCGCGGAGGACGATCGCGTTGCCGCTCTTGATCGTCAGCACCGCACAGTCGATCGTCACGTTCGGCCGCGCCTCGTAGACGACGGCGACGACCCCCAGCGGCACCCGCACCTTGCGCAGGTCGATGCCGCTGGCAAGCGTTTTCCGCTCCAGCTCCTCGCCGACCGGGTCATCGAGGGCCTCGACCACCCGCACCCCCTCGGCCATCGCGCCCACCCGCTCCGGCGTCAGCCGCAGGCGGTCACGCAGGGCGTCGGTCAGCCCGGCGGCCCGCTCGTCGGCGAGATCGCCCGCGTTTGCCTCGAGGATCTCCACCTCGCGCTCTTCGAGCAGGCGCGCGGTCGCCTCCAGGGCGGCGTTCTTCGCCTCCGTGCTCGCGGTCGCGATCCCCCGCACCGCACGCTTGGCGGCGGCGCAGCTCTCGGCGACGGTGGTCTCGGTGACGGCCATCTTCCCAGAGGGTAGTCGGCTCCTATCAAGGAAGGGAATCAGGCTGCCGACGGCCGGCGATTGGAGGCATTCGCTTCTGCAAAGCCTCCGAGGTCGGGGTAGATCGTCTCGGTGCGATAGCCGAACCTCTTGTCAAGCTCGCGGGCAGCCGCCTGCCGGAGCTCGGAGTTGATGTAGAAGACGATCAGCGAGGGTCGCGTGTAGTTCCCGGGGGCGCGCTCGCAAATGTGTTTGACCCGCCCTTTCTCCTCCTCCGCCGAGCCCAACTCAACCTCAAAGCTCGCGTAGCCGGCTGAGCTGGGGGCGGCGGTCGTGGCCAGGAACATGCCCCGTTGGGCGCGCATGCGGTCGTCCACGAAGGGGGCCTCCCACAGCAGGGGCGCAGAAGCGGGATGGGGCCAGCGCAACTCCCTCCTGATCGCTTCGTAGATGCCAAAAGGCTCATCCTCGGCGTAGGGATCAGTCCATCCGTCGGGAAGGGGGCCCTTGAAGGTATGACGTGCCTGCTCAGCTTCCGTCTTCCCCGGAACCTTGATCCCGATCAGGGCGCAAGGGCGTATCTCTCCCCTTGGCTCGGTCGCGAAGAAGAGAGCGACGAAGGGGTCTGGGGTGACGTCGAGGAGGGAAGTGGAGGCACCCGCATGTTGTAGAAGGGCGAGCAGGTGCCCATCCGGCAGCCTGCGCCCGTCCTTGTAGTCGTATCCGGCCTCGCGGGCTTCCCTGAGTAGCGCTACCTCCTGGCTGGCCAACTCATCCTGGGTGACCTTTTTGCCGGAGATCACAAGCCTGCGGTGAAGTGAGGAATGGAGCAGATAATGAGCGTTCTTCACGCCTCGCCAGACGTAGCGATGCCCCGTCGCCACGGTGATGTTCGAGACGTCCTGCAGCAAGGCTGAAACGTTCTCCGGACGACGTTGAACCCCCAGCCTCGACCATTTCGTCTTCTTCGTTCCCGCCATTTCCTCCTCCTTTCTAGAGCAGGACGAAGCGGTCGCGGTGAATGACCTCGTCGGCGGCGTGCGGCAGCAACTCGCGGACTTCGGCGCTCTGCATCCCGATCACCCGCTGCAGCTCGCGCGAGGAGTAGTCGGTGATCCCTTTGCCGATCGTCTCAGCATCGCTGGCGACGTCGATTGCGTCACCGGCCTCGAAGTTGCCCTCGACGGCGGCGATCCCCACCGGCAGCAGGCTGGAGCCTCTCTCCCGGAGGACGCGGGCGGCGCCGGCGTCGACGACAAGGCGGCCGCGGGCCGGCTTCGCGTACTTGAGCCAGAGCTTGAAGCTGGAGGTGCGGCCCTGGCCGGGCGGGAAGCGGGTGCCGCAGGCCTCACCGGCAGCGGCCGCGAGCAGGGTCCCGCCCCTGGTCCCGTTGCAGATCACGGTCGGGGTCCCGGCCTCGCTCGCCATCTCCGCCGCCGCGACCTTGCTGCGCATGCCGCCGGAGCCGAAGACCGAGGTGCGGTCGCCGATTTCGAGCTGGTCGAGCTGGGCGAAGTCGGTCACCTCGGCGATCAGTTCCGCCTCGGGCTTGCTGCGCGGGTCACCCGAGAGCAGACCATCGACGTTGGTGAGGAGGACGAGCAGGCGAGCGTCAAGCAGCACCGCCACCTGGGCGGCGAGGAAGTCGTTGTCGCCGAAGGTGATCTCGTCGGTTGCGGTGGTGTCGTTCTCGTTTACGACCGGCACCACGCCCCACTCGATCAGCCGGCGCAGGGTCTGGCGCGCGTTCAGGTAGTTGGTGCGGGCGCCGATGTCGGCCGCGGTCAGCAGCACCTGGGCGGCGCGGGTGCCGTGCGCGGAGAGGCGGCTCTCGTAGGCGCGGAAGAGGTCGCCCTGGCCCACCGCCGAGGCGGCCTGCAGCTCGTCCATCGCCCGCGGCCGCGCCGGCAGCTCCAGCATCCGCATACCGCGGGCGATCGCGCCGGAGGTGACCATCACCACCCGCTCTCCCCCCTGCTCCAGCCGCGCCACCTGCTCGCA
>JBIOVP010000013.1:0-12518 GCA_044867815.1 Solirubrobacterales bacterium | reverse complement strand
GAGGTCCGCGCGCGGCAGCATCTCCTCGATCGCCAGGGTCGAGGAGAAGACCGTCGAGCAATTGCCGTGCATGGCGATGTCCAGCTGGCGCAGGCGGTCGATCGAGACGTCGAAGATGAAGACGTCGGCCTCCATCCCGATCGCGATGAAGGCGGCGTTCATGCCGACGACGCCGCCGCCGATCACCATCACGTTGGCGGCGGCGACCCCGGGCACCCCTCCCAGCAAGATCCCCCTGCCACCGAGCGGCTTCTCCAGCATGAAGGCGCCCGCCTGGGTCGCGATCTTCCCCGCCACCTCGCTCATCGGCGCCAGCAGCGGCAGCCGCCCGCGGGCGTCCTCGACCGTCTCGTAGGCGATCGCGGTCACCCCGGCGCCGCAGAGCCCGCGGGTCTGCTCGGGGTCGGGAGCCAGGTGCAGGTCGGTGAAGAGCAGCTGACCCGGCCGCAGCATCTCGATCTCGCTCGGCTGCAGCTCCTTGACGTGGAGGATCATCTCCGCCGCCTCGAAGACGCCGGGCGCGTCGGGGACGATCGTCGCCCCCTGCGCCTCGTAGGCGCCGTCGGCGATCGCGCTGCCCTCGCCCGCGCCGGCCTGCACCAGCACTTCGTGCCCGTGCTCGGACAGTTCCCGCACCCCCGCCGGGGTGACGGCGACGCGGTACTCGTCGGACTTGATCTCGGTCGGAACTCCGATCTTCATGCGACCAGCTCCCTCGCTCGCAGGGCCAACCAAAACTCGATGCGATCGTGGGCGCGCGAGAGGTCGCGGCCCGTCAGCTCTTCCACCTTGCGCATCCGGTAGCGCAGCGTGTGGCGGTGGCAGTAGACCTGGCGGGCGGCTCGCTCCCACTGGCCGTTCTGCTCGATGAAGGCCTCCAGCGAGCGCAGCAGCTCGCCGCCGTACTCCTCGTCGCCGCGCTCGATCGGACCGAGGACGCTGTCGCAGTAGAGGTCGAGTGCGTCGTCGTCCTGGATCGAGAGCAGCAGGGTGAAGGCTCCGAGGTCGCGCCAGGAGGCGACCTCCGGCGCAGAGCCGTTGTCGAAGGCGGTCGCCTCGAGGGCGCAGCGCGCCTCGTGGAAGGAGTGGCGGAGGCGGTCCGGCGGGGCCGGGCGGCTGACGGCCGCCCGTACCGCACCGCGCTCGCGGGCGAGTTCGCGCCGCGCCGCCGTCGCCACCTCGACCGCGTCGCGATCGGCGCAGTCGAACACCGCGCAGAGCACTTCCCGGCCGCCCGCGGTGTGGGGCGCGACTACGCCTGAGCAGGCATCGGCCGCGAGCGCCGCTTCCAGCGACGCGGCCGCCTCGCCGGGGTCGTCGAGCTGGAAGACGAGGACCGCGGCTTCCTCGCCGATCCCGAAGGGCTCGAGCCGGCGGCGCAGCTCGGTCGGGTCCATCCGCCCGCCAAGGGCCGCGGCCAGGACGTCGCCGGCCAGCCGCCGCTCGGTCTCGCGCGCGACCCGGCGGCGCATCAGCTCCAGCGCCACCACCGCGACCGCCTGCTGCAGGATCAGCCGCTCGAAGTCGCCGAGCCCGCCCGAGTCGCGGACGATCACCACCCAGGCCTGGGGCGGTCCGCCGCCGGGGGAGATCACCGGGTGGGCCAGCGCCCGCCCGGCGACGTTGGGATGCGAGGGGACAAACGGGTGCCCGTCGCCGGCGTGGCTCAGAGCTTCCTTGCGGATCGTCGCGATCGCCTCGGTCGAGAGCTGGCGGCGGAACCCCTTGCCCGCCAGCCGCTCGCCGCGGGCGTCGAGCACCGCGACCGTGCCGCCCACCGCGGTGGCGACGGTGGCGGCGATTTCCTCCAGCCCGCGCTCCTCCAGGACGAGCCGCTCGAGCCGCCGCTGCACCGCGATCCCCCGCTGCAGCACCTCGTACTGCTCGTTGACGAGGCGAGCGAAGGCCTTCTCGGTTATCGCGATGAATGGAACGGAGTAGGGCACCTCGAAGAGCGGGAATTCCCGCTTCTCGGCCTCGTCGACCAGCGCCTTCGGCAGCGATTTGTGGCTGAACCCGGTCCCGAACCCGAGGCCGGCGAGGTTGCGGTCGGCGAGGATGCGGATGAAGGCGCGCTGCTTGGCGGCGCTGTCGAGCGGGATCCCGGTGGTCAGCATCAGCTCGCCGCCGGAGAGCCACGGCGTCGGGTCCGCGAGCTCGGAGATGTGGACCCAGCGCACCGGCGAGCCGGCCGCGTCAGCGCCGGCCGCCAGCTCGAGGTCGAGCTCGTCGAGCAGGCTCTGGACGGTGAGCACCGCCGCCCCCTAGAGCGACGACCGCCGTCGAGGTTCCCCGGACGCGCCCCCGCGCGACCCGCCGACCATCCTCTCCCAGGCCTCGGCGAGCACCGTGTGGAGGACGTCGTGGATCTCTTCGAACTGCTCGGTGTCGGCGATCAGCGGCGGCGACAGCTGCACCACCGGGTCGCCGCGATCGTCGGCGCGGCAGATCAGTCCGCGCTTGTAGAGCTCGCCGGAGAGGAAACCGCGCAGCAGTTCCTCGGACTCCTCGTCGTTGAAGCTCTCTTTCGTCTCCTTGTCTTTGACCAGCTCGACCGCGTGGAAGTAGCCCGCGCCGCGCACGTCGCCGACGATCGGCAGCTCGTGCAGGGACTCGAGCATCTGGCGGAACTCACCCTCTTTGCGCAGCACGTGCCCGCAGAGGTCCTCGCGCTCGTAGACGTCGAGGTTGGCCATCGCGATCGCGGCGGCGATCGGGTGGCCGGCGAAGGTGAAGCCGTGGGCGAAAGAGGCGTCGCCCTGCATGAACGGCTCGGCGACCCTGTCCGAGGCGATCACCCCGCCCATCGGCGCGTAGGCCGAGGTCAGCGCCTTGGCGATCGTGATCAGGTCCGGCACGTAGTCGAAGCGTTCGCAGCCGAAGTAGTGGCCGAGACGGCCGAAGGCGCAGATCACCTCGTCGGAGATCATCAGCACGTCGTAGGTGTCGCAGATCTCCCGCACCCGCTGGAAGTAACCGTCGGGCGGGACGAAGCAGCCGCCGGCGTTCTGCACCGGCTCGAGGATCACCGCGGCGACCGTGTCCGGCCCCTCGAAGACGATCCGCTCCTCGATCGCGTCGGCCGCCCAGAGCGGGTCGCGCTCCTCCGGCCAGCGGTAGATGTTGGTGTTCGGCACGTGGCAGCCGCCCGGCGTCAGCGGCTCGAACTGGCTGCGCAGGTCGGTGATGCCGGTGGCCGAGAGCGCCCCCAGCGAGGTGCCGTGGTAGGCGACCTCGCGGGCGATCACCTTGTGCTTCTGGCCTTTGCCGTGGATGCGGTGGTAGTTGCGGGCCAGCTTCAGCGCCGACTCGACCGCCTCCGAGCCGCCGGAGGTGAAGAAGACGCGGTTGAGGTCGCCGGGGGCCAGCGAGGCCAGCCGCGCCGCCAGTTCGATCGCCTTGGGGTGTGCGTAGGACCAGAGCGTGTAGAAGTCGAGCTCTTCGACCTGGCGGGCGGCCGCCTCGCCGTACTCGGTGCGACCGTGGCCGGCGTTGACGCAGAAGAGGCCGGAGAGGCCGTCGAGGTAGCGGTTGCCGTGCTCGTCGAAGACGTAGCAGCCCTCGGCGCGGGTGATGATCGGAACCTCGTGGTCCGGCCCGTAGGCGCCCATCCTCGAGAAGTGCATCCAGAGGTGATCGCGGGCCAACTGCTGAAGATCGGTTGCTGCCGGGGCTCGAGACGCGGTGGCCATGTAGCCCTCCTCCTTGATTACGACGTTCTGGACAAAGCTAGACCCAGAAACCAACATTGGCAAGTGGTCTTTGGGTCAAGGACTGAAACGACGCTTGTACGTATTGTACAAGTCACTCCTGTGCTTTTAGGACATTCGCCCCTTGCGCGTTGATCCACCGGGGCTTACCGTCGCGATTAGGTAGTCAGGGTCCGGGTACCCGAGCCAGCGAAAGGGGGCTGATGGACCGGAATGGACGACCGAGGAGAGACCCCCAGCGTCGAGCTGCGGAGCGTGACCAAGCGCTTCGATCAGTTGGCTGCGGTCGACGATCTCAGCCTTGAGCTCGGCCGCGGGGAATTCTTCACCCTGCTGGGTCCCAGCGGATGCGGCAAGACGACGACGCTGCGGATGATTGCCGGCTTCGAGCGGCCGACCGAGGGGGAGATCCGGATCGAGGGCGAGGACGTGGCACAGCTACCGCCGCACAAGCGCCCGACCAACACCGTCTTCCAGAGCTACGCGCTCTTCCCCCACCTAAGCGTCGAGGCCAACGTCGCCTTCGGGCTGAAGCGGAAGAAGGTGGCGAAGGACGAGATCGCCGAGCGGGTCCGGTCCGAGCTGGAGCGGGTCGGCCTCGCCGCTCACGCCAAGCGACGTCCGTCGCAGCTCTCCGGTGGGATGCAGCAGCGCGTCGCCCTCGCCCGCGCCCTCGTCAACCTGCCCAAGGTCCTCCTCCTCGACGAGCCGCTGGGAGCGCTCGACCTCAAACTGCGCAAGGGACTGCAGGTAGAGCTGAAGCGGATCCAGCGGGAGGTCGGCATCACCTTCGTCTACGTCACCCACGACCAGGAGGAGGCGCTGACGATGAGTGACCGGATCGCGGTGATGAACCGCGGTCGGGTCGAGCAGGTGGCGCCACCGGAGGAGGTCTACAACCGCCCCGCCACGACCTTCGTCGCCGGCTTCATCGGCGTCTCCAACCTGATGCCGGCGACCGTGACCGGCAGCGAGGAGATCCGCCTCGACCAGGGTCAGACGATCTCCACCTCGACCCGGGGGTTCTCCTCCGGCGAGCGCTGTCACGCGGTGGTCAGGCCGGAGAAGCTGCGGGTCGAGATCGACGGTGACGGCCACGGGCAGCAGGATCTGCCCCGCGTCGAGGGGGTCGTCGCCAGCTCGCTCTACCTCGGCACCGCGACCCAGATCGCGGTCGATCTCGGCGAGGACGTGCGGATGACCGTCCTCGTTCCCAACGCCGACGAGGCCGAGCGCCAGCGCCTCCCCGGCGGCGGCGCCCCCGTCGCCCTGAGCTGGGAAGCCGAGCACATGCACCTTGTCCGCGAGTCCCCGAATGGGGTAGCCGCGGGAAGCAACGACGGCGCCAGCGCCGCCGACCAGTCGCAACTGGAAACCACCCCAGGAGGTTGAACCGGAGATGCTGAGCAGCGCGAGATCCGACCGCAGGGCCACGGCCATCCTCGCCGTGCTGATCGCCGCAGTGACGCTGGCCCTCGGGCTTGCCGCCTGTGGCGGCGGCGGCGCCGGCGGTGGCAACGGGGGAGAAACGACCGTCGCCGAAGGGGGCAAAGCGGAAGGCGAACTGGTCTTCTCCAACTGGCCCGGCTACATCGACCCGGGCAAGAACGGCACCATCGCCGAGTTCGAAGACAAGACCGGCATCAAGGTCGACTACATCGAGGACATCAACTCCAACGACTCCTTCTTCGGCAAGTTGCAACCCCAGCTCGAACAGGGGCAGTCGGGAGGGCGCAGCCTTTTCGTCGTCGCCGACTACATGGCCGAACAGATGCACGACCTCGGCTACCTGCAGGAGATCGAAAAAGATGACCTGCCGACGGTCTTCGAAAACTTCCTGCCCAGCCTGAAGAGCCCGTCCTTCGATCCGGAGCGCAGGTTCTCGGTGCCCTGGCAGGGCGGGATGACCGGGATCTGGGTCGATACCTCGAAGGCGCCGGAGATCAAATCGGTCAACGATCTCTTCGACCCGAAGTACAAGGGCAAGGTGACGATGCTGGACGAACTCCGGGAAACCCCGGCCCTGGTGATGCTTGCCGAAGGAGTCGACCCCGCCAAGGCCAGCGCCGACGAGTGGTTAGCCGCGATTGACAAAATCAAGTCGGCCGCGGACTCCGGCCAGATCCGGCGCTTCACCGGCAACGACTACACCGAGGACCTGACCGCGGGCAACATCGTCGCGGCGATCGGCTGGTCGGGAGACGCCTCGCTGATCGAAAACCCGAATGCCGAATGGCGGATGCCGACCGAGGGCTGCGTGAGGTGGTCGGAAAACATGGTGATCCCGGTCGGCGCCCCCAATACGGCGGCGGCGATCGCCTTCATGAATTTCGTCTACCGACCGGAGGTCGCGGCCGACATCACCGAATGGGTCGAATACATCTCCCCCGTCGACGGCGTCAAACCGATCCTCGAAAAAAACGGGTCGGAACTGGCGGAAAGCGAGATCGTCTTCCCCAGCGACCAGTTCACCCGCAACTGCACGGGGCAGAACACCCCGCCGGAACTCGACCGGGTCAATGAAGCCTGGCAGAACGTCCTAACCGGCTGATCCCGATGAGGAGCTGGAAGCAACGCCTGGTCCCGTACTGGTTACTGGGACCGGGCCTGCTCTGGCTCCTCTTCTTCTTCGTCGTGCCCATGTACTTCATGGGCGAACTGGCGCTCTACTCGGGCTCGCTGACCTCCGGCGGGTTCGAATTCACCTGGGCCTGGTCGAACTTCCCGGATGCGCTCTCCGGTCACACCGAGCAGGTCGTCCGCTCGTTCTTCTATGCCGGCACCGCCACCGTTCTGTGCCTGCTGATCGGCTACCCGCTCGCCTACGCGATCGCCTTCCGCGCCGGCCGCTACAAGTCGCTGCTGCTGTTCGCGGTGATCGCGCCGTTCTTCACCACCTACCTGATCCGGACGATCGCCTGGAAGACGATCCTCAGCGACGACAGCCCGGTGGTCAGCGTCCTGCAGACGCTCTCGCTGACGCCCGGCGACGGCCGGGTACTGGCGACGGCCGGGGCGGTGATCGCCGGCCTCACCTACAACTTCCTCCCGTTCATGATCCTGCCCCTCTACGCGAACCTCGAGCGGCTCGATCTGGGGCTGATCGAGGCGGCCAAGGACCTCTACTCCTCCTCGCGCACCGCCTTCCTCAAAGTGACGCTGCCGCTGACGATGCCCGGGATCGTCGCCGGGGTGCTGCTCACCTTCATTCCCGCCTTCGGCGACTACGTCAACGCCCAGCTGCTCGGCGGTACCGGCCAGGCGATGATCGGCAACGTCATCCAGTCGCTCTACCTGTCCCAGCGCGACTACCCGGAGGCGGCGGCGCTCTCCTTCCTGATGATGGCGCTGATCCTCGCAATCGTCATCGTCTACATCCGCTTCGCCGGGACCGAGGCGTTCATGGGCGACGAAGACGAGGAGGGGGCCTGAGATGAGCGCGCCGGCGAGAGCCTGGGCCTGGCTGCGGCGAAACGCGCTGCTGATCTACGCCGGCCTTGCGGTCGCCTACATGCTGATCCCGATCGCGGTCATCGCCGTCTTCTCCTTCGGTGCGACGCCGAAAGACAAACTCACCTTCGGCCTCGACAACGGCTTCACCACCGAGTACTGGCGGACGATGTTCTCGAAACCGGAACTCAACGAAGCCCTCATCACGAGCCTGCGGCTGGCCCTCTTCGCGACCCTGATCTCGACCGCGATCGGCACCGCGATGGCGATCGCGCTGGTCCGCCACCGCTTCCGCGGCAAGCGCCTCGCCAACCTCCTGATCGTGATCCCGATGGCTACGCCCGAGGTGGTGATCGGCGCCTCCCTGCTCTCGATGTTCATCTACTACTCGTTCGCGCTCGGCTTCACGACGCTGCTGATCGCCCACGTGATGTTCTCGATCAGCTTCGTGGTCGTTGTCGTGCGCTCGCGCCTGATCGGCTTCGACCGCAACATCGAGGAGGCGGCTGCGGACCTCGGGGCGGGCCCGCTGACGACCTTCCGCACCGTCACCCTGCCGCTGCTGGCACCGGGGGTCGTCTCCGCCGCGCTGCTCGCCTTCGCCCTCTCGATCGACGACTTCGTCATCTCCAACTTCAACTCGGGGACCACGGTCACCTTCCCCCTCTACGTCTACGGCGTCAGCCTCCGCGGCATCCCGGTCCAGGTGAACGCCATCGCCACCCTGCTCTTCGCCCTCGCCGTGATCGCGGTCGGGCTGGTGCTCTTCCAGCAGCGCCGGGCGGAAAAGATGGCAGCGGTACAGCCGGAGCCGGAAGTGGGCGGTCCGATACCGCTGCCGGGTACGGTCGCGGCGCAGTAGCCAGAATGCTTAGTTAAGCGCCGCGTTATTAACGAGGTAGCCCGGGAGCCGTTATTCATAGCCACTTGCTAATCGCTTCAATAGCTCCCCCCGAATTGCGCCTTCTGTTACAGCCTCGTTTCAGTTTCTTTTCAAATCGCTACCGAAGGCCGCCATGCGATCGCTCATTTTCAAGCTAGCTTTCATTGTGGAGTTCCTAGACGCTTCTTATTAAAGATCTCAAGGAATAGCTAAAATAACTAGCTGTGGCTGCGGCAAATTCCAAAGATCGGGCTGGAAGCTTCATATCTCAGCCCGAGGGTTATGTCGCCTTCATCCCCAAACCACTCCCGCCTGATCCTTCCCTGCAACTGGATCCGACGCTGCTGAACCTGCTTGAGAAAGCAGTTGGCGAGCTGGGGAGGCTAGATGGGGTGGCGAGGGTGATTCCCGACCCCGATTTCTTCGTCTCAATGTATGTGCGCCGCGAGGCAGTCCTCAGTTCCCAGATCGAGGGGACCCAAAGCACGCTCGAGGATCTGCTGGAACTCGAATTGGAGAGCGACTCTAGAGACCGCTTCTCCGACGCTTTCGAAATCGTCAACTACGTCCACGCGATGAACTTCGGGCTTGAGCGCATCCAAGCGCTCCCGCTTTCGCTTCGGCTGATTCGAGAAATCCATAAGGAGCTTCTCCGGGATGGCAGGGGCTCGAAGGCAACGCCGGGAGAATTTCGCCGCACGCAGAATTGGATCGGCCCGGAAGGCGCGTCACTTAAAAGAGCGACTTTCGTTCCTCCGCCCGTGGCCGACATGAAACAGGCTCTTCACGACTTCGAGGCCTACTTGCATGCCGACAGCAGCTTTTCGACTTTGCTCGACGTCGGCTTGGTCCACGCGCAATTCGAGACGATCCATCCATTCCTCGACGGCAACGGCAGGGTCGGTCGCCTACTCAATATCTTCTTGCTGGTCCATCGGGGAATCCTGCGGAAGCCGCTGCTATATCTCAGCTACTACTTCAAGCTGCACCGGACCGAGTACTACGACCGACTGATGGCGGTCCGTCTCGCGGGGGACTGGGAGGGCTGGATCCGGTTCTTCCTGAGCGGTGTCGTGCAAACCGCCAGGGAAGCTACCGAGACGGCGGAGCAACTGTTCGAGCTTCGCGAATCGCACCGCAGCCTGATCTTGGAGAACAACCTCGGCCAGAACGGACTGCTGTTGCTTTCCAACTTGTTCCAGCGACCCCTGGTCAACATCAACGTCGTCGCCCTGCTGCTCGGAACCACCTTTCCCACGGCGAGCCGGCTGGTCTCCAGCTTCGAGGATCTTGGACTGCTGAGCGAGATTACGGGCCAGAAGCGCTCTCGACTATTCCGCTACGAGCCTTACCTCGCGCTGTTCGACGATGCCATCGGCGAAGATGAAGAGGTGGATCAAGCTCCACCAGACGTTACCGGTCCTCTGATTGACTACTAGTGGGTGCCTCCTTGCCGGAGCAGCGTAAGCGTCAGCGGCCAATGTGGAAGCCGATCAGCTCGGGGATCTTCGCCACGGTTAAGGCGGTGCGGCCGGGCTGGCGGCCCTGCATCTCGGCTTCCTCCTTGCGGAGGATGCCGAGACGAATTGCCTCGCCTCCCAACCAGTGGAAGGGCTCGGGGGGGACGCGGGGGGTCTTGGGGTCGACGAAGGCGAGGTGCGCATGGTCGTCGTCGTGATTGAGGGCGAGGGAGGCGAGGGTGCGGCCGACCATGTTCGAGGGGCCGACGCCGTTGCCGCTGTAGCCGGCGGCGACCCAGGCGCGGCCTTGGGGTAGGGAGCCGACGGCGGGAAGATGGGTCGGGGAGGCGTCGATCGGGCCGCCCCAGGCGTGGGTGATGCGGCGGCCGCGGAGCAGGGGGAAATAGTCGTGGAGATGCTGGGTCGCGGCGGCGACCACGTCGGCGTCGACCTCGGAGCGGCCCTTCGTCCGCGCGCCCATCGCGATGCGGCCGCCCCCCCAGCCGAAGGCGATGCGGCCGTCCCGGGTGGTGCGGAAGTAGTGGAGCAGCGCGCGCGAGTCGGTGATGCAGTCGCCGCCGGTCCAGCCGATCTGCTCGAGCACCTCGGGGACCGGCTCGGTGAGGACGATGTGGGAGGAGGCGACGGTAAGGCGGCCGCGCAGCGGGCCCCTGCGACTCTTGGCGGCGCTGCCGATCGCGAGGACGCCGCGGGCGGCGCGGACGGACCCGCTGGCGGTCTTCGCTTCCACGCCGTCGCCACTCTCGCGGAACGAGCGCACCGGCGAGGACTCGAAGATTTCGACCCCCGCCGCCAGCAGCTGCGCCCGCAGGCCCAGCGCCAGCCGCGCCGGCTGCACCGTCGCCGAGGTCGGCGAGACGGCGCCGGCACGGAAGGCCGGCGACTGACAGCGCTCCTGCACCTCCTCCTCGCCCAGCGGTTGCAGCATCTCCGGCACCCCCAGCTCGCGGCAGGCCCGGACCGCCCTCTCCCAAGCGCCGTCGTGAGCCGGCGCGGTCGAGACCTGGACGTAGCCCGCCGGCCGGAACCAGGCGTCGACCCTGTGCTCCTCGCAGAAGGCGCCGATCCGTGCCACCGCCTGCTCGGCCGCCCCCGCGACCGCCAGAGCCGGCCCGTCGCCCCAGCGCTCGCGCATCGAGGCGAGCGAGAACCACATCGCGTTGCAGAAGCCGCCGTTGCGCCCGCTCGGCCCGTGCCCGCAGACCAGCTCGGACTCGAGCAGGACGACCCGCGCCTCCGGCTCCAGCTGCTTCGCGTACCAGGCGCACCACATCCCCGTGTAGCCGCCGCCGACCACGACCACGTCCGCCTCGACCCGCCCGCCCAACGACGGCCGCGGCTCGACCTCACCGGCCTCCTCGATCCAGTAGCCCAGACGGGTGTGCTGCATCGCTGGATTCTCCAGTACCCGGCTCGTCGGCTCTGTCCAAAGATCGATCCCGAATTTGTCCGGTAAACCCAGAGGCGATCCGTAGACTCGGATCGATGCCAGGAGATGGTCAGGCCTCCACTCCTTACGTCGACGCGATGCTCGCCTACGCGAAGCGCGACCCGGGGCGCTTCCAGGTGCCCGGCCACAAGGGCGGCATCGGCGCCGACCCGGCGATGGTCGAGCTGGTCGGCGAGGCCGGCCTGCGCCACGACATCCCCTCGGTCACCGAAGGGGTCGACATCGGCCCCGAGCCGACTCCCTTCCAGCGGGCGCAGCAGCTCGCCGCCGAGGCCTGGGGCGCCGCCCGAACCTGGTTCCTCGGCAACGGCGCCTCGCAGGGCAACCACGCCGCCTGCATGGCGCTCGCCCACGGCGGCAACCGCGTCGTCGTCCAGCGCAACGTCCACTCCTCGGTGATCGACGGCCTCGTCCTCAGCGGCATGCGGCCGACCTTCGTCGCGCCCGAGCTCGACCCGGAGCTGGGGATCGCCCACGGGCTGACCCCGGACTCGCTGGCGGCGGCGCTCGACGAAACCCCGGAGGCGGTGGCGGCGATGGTCGTCTCCCCCACCTACTTCGGTGCCTGTGCCGACGTCGCCGGCCTGGCCGAAGTGGCGCACTCGCGCGGGGTGCCGCTGGTGGCGGACGAGGCCTGGGGCGCCCACCTTCACTTCCACCCCGACCTGCCGACCGACGCGCTCGCCTCCGGCGCCGATCTCGTCACCTCCTCGACCCACAAGATCATCGGGGCCCTGACCCAGGCGGCGATGCTGCACCTCGGCCGCGGCGGCCGCATCGACGGCGCCGTCGTCGACCGCTGCGTCAGCCTGGTCGAGACGACCAGCCCCAGCGGCCTCCTCGCCGGCTCCCTCGACGCCGCCCGGCGCCACATGTACGTCCACGGCGAGGAGATGCTGAGCGAGGCGCTGGCGGGGCTGGCGAAAACGCGTGAGATGATCGAGGAGATCCCCGGCCTCGACGTTCTCGACGAGCGCATGGTCGGGCGGCCGGGGGTGGCCGGTTGGGACCCGCTGCGGCTCGGGATCGACGTCCGCGGCACCGGCTCCAGCGCCCAGCGGCTCTGGAAAACCGCCTTCCACGTCGCCGGGATCGACCTCGAGCTCTACTCCGGCAACGTCGTCGTCGCCATCTTCGGCGTCGGCGAGGAGGCCGAGCGCAGCGGCGAACGGCTGGTGGCGGGACTGCGCAGGGCGGTCGCCGAGCTGGAGGAAACGCCGGGGGCGCCGGACGAGAAGCTGGCGCCGGCGCCGCCCTGGGGCGAGCTGGTGCTGACGCCGCGGGAAGCGTTCCTGGGACCGCAGGAGGTGGTGCCCTTCGCCGCCGCCGCCGGGCGCGTCGCCGCCGAGGGGCTGGCGGCCTACCCGCCGGGGATCCCGAACGTCCTGCCGGGGGAGCGGCTGACGGAGGAGACGCTTGACTTCATCCGCGAAAGCCTGGCGCATGGCGGCTACGTCCGCGGGGGGTCGGATCGGGAGTTGAAGACTCTTCGGGTGGCCTTGTAAAGGAGTTGGGTGGGGGTCACCGGACAACAGCGGGGAGGG
>JBIOVP010000012.1:0-3136 GCA_044867815.1 Solirubrobacterales bacterium | reverse complement strand
CTAGTGATAGAAGTCAGTTGGAACCCCTTTCGAAACGACGGAGAGGACCCGCATGGCGTACGAAGTCCCGCCGCTCCCCTACGACTACGACGCGCTCGAGCCCCACATCGACGAAGAGACGATGCGGGTCCACCACGACAAGCACCACCAGGCCTACGTCGACAAGGCGAACGCCGCCCTCGAGGGCACCGAGTGGGCCGACCGCGACGTCGAGGACGTCCTCCGCAACCTCTCGGCCCTGCCGGGCGACAAGCAGGCGGCGGTCCGCAACAACGCTGGCGGCCACTACAACCACACCCTCTTCTGGCAAATGATGGGCCCGGACGGCGGCGGCGCCCCGAGCGGCGACCTGGGGTCGGCGATCGACGAGACCTTCGGCTCCTTCGACGCCTTCCAGGACGAGTTCAAAAACGCCGGCATCGCCCGCTTCGGCTCCGGCTGGGCCTGGCTGGTCAAGGACTCATCCGGCCTCGCCGTGGTCTCGACCCCGAACCAGGACTCGCCGATCTCCGACGGCACCACGCCGCTGCTCGGCGTCGACGTCTGGGAGCACGCCTACTACCTGAAGTACCAGAACAAGCGCCCGGAATACCTCGACGCCTTCTGGAACGTCGTCAACTGGGACTACGTCGCGGAGAGGTTCGCCTCGTAGGTCGGCTGCTCTGAGGCTGCGGGAATCTGCTCCATCGCGTGCTCGGCTAGAGCGGTGATCGTCAGGCTGGGGTTGACGCCGACGTTCGCCGGCACCGCCGAGCCGTCGCAGACGAGCAGGTTCTCGTAGCCGAAGACCCGCTGGCGGGCGTCGACGACGCCGTCCTCGGGTCCGTGCCCGATCACCGCCCCGCCGAGGATGTGGGCGGTGGTCGGCACGTTCAGCAGCGCCTCGGTCATCGAGCTCTGGGCGACGCCGCCGGTGCGCTCGGCCAGCCATTCCGCCGCCTCGTTGGCGACCGGGATGAAGGTCGGGTTCGGTTTCTCCGGGTCCTGTTCGGTCTGCAGCCAGACGTTGCCTGACCGTTTCAGCTTCGGCCGCAGGGCGATCGCGTTGTCGAGCGTCTGCATCACCAGGAGGATTATCGTCCGCCGCGACCAGTTCTTCGGGTAGATCACCTTGGCGAAGCGGACCGGGTGGCGGAGCATCTGCCCGAGCAGCTTCAGCGGCCGGGTGACGCGGGTGCCGTCGCCGACCAGCAGCGTGTAGAGGAGGCTCATCGAGTTGCCGGCCTTGCCGTAGCTGACGGTCTCGATGTGGGTGTCGGCGTCGGGGTAGATGCTGCCGCTGATCGCCACCCGCTTGGTCAGGTCTTCGGGGTAGTCCTCGGGGACGGTGACGGCGAGGATCATCTCGCTGTTGGTCCGGACCAGCTCGCCGAGGCACTCGGAGATGCGCGGGAGGGCGCCGCCGAGGCGGCAGCGCTGCAGCAGCTTGTTGGTGCCGAGGGCGCCGGCGGCGACCACGACCCCGCGCGCCCGCAGGGTGCGCTTGCCGCGGCCGGGGATCATCCCCGAGCGCTCGCTGGTGACCGTGTAACCGTCGCTGCCGTCGTGGGCGCCGATCGGGCGGATCTCGGTCACGGTGCGGTCGGGGATCACCTCGACCCCACGTTGTTCGGCCAGGTGGAGGTAGTTCTTGACCAGCGTGTTCTTGGCGCCGACCGGGCAGCCGACCATGCAGCGGGCGCAGAGGGTGCAGCCGGTGCGGTCGGGCCCTTCGCCACCGAAGAAGGGGTCAGGCACGGTCTTCCCGGACTCGCCGAAGTAGATCCCGACCGGGGTCTTCTGGTAGGTGTCGCCGACCCCGATCTGCTCGCCGTACTCGCGCAGGAGGTCGTCGGCGGCGTCGTCGGTCTCGACGTCGACGACGCCGAGCATCCGCTGCGCTTCGGCGTAGTGGGGGGCGAGCTCGCGCTGCCAGTCGGCCAGGTCGGCCCACTGCGGGTCCTGGAAGAACTTCTGGGGCGGGACGTAGAGCGTGTTGGCGTAGCCGAGGCTGCCGCCGCCGACGCCGGAGCCGCTGACCACGGAGACGTCCTTGAAGGTCGAGAGCCGGAAGATGCCGCGGAGGCCGAGCCGGGGCGCCCAGAAGTAGCGCCGCAGGTCCCAGGTGGACTTTGGGAAGTCCTTGTCGGTGAAGCGCTTCCCGCACTCCAGGACCGCGACCTTGTAGCCCTTTTCGGCCAGCCGCAGGGCCGATACCGACCCCCCGAACCCGGAGCCGACGACGATCCAGTCGTAATCGTGCTGGTTCATCGGCCCAGGGTCATCAGCGACCTAGGCCTCGCCGGGCTCGAGCGGGCGGAAGTCCGTCGTGCGGGCGCCGCAGACCGGGCAGAACCAGTCCTTGGGAATGTCCTCGAAGGCGGTTCCCGGCGGGATGCCGCCGTCCGGATCGCCGATCGCCGGGTCGTAGATGAACCCGCAGCTGTCGCAGATCCAGAGGGTCGCGTCTTTGGTCTCGGTCGTCATCGACAATGAATGTTAGAGATCCTGGCTGGGTGGCCAGTTGGTTAATGGGTCATTTGCCGAAGCTGACCTGCGGCGCGTTGCGCTCGCTGGCGTCCTCGATCTCGAAGTACTCGCGCGCGGTGAAGCCGCCCTGGTTGGCGATGATCGAACCCGGGAACTGCTGGATGTCGGTGTTGTAGGACTGGACGTTGGAGTTGTAGATCCGGCGCGAGGCCTGGATTTCATCCTCCAGCTCGGAGAGGTTGCGGCTCAGCTGCTGGAAGTTCTCGGTCGCCCGCAGGGTGGGGTAGTTCTCGGCCACGGCTTTGACGTCGGCCAGGGCCTGGGTGAGCTGCTGCTCGGCTTTGGCGGTCTCCTCGACCCCCTGCGCCTGCATCGCCGCCGCCCGCGCCTGGGTCGTTTTCTCGAAGGTCGCGCTCTCGTGCTCGGCGTAGCCCTTGACGGTCTCAACGAGGTTGGGGACGAGGTCGTGGCGCCGTTTCAGCTGCACGTCGATCCCGCTCCAGGACTCGTCGACGCGGTTGCGCGAGGCGATGATCGAGTTGCGCTTCGCGATGTAGTAGAGGACCGCGAGAATGAGGATCGCGACGACGACGACGATGGCGATGGTCATGAAGGCTCCTGTGGTCGAACCGGGGTTAGCCGCATCCTAACCTGCGGCGTTCGTCCT
>JBIOVP010000011.1:0-44904 GCA_044867815.1 Solirubrobacterales bacterium | reverse complement strand
GGACGTCATCGGCGACGCGGAACGCTTCGACCATCGACGTGTTGCGCTCGAGCACCGAGAGCAGCCGGTCGTTGGGGACGACGATCAGGGTGTCGACCTCGGCCGCGAGTTCCTCGATCCCCTTCTGGGCCTGGGTGCCGCGGCGGCTGCCCTCGAAGCTGAACGGCTTGGTGACGATGCCGACGGTCAGAGCCCCGACCTCGCGAGCTAGGCGGGCGACGACCGGGGCAGCGCCCGAGCCGGTGCCGCCGCCGGCACCGGCGGCGACGAAGACCATGTCGGAGCCCTTCAGCAGGCGCTTGATCTTGTCCTGCTCCTCGAAGGCGGAGCGGTGGCCGACCTCGGGGTCGGCGCCGGCGCCGAGGCCGCGCGTCTGCTCGTCGCCGATGTGGACGGTGACGTCGGCGACGCAGAGCTGCAAAGACTGAAGATCGGTGTTGACCGCCATGAACTCGACCCCGGGGATCCGGGCGTCGACCATCCGGTTGACCGCGTTGACGCCGGCCCCGCCGACGCCGACGACTTTGATCACCGGCTGGTGCGGCTCGCCGCTACCCGGCGGCTCGTAGGCCGGCTCCTCGCGCCCGTAGCGCGGGTTCTCCGTCGAGAACGACTGCTCCCGCCGCGGCAGCGGCTCCTCGTTGAAGACCCGCTTCAACCGCTCGGGGGCGGACTCGGCCGAGCTCTCGATCCCTTCCTGGTCGTAAAGGGCGGGAGCCTCTCCCTGACGAAGGGGAACGTCGGTCCGGACGGGCTCTTCCACGGGCGACTCGGGGGCGAGTTCCTCCTGCGAAGGCGGAACGGGAGCGGCCTCCTCATGCTCAGCCTTCCGTGCCTCAGCCGGATCTTCCCGCCCGTAGCGCGGCGCCTCCGGCGGATCCATCGGCGCGTCCTCGGAAGTGGACCTGAACAGATCGGAAAGCGGCCCCTCGCGCATACTTGCGCGCTTGTTACGCCGAGCCATGGGACAGAACCTCCTTCGCCAGATCCCGGTAGTAGTTCGCGGCGCTCGAGTCCGAATCGTACTTGAGCACGGAGGCGCCTTTGACGGGAGCCTCGGCGAATTTGATCGCCTTTTTGATCCGGGACTGGAAAACGAGGTCGCCGAAGTTCTCCTCGAGGATCTCGATCGCCTCCTTGGCGTGGATCGTCCGCGAGTCGAGCATCGTCGGCAGGATCCCCTCGATCTTGACGTCGGGGTTGAGGTTCTCCTGGATCATCCGCAGCGTGTTCTGGAGCTGGACGAGGCCGCGCATCGAGAGGTACTCGCACTGGACCGGGACGATCACCTTGTTGGCGGCGGTGAGCGCGTTGATCGTCAGCAGGCCAAGGCTCGGCGGGGTGTCGATGCAGACGAAGTCGTAGTCGCCGGAGACCTCTTTCAGCGCTTTCTCCAGCGAGCGCTCGCGGCCGATCTTGGTGCTCATCGCAATCTCGGCGCCGGCCAGATCGATCGAGGCGACGGCGATGTCGATCTCCCGCTTGACGATGATCTCGGAGATCGGCATGTCGTTGACGAGCACGTCGTAGAGGCTCTTCTCGACCTTGTCGGGGTCGATCCCCTGGCTCATCGTCAGGTTCCCCTGCGGGTCGAGATCGATGCAGAGCACCCGGTAGCCTGACTCGGCGAAGGCGACGGCCAGGTTCAAGGTCGTGGTCGTCTTCGCGACCCCGCCCTTCTGGTTGGCGAAAGCGATCACCTCAGCCGCCTTCACCGGCGCCTGCTCAACCGCCTCTTTCTCCGCCAGAAAATCGAGCCGCGTCGGCGCGATCAGGTCGATCGCCTTCATCCGCCCGTCGCCCTCGGCCTCAGGAGACTCCTCCGGCTCGGCATTGAGAGCAGGCTCCTCGGACGGCCCCTCTTCAACCACGAGCTCAGGCTCCGCGGGCCGAGGCGCCTCAGGCACGGCCTCTTCCATCTCCTGCAACTCGTCGACGATCGGCTGCTCCTCCTGAACCTCGACGGGAGCGGGCTTTGGCTTCTTGCGGCTTAGAAATCCCATTGCGCGGATATTCGTATGGGACCCCGCTTTTCCTGCCGGCCTCCGAAATTGCTAGGAATCAGCCAATCCCCGACCTATTGGACAAGCGACTCGTGATCGTCACCGGCAAGGGCGGCGTCGGCAAGACGACGGTGGCGGTGGCGCTCGGGCTGCGCGCCGCCGGCGAAGGCAAGCGGACGATCGTCTGCGAGGTCGCCGCGCAGGAGAACGCCTCGCGAATCTTCGATCATGCATCCGTCGGCTTCCATGAGGTCGAGATGGAGGAGAACCTCTGGTCGATCTCGATCGACCCCGACGAGTCGATGCGCGAGTACGTGCTGCTGCAGCTGAAGGTGCGGGCGATGCGGGACATGCTCTTCCGCAGCCGCATCTTCAACTACCTCGCCGCGGCGACGCCGGGGCTGAAGGAGCTGGTGACGATCGGGAAGATCTGGGAGCTGGCCCAGCTCGACCGCAAGGTGAAGAGCGGGCGCAAGTACGACCTCGTGATCGTCGACGCGCCGGCGACCGGCCACGGGGTCGGCTTCCTGCAGACGCCGCGCACGTTCGCCTCGATCGCCCGCGTCGGCCCGATCCACTCCCAGGCCCAGCAGCTCGACCGCTTCATCACCGACCACGAGCACACCGGCACCGCGATCGTCGCCCTGCCGGAGGAGATGCCGGTCAACGAGTCCGTTTCGCTGGAGAAGGACCTGCGCGACGAGGTCGGGGTCGCGGTCGACCGCGTCTACCTCAACGGCCTCTACCCGGAGCGGTTCAGGAAGGGCGAGGCGGAGCAGCTCTCACAACTGGCCGAGAACGAGAACGGCGCCGCCAGGGCGGCGGCGCGGGCGGCGCTCTCGGAGTACGGCCGGGCGAAATCGCAGCGCCAGCAGCTCACGCGCCTGAAAAAGGGCGTCAGCGCCCCGGTCAAAACCCTGCCCTTCCTCTTCGAGCCCGAGCTTGATGTCGCCTCAGCGCGCAAACTGGCGGGGAAGCTGGGCTGATGGCCTCCCTGCACGAAGTCCTCGACGGCAAGTCGATCTGCATCTGCGCCGGCTCCGGCGGGGTCGGCAAGACGACGACCTCGGCGGCGATCGCGACCGGGATGGCGGCGCAGGGGCTGAAGGTCTGCGTGCTGACGATCGACCCGGCGAAGCGCCTCGCCGACTCGCTCGGGCTCGAGGAGCTCGGCAACGAAGCGCGCCGCGTCGACCCCGCCCTGATCGAGGAGCAGGGGGTCGAGATGAACGGCGAGCTGTGGGCGATGATGCTCGACGCGAAGGCGACCTTCGACGAGCTGATCGCGCGGCAGGCTCCGGACGAGGAGTCCCGCGACCGGGTCCTCAACAACCGGATCTATCAGCAGATCTCCAGCGCCCTCGCCGGCTCCCAGGAGTACATGGCGATGGAGAAGCTGTTCGAGCTGCACACCGAAGGCGAGTTCGACCTCCTCGTCCTCGACACGCCGCCGACCCGCAACGCCCTCGACTTCCTCGACGCGCCGAAACGGCTGACCCAGTTCATCGAGGGCAAATCCCTGCGCGTCTTCATGAAGCCGACCGGGCTGGCGGCGAAGGTGACCGGCCGCGGCGTTTCCGTCGCCCTCGGCATCTTCAGGAAGATCGTCGGCTTCGACCTGATCGCCGACCTGGCCGAGTTCTTCAACGCCTTCAGCGGCATGGTCGACGGCTTCCAGGCCCGGGCCAAACGCGTCAACAAACTCCTCGCCGACCCGGAGACCTGCTTCCTCGTCGTCTGCGGCCCCCAGGGCGAGCCGATCGACGAGGCCGTCTACTTCCACCGCAAACTGGTCGAGGCCAAGCTCCCCTTCGGCGGCGTCATCGTCAACAAGGTCCACTACCCCGCCGACGAGCTCCACGCCGAGGTCGACGACCTCCCCGCCCATCTCGCCGAGAAACTCGACGACGCCAACCTCGCCAAACGCGTCGCCGACAACTTCGCCGACTACCAGGCCCTGGCCGAGCGCGACGCCCGCAACATCGACCACCTCGCAAACGAGCTCCGCACCAGCTGCGTGATCCGCGTTCCCTACCTGGACGAGGACGTCCACGACCTCCACGGCCTCACCGAAATCGACCGCTACCTCTTCGCCACGGCGGAGGAGCGGGTAGAGATGGCGGCGGGCCGGGCCTGAACGCCGCAACATTAGAGATGTACCGCAACCGACTTCGACCACAGCGGAGTGGGGTCAGATACGGATGCGGCTTTCGATCGCCCCTCAAAGGCCTGCTGATAACGCAGGGTAACCTGTACAAACCGAAGCCTATGCGCCACGAATGTCCTCGAGACCTCGGCTGAGGGCTCGCGGATCTCCAGGCGTCTCCAGTGGCTCTGGTAGGCCAGATCGCAGCGGCGGCGCGACGCGGCCTTCCGAAATCAGGCGATTGAGCTCTGGGCTGTGTTCGCTTTCGACCCGGGCTGTGCCACGAGTCGGCTGCGATCGGTGGCTGTCAGCAGCTCCCTTTTGTCCATCTGGCGTGGACATATGCCAGGGCGGCTCAGCGCGCGCGGCGTGAGTACTCGAACTCGAGGTGGCTGACCTCCCAGTCGGCGTCCTCGGGGACCGGGAAGAGGTGGCGCACGCGGGGGGTGTCGATCTTCTCGCGGTGCTGGATGTCGCGGTCGGAGTCGGCGGGCCAGTCGATGGTTTCTCCGCGCGGGTCCGAGACCTCCTCGAGCCACGGGGTGGCGGTGATCCTGATCTCGTCTTCGGCCGGGATCGGCTCCATGATGCGGGTCTCCTGCTCCACGTACTCCTCCTCCGGTAGTTCGTCGACGGGCAGCTGAAGTTCGGCGGAAGGCTCGGGTCCGGCGGCTTCGATCGAGATCTCCCCCGGCTCGGGCTCAGGCACGGGGTCCGGCTCCGGGGCGGTCTCCTCGGCGGAAACCATGATCTCGGCGTCGCCTTCGGCAAGGCCGCTGACGATCAGGGTCTCGTCGGCGACGGTGCTGAGGTCGTTGCCCAGTTCCCCCAGCGCCGCCTGGCGAAGCAGCCTGCGGGCGTTCTCCTCGAGCCAGGTGGCGAGGCCCACGGCGCCTTCGACGGGACGGCCGTTCATCATCGCCCGCTCCAGCTCCAGCACCTCCTCGACCTTTTCGCCGGCCTCGATCCGGTCCATCTCCTCGTCGGCGATCAACGCCGCCGCACGCAGCGGCAGCGAGGCGCCAACGGGGCCGTGGCCCTCGAGCACGGCGCGCATCGCCAGCAGGTGGTCGCTCAGCCCCTCCAGCGCGGTGGCGCGCTCGCAGCCCATCTCGAAGCGCCCGACCGCCCAGGTGAGGGCGTTGTCGGGGTCCGGCCGCGCCTCCAGCGCGGTCCCGAACTCGATCAGCCCCTCGGCCTCCTCCTCGCTGAGGCGGTAACCGCCGGGGCGCGTCGCCGGGGCGCCGGTGGCGATCCGCCGCCAGCAGCCCTCGCCGGTGGGGGCGAAGGCGTAGGGACCGAGCCCGATCCCGCCCCCCTTGAACATCCTCATCACGCTGATCAGCTCGCGAAGTTGCATCAGGGCGCTCTCGACCCCACCCTCGGGGTCCTGCTCGGCCACCGCCAGGTACTGCGGCTCCCAGGCGGCGCGGCCCATCCCCTCGCTGCGCATCGCCTCGACCGGGGCCTCGATCGAGTCGGCGCGGACGATGCGGACGTCGTGCGGCAGCTGCAGGCGCGGCATCGGCATCCGCAAACCAACGAGCGGCACCATCAGGACATCTGCGTCGTCGGCGTCGCGGGATTCTGCGTCGAGGGTCGCCAGCGCCGCCTCCAGCCGCTCGCGGTCGAGCGTAAAACCGGCGGATCCCTCCCAAAGCTCGGCGAAGAACGTGATCAGCATCAGCTCGGCGCGGGCCCCGGGGTCGGCGGGAACGCCCTGCCCCCGCGCCTCCAGGTACGAGGCGGCGACGCCCGCTTCCAAGGTCGCCTCCCGCGCCGGCCCGAAGCTCGGCAGCCCCCGCAGCTCCTCGGCGTGCTCGGACACATAGCGCCCGGTCATCGGCACATAGCTGTAGAAGGCCGAATCGTCGCCCGCATCCGCGGCGACGTCGAAGGGAATCTCCTCCCCCATCGCCACCAGCGAGCTCAGCCGCGTCGCGGCCTCGGTGGCAAGTCGTTTTATGGATTCGTTGAGGAGGAAGTCCCGCACGGGCTCAGGCTTCCGCCCCCCGCCCGGGGCTCCTGCGTTTGCACGAACGCTTGCAGCAGGCGCTTTCAATAGGGCCGCTACAGATCTTACAATCATGCCTCTGTAAATCTTATTATCCTGTCCCTCCAGGTCTTATAATCCTGCCGATGAATTCGTACTACCGGTCCCGGGTGGCGGACGCAGAGCTGCGACAGCGACTCGACCGAAGCGGCGCGGTGCTGATCGAGGGTCCCAAGGCCTGCGGCAAGACGGAGACGGCGCGGCAGATCGCCCGGAGCGAGGTCCTACTGGATGTGGACCAGCGGGCCCGTGCCGCGGCCGCACTCGACCCGAACCTCATCCTCGACGGCGACACCCCCCGCCTGATCGACGAGTGGCAGGCGGAGCCGCGAATCTGGAACCACGTACGACGGGCCGTGGATGACCGGAGAAAACCTGGGCAGTTCATCCTCGCCGGCTCCGCGGTTCCCGCCGACGACGCAATTCGCCATTCGGACGCCGGCCGGATCAGCCGCCTGCGCATGCGTCCGATGTCGCTGTTCGAGTCGGGACTGAGCGACGGCTCGATATCTCTTGGCGACCTTCTGAAGGGTGGCAGGGCGAGGTCGGGCGACATCGGCCTCGAACTGGGCGACCTCGCCGAGGCGACGGTTCGCGGTGGCTGGCCGGCGCTTCGAGAACTGTCGGTCGAGGACGCGATGAAAGGTGTCACCGACTATCTGGAGGAGATCAGCCGTACCGACATAAATCGGGTCGATGGCAGGGACCGAGATCCGCAACGCGTCCGTCGCCTCCTGCACAGCCTCGCCCGCAACGTCGCGACCCACGCGGCAAAGGCGACCCTTGCAGCCGATTCAGCTGACGGCGGCGATAGCCCGCTGAAGCAGCACACCGTCGGCGAATATCTCTCAGCCCTCCAGCGACTCTTCGTCGTCGAGGACCAGCCGCCGTGGGAGCCGCACCTGCGCTCCCGCTCGATTCTCAGAAAGTCACCCAAGCGCCACTTCGTCGACCCATCGCTCGCCGCCGCCGCGCTGGGGGCGGATCCTCCAGCCCTGTTGCGCGACCTGAACCTGTTCGGCCTCCTCTTCGAGTCGCTGGTGGTCCGCGACCTACGCGTCTACTCGCAGCCGATGCGGGGAGAGGTCAGACAGTTCCGGGACAACAAGGGCCTCGAGGTCGACGCCATCGTCGAATCCGTCGCAGGCTGGTCGGCGTTCGAGATCAAACTCGGCGGCCCAGCGGCGATCGAGGAGGGAACCGCAAACCTGCTCAAGTTCGCCCGTGAAGTCGACACCCGGCGCAGCGGCGAGCCCGCAGCCCTCGGCGTCATCGTCGCCGGCGGCTACGGCTACGTACGAGAGGACGGCATCCAGGTGATCCCGATAACCGCTCTCGGTCCCTGACAACTCGGGTCAGACGACGGCGGGCTGGCGCTCGGCCGCGTCGCCCAGCAGCCAGCGCATGCCGTAACTGCGCATGTCCTCGACCAGCGGCACCAGGGCCTTGCCCTTGGCGGTCAGCGCGTACTCGACCCGGGGCGGCACCTCGGGGTAGGTGTGGCGCTCGACGATGCCCTCCTCCTCCAGCGCCCGCAGGCGCAGGGAGAGGGTCCGCGGGCTGATCCCCTCCAGCGAGCGCTCGAGCTCGCAGAAGCGGGCGCTGCCCTCGGCCAGGTCGCGGATCAGCAGCAGCGTCCACTTGCCGCAGACGACTTCGGCGGTCTTACAGACGGGGCAGGTTGAGTTGCTCTCGGCACTCATGATCAAAGGAGACGGGCGATCAACCGATCTCGCTTCAACAAGTGTAGCGCCATGGCTTCACTTACTGAAGCCTTGGAGAAACCGCGCTGGGATCAGTATTTGCCGGTGACGACCGGGACGATCTTGAGGACGTTGATCTTGTAGCGGACGTGGTTTTCGCCGTATTCGAAGATCTCGGGGATCCCGGGTTCCAGTTCGATCAGCTGGCAGCGGCCGGTTCCCGAGACGCATTTCCCTTCGCCGAACACGGCGGAGACGTCTTCGGAGACCATGAACAGCGGCAGGTGGTTCTTGCTCCCGATGCCCATGTAGGTGACCACCGGGGCCTTGGCGCCCGGCAGGGGCGCCGGCGCGATCACTTTCTCGCGATCTTCGGGCTCGGACTGTTCCACTTCCCCGTTCGGCTTGGTCGTCGCCTTCACGATCCGCACGTTGACCGCGAAGGTGAAGATGGTCAGCTGCCCGGGCCGGACGGTCGAGCCGCCGCTCGAAGGCGTCTCGGAACCGCCCGAGGAGACATCTTCCGAGCCTTCGGAGGTGGTCGTGGTGGTTTCGTTCAGCTCGGAGCCCTTCAGGACGGGACCGGTGTAGTGCTGCTTGAAGGGGTTCGCCGGCTCCTGGTGCCGCAGGCGCTCCTTGTAGTCGCGCAGTCCGGGCGAGGACTTGACCACCGTCAGGGTCTTGGCGGAGGCCTGAGCGATGCCCGGATTCTTGGCGGGCGGCGCAGGCGGCGGGGCCTTTTCGGGTTCGTCCTTGAGCAGGATCGGAGCGGCGACGATCGCGACGAGGATCAGCAGAATCACCGGCAGCAGCCGGCGGTCGCGGACGTCGTAGTAAAGGTCCGCGAGGAAGGGTGGGACCTTCGTCTCGCCGCCCTTGAACTTCGGCATCTTCAGCTCCGGGCCGATCCGCTTCACGGGGTTCCTCCGGTCGTCGTCGAGACCTGAGTGGTCGAGGGTTCGGGGCTGCTCGGGGAAGCGCCGGCGGTGACTCCCTGTTCGGGCGGGACGAGAAAGGTGGTGACCTTGAATTCCGCTTCCAGGGCCGGGAATTTCTTGCTGGTGTCTTCGGCCAGGGTGAAGCCGTTGATCGTGACCAGGCGACCCGTCACCTCGACCTTTTCGTTGTTCGACTGGACCAGCGAATCGAGCCCGTGGATGAAGTCGGCGACGTGGAAGAAGTTGCCTTTGAAGGTGAGCGTGTAGGGCATCACGGCGAGCCCAGCGGGACCGATCGAGGCGCCGATCGGCATCGTCGAGGCGGCGACCTCGGTCGGCGAGACGAACGAGGAGGGTTGACCCGGTTCGGGGGGCGGCACCTCTTCAGGCGTTTCGCCTTCACCTTCGTTGGAGGGCGTCAGGAGGAAGGTCTCGAAGCGCACACCGGAGCTCCTCGCGATCCGACTCAGTTCCACGATGAGCGAAGCGGTGTCGTCGTCGGCCGGCGCCGCCTTGCCGAGCACGACAAGGTCCCGGTAGGCGCTCGGGAAAGCCTTCTGCGCGGCCAGACCCTGTTGCACTTCGGCCTCGTGCGCCGCGAGCAGCTCTTCCTGCTTGGCGACCTGCTTGTCGAGCTTGCTGACTTCTTCCTCCTTCGGGCTGAGGAGCAGCATCCAGAACCCGACCGCAAGGACAACGACAGCGAGCATGGCGACGATGATGCGATTGCTCGAGTTCATCCTTCCTCGCCTTCCGTCGATTCGGATTCGGTCGAAGTGGTTTCGGCGCTTTCGGTCGCGGTCGCCGGGGCTTCGCCCTCGCCTTCCGCGGTGACCGGAACAGGCGCCGCATCGAAGGCGACCACGATGCTGAATTTGGTGATGTTTTTACGGGTCCGGCATTCGCTTCCGCCTTCGGCTTCCTCTCCGCCGGAGGTGGCTTCCCCTTCGCTCTTCGAGGGAAGTTCAGAGGAGGCGACGGCCACTCGGGTGACGCCGTCGATGTCCTTCAGAGCGTTGACGAAGCGGGCGACCGACTCCTGGCCGACGGTGCAGCCTTCGAGTTCCATCGCCGGGCCAACGATCGAGTTACGGAGGCCGCTGCCGCCGGAGCCTCCCGCGTTTTCGGCCGAGGCAGAAGCGTTGAGTTCGACCAGCCAGACGTCGGCAGGAAGGACCAGTGAAAGTTCGCGGACCACGCGCTCCCAGTCGAAGCGGCTGTCGGCGAGGCTGGCGACCGTCGCCAGCCGCTGTTCATGCAGGGTCTGGAACTGCACGTAGGGGGCGAGGCGCCGGGCTTCCTGCCTGGCGGCGGCGTCTTCGCGCTTCAGCTGCGCGACTTCGCCTTCCCGTTCGGTCACCTGATTGCCGGTCATCACCAGCAGGGCGACGCCGGCGAGGACGGCGACGAGGGCGCCGACGAGGATGTAGGGGATCGGGCCGGTTCGCATCGGGGCGCGGGCGCCCTGGCGCATCTCGGAGGGAGTCAGGTCGATCGGGCGCATGCCTCAGCTCTCCAGTCCCAGGCCCATCGGCAAAACCAGCCGGGCGGCAGTCGCGTCGTCGAAAGCGCCCAGCGCCGCCGGGCGCGGCGCCGAGATCGGGAGCCCGACCTGCTCTTCCATCGCCGGAGCAAGGCCGGCGATCGCGCTGCCCGTCCCGCAGAGGACGATGCGGGAGACCGCGACGGCACTCTCGAGGGCGCGGTAGTAGTCGAGGGAGAGGCGCAGCTCGTCGACCATCGCCGCGACCCCCTCTTCGTTCGCCCGCCGGGCGGCGGCGACCGTCTCGGGGTCCCCTTCGAGCTCGGTGACCGGAGCCTCCAGCCCGACATGGAGTAGCCACTGCTCGGCGTGTTCGGGGCTGAGGGCGCGCTCGGTGGAGAGGCGGGCGACCATCGCCTCCATCCCGATTCCCGAGACGCGGGTGAAGAGGCAGGAGCGGCCGCGGGCGACCGCCAGGTTCATCACGTCGCCGACGTTGCAGTAGAGGATCGACTCCTGGGGAGCCGGGATGCCGTCCTCGGCCGGCGCCGGCTGCGCGGCCAGGGGCGCCAGCACCCGGATCATCCCGAAGGCCGAGAGGTCGATGCCTTCGGGCTCGAGGCCGGCGCGGCGCAGCGGCTCGAGGAAGGAGGCGACCATCTCGCGGCGGGCGGCGACGACGACGACGTCGACCTGGGGGGCGGCCCCCTCCTCGGCGGGCACGCCGCCGACCACCTGGTGCTGGAGCACCGCCTGGTCGAGCGGCATCGGGATCTGCTCCTGGGCCTGGAAGCGGATCGCCGCCTCCATCTCCTTCGGATCCTCGATCAGCGGCAGCCGCAGGGTGCGGACGATGACCCGCTGGTTGCCGATCCCGAGCCGGACCTGCTTGGGCAGCTTGTGCCGGGAGTAGAGCTCCTTGACGGCAGCGGTGAGGCCGCCGGGGTCGATCACCTCCCCCTCGTGGAAGACGCCGGGCCGCAGGGGCTGCACCGCCGAGGCGGTGAGCTGGGTGCTGCCGTTGACGGCGACCTCGGCCACGGCCACGCTGCCGGCCTCGATGCTGAGACCCGCCAGGTTGCCGCCCTTCTTGCCGCGGCGCAGCGCGCCCAGCGAGCCGAGCGAGGGCTTCGGGAGGTTGATCGGTTTCGTCAGTTGCATGGGAATGGCGTTCGCTCCGATGCGGAGCGCATTCCCTGAATCGGCAGATTCCGCCGAAAACTTTTGCCCTGCAACTACCCGAAACTAGGAGAAGGTCGAGAGGTACAGATCGACCAGCTGATCCCCGGCCAGCAGGCCGACCACGCCGCCGATTGCAAGAAAAGGCCCAAACGGGATTGCCTGCTTGCGGGCCGCCGCTCCCTGTCTGGCGATCATCGCCAGGCCGACGACCGAGCCGAGCAACAGCGCGACCAGGACCGCGGGGGCGACGTTGCGGCCCAGGTACAGGCCCATCATTGCGGTCAGCTTGACGTCGCCCAGTCCCATCCCCCGCGGATAGGCGAGGACGACGAGAAAGAGGATCCCCCCGGCAGCGACGGCGGCAATTGCCCGCTCCAGCAGGCTCGAGGGATCGCCGACCGCGGCGATGGCCGCGCCGGCAATCGCCGCCGTCAGGAGGATCTTGTTGGGGATCACCCGCCGCTCGAGGTCGGTCAGGGTGACGGCCAGCAGGGTGAAGACGAAGACGAGCCCGAGGGCGACTTCGGTCGGGTCGTCCCAGAGGACGGCGACGGTCACCGTCCAGAGGATCGCGAGGGCGAGCTCGGTGAGCGGGTAGCGGGGCGAAATCGACTCCCCGCAGCAACGGCTACGGCCACGCAGGAGGATCCAGGAGACGACGGGCACGTTGTCGTAGGCGGCGATCTGCGCGCCGCAGTGGGGACAGTGGGAGCGCCCGCCAACGACCGATTCCCCGCGCGGGACCCGGTGGGCGACGACGGTCAGGAAACTGCCGAAGATCAGCCCCCCGACGAAGGCGAGGGCCAGGGCTGCGGCCAAGCCTCAGCCCCCGTCGATCGGCGTGCTGGTATCGACCTCGATCCGGGTCGGAGCCTGTGGGTGGTCGTACATGAAGGAGAGGGCGTCGGCCGGAGTCGACTGGCGTTCGACGCTGAAGGCGACGCCGAGCCGGTCGCCGGCGGGGATCGTATACGGCGCTCCGCCGAGGGTCATCGTCAGGATTTTCGCTTTCAGTTCGGTCGTCCAGATCGGCGATTCGTAATAGGTCCAGTACGGGGTCCCACCGAGCGAGTCGGTCAGCATCGTGTCGGTGGCGACCGGTGGCGACCCGACTTCGTGCCGTTTGAAGAGGTAGATGCAGAGTTTCCCGGAGGACTGGGCTTTGTTGATCGACTGGGTGAAGACTTCAAGCGTCACCTTGCTGTTGAGGACGAAGTCTTCGGCCATCGGATCGGTGACCCAGCGGTGGACCTGGGACTCCGGATTGGTCGTGCCCGTCGGCGTGTAGTGGCAGCCGTTGGTGTCGTCTTTGCGGATCTGGACACCGACGCCGGCATCCGGAGAGGTGTCGAGATAGGAGTCGTTGGCGTAGTCGTACCTGAGCGGGTTGTTGACATCTTCGGGGTCGGGATCGGGCGGGCTGCCGAGCAGGAGGGCGTCGGGCGCGCCTTTGGTCGTGCCCGTCTGCAGGCCGCTGGCGCAGGTGCCGAGGGTGTTGTGGAGGAGGTGGTTGGCCGTCGGTTCCTGGCGCGAGGTCGTCCCCGGGTCCGAGCACGGCGTGTCGGTGAGGAAGAACTGCTGCGCGGTGATCACTTCCCCGTTCGCATTCGGAAGCGGGTCGTTTTCTTTGTTGTCGGTCGGGCTGACGAAGTTTGACTGCACTTCGACGTAGCCCCGTTCCGCCGCCTGATTGGGAGGCGTGTTCAGCCGCACGACGACGACGATCTGTTTGTAGTCCTGTTTGCCGGGGCAGTTCGTTTCCGAGCAGCTTTCGTCATTGCGCCAGACGATGTACCGGTAGATCCGGCCGCTGACGTCGCCGCTGGTGAAACTGGTCGGGCCCGGGTTGACCGTCCCGCCGGTGATGGTGCCGCCGCCGTAGAGGCTGCCGCCGTTGACCACCAGGTTGCGGTAGTTGCCGAGCGGTTGGCGCGACAGCGCAAAGGTTCCGTTGTTGACGCGGCTGTTCGGGCTGTTGGGGTTGGTCGAGGTGGACGGAGACGTGGTCAGGGCGAGGTTTTTGTCTTCCATGCTCCGCAGCAGCTCGAGTTCCTGTTCGGCGTACTCGAGCGCGACCTGGCTCGCCTCAGCCCGCTGAGCGTTGCGGGTCGCGGTTGACATCAGGGTGAAGGTGGTCATCGACGCGATCGAGACGATCAGGATCGAGACCAGCACCTCGACGATCGTGAACCCGGCTTCGCTGTGCAGACGGCGGGTCATCAGTACCCCAGGGTGGCGTTGCGGAGGCTGGTCCCGCTGGAGATCACCAGCGGAGAACCGGCATCGGTGGGGTCGGGTAGCTGAAGGGTCGCTTTGACGTACGTGGCAGTCTCAGGTTCGAGGTTGTCGGGCACGTAGGTGAAGAGCTGGTTGCTGGCGAGGCCGCTGAACACCGTCTTCGCGACCCCGACGGTGCTGGACGTGGTCGTCTCCTTGCGCGTACAGGCGCTCGTCGAGCATTCGTAGGTGATGCGACATTTGATCGCCGGGCTGCCCGCGGGCAGCGTCGTCGTCCCGCCGCAGGTGCCGTGGCGGACATAACCGTCGAAGATGAGTTTGCTGGCCGTGCTGGCTTCGTTGACGGCGATCCCGTTGCGAAGTTCGTGGGTGAGCCGTTCGAGCATCCAGCGGGCGCTGCTGATGTTCTGGGCTTCTTTGCTGATTTTCGGCTGCACGCGGACCGCACTGATCACCAGGGACGCGACCGCGCTCATCACGACGACACCCATCGCCGAAGCGACCAGCAGCTCGACCAGGGTGAACCCTTCCTCCCCACTCTGCCTCCGCAGCCGCGCGATCATCCGCGCACCACCTTGAACGCGCGCTTCAGCGGGCGCGGCGCGGGGGTACCGACGGCATTGACCGCCTTGACCGCGAAGACGTGGCGGCCGAACTTCAGCTTCTTCACTTTGGTCGGCGAGCTACATCCTTTCCAGGGACCCTTGTCGACGCGGCAGAAGAAGTTGGTGCCGGGCTGGCCGGAGAGGTCGGCAAAGCGGAAGACCGGGCGCCGTTTGCGGGTCTTGAAGGCGGGGCCGAAGGTGATCTTCAGCTGCGGGACGACGTAGGTGATCCCAGCCCTGCCGCCGCCCGAGGTCTTGCCCCCGGTTTTCGTACCCGTCGTGGACCCCGTTCCCCCGCCGGTGCCGGTCGGGGTTTCACCGCCGCCGCCACCGCCGCCGGATCCTTCTTCGGTCGGGGGCGGGGGCGGGGGCGGGTTTTCCTGCTTGTAGGTGATCGGCGAGGAGCAGACCGAGACCACGCCTTCGGCTTCCGCGGTCGCCCTGTAGCTGGTGGTCGAACCGATGGCGACGGGAACGGTGACGGTGAGGCCGGGGCTCGCCAGTTGCGTCGCGGGCCCCTGGGCGACCGGTTCCCCCGAGCAATTCGAGGTCTTGTAGACCTTGACCAGGGAACCGGCGGCGGCCTGGCCGACGATCGCCGGCGTGGTCGACTGGTTCGGCGAAGTCGGATTCGTTTTTTCCAGCGCGGGCGGCGGCGGCCCGATCACCAGGTCGGGCGAGTTCTTCACCGAGACGAGGAGGGTGCCGGATTCGGTCCAGCCGTAGACGTCCTGCTCACCGGCGAAGTCGTCGTCGACGGCGAGCCGCTCCTGGGTGGTGAAGAAGGCGCGCGAGCCCGTCGTCGAAACCCCGCGCAGCCCGGCGGAGAAGGCGCCGTTTCCGCCGATCTGGCCGACGGAGACGAGCGTCGTTTCGCCGCCCGAGCGCATGTAGACGTCCTGGCTGGAATCGGTGTCTTCCGTCACCAGCGACTCGGCGGTGGTGAAGAAGATCCTCGAACCGTCGTCGGAAGCGCCGGCGAAGATGGCGCTGAATTCTCCGCCGCCGCCGTCCGGGCCGACCGAGAGCAGGGTCGTCGTCCCGCCCGAGCGCATGTAGACGTCCTGGGAGGTGTCGCCGTCGGCGGCGGTGAGAGCCTCGGCGGTGGTGAAGACGACGACCTGGGGCCCGGAGCGCGAGACCCACTCGAAGGAAGCGGGAATCGCGAGGTTCCCTTTGCCGGCTTCGCCCGCGGTGACCAGGGAGGTCGTTCCGCCCGAGCGCTGGTAGACGTCCTGCGCGAGGTCGGCGTCGGCGGTGAGGAGCGACTCGCTGGTCTCGAAGAACGCCGTCTCACCGCCCGGGGTGGCGCCGGCGAAGGTGACGTTGACTTCCCCGTTGCCGCCGTCGGGCCCGGTCGAGGCGAGAGCAACGGCGCCTTCGGACCAGTCGTAGACGTCCTGGAATTTGTCGGTGTCGGCGCCGAGGACCCGATCGTTGGTCTCGAAGAAGAGATGGGACCCGTCGGCGGAGGCGCCGCCGTAGGAGGGTTCGCAGTTCTGACCGACCGAGAGGTCCGGCGGGCAGGTTCCCGGTACCGAGACCAGCGCCGTGGTCCCCGCCGCGAGGTCGCGGGCGTAGATGTCCGATTCCCCGGCATCGGTGTCGGCACTCGCGAGCCTTTCGTCGGTGGTGAAGAAGGCGCGGTCGCCGCTGTCGTCGGTGCCGCGGAACTGCGGATCGAGCCCTTCGCTGACGCAAGCGGCGCAGCTGGGGTCGGGGGCGGAGACGAGGCGGGTCGTTTCCGCTTCGACGTCGCGGACGTAGACATCGAAGGCGTTGTCCTGGTCGGCGGTGTTGAGCCGCTCGCTCGAGCCGAAGAAGACGATGCCGCCGTCGGGAGCCGCGCCGCCGGGAAGGAAGCTGGCGCCGAAGCCGCCGTTGCCGCAACCCTGCCCCGCGCAGCCGCTACTCCCCTGCGAGACCAGGGCGGTCCTGTTTTCGACAAGGTCGCGGAGGTAGACGTCTTCCGCCTGATCGGTATCGCCGGCGACCAGTGGCTCCGCGGTCGAGAAGAAGACTTGGCTGCCGTCGCCGGACATCCCACCGAAGGTGGCTGGCTGGGCGTCGTTGCCACCCCGCGGTCCGATCGAGACCTCGCGGGTCAGGTATTCGCCGAGACTTTCGTCAAACGCTCGCACGTAGACGTCCAGTTCCTGGTCGGTGTCCCCAGGGACCATCTGCTCTTTGGTGCTGAAGATCGCGGTCGAACCGTCGGCGGAGTTGCCGTCGTAGAAGGCTGGGGCGGCGAATGCGCTCTGGGCGCAGATCCCCAAAAGGACGAGCGCCAGCAGCATCGGCGCCAGGCCCTTGCCACGAAGGTGAAGAGTCATATTGCGCATCGCAATCAGGTATCGGCTTGGATCGCCCAACCGTTTAGCCGTTCACGAAGCTCTGGCCACAAAGCAAGGAGGCGGGTCGAACTCGACCCGCCTCCGAGAACTTCATGCTTGGCTGAGCCAAGGCAATCGACTTAGACGGATCAACCGCCCCAGTCTTCGCCGCTCGGACAGCCACCTACGCCACCTTCGGTGCAGGGGAAGCTCAGCGTTCCGCCTTCGTTTTCGACGGTGAAGGTCTGGGTTGATTTGCTGCCTTCGATGGTCACGGTGTAGCTGTCTTCGGTCGTTTCCGGCGTACCGCCGACGAAGACCGCATTGCTGAGCGTGGGCTCCACGGCGATCAGAGCCGACAGGTCACAATTTTCGTAACTGCCACCTTCGTCGGTCGAGCACGTCTCCATCGCGACCTGTGCGGAGTGCGCGTACTCCTTGGCCTTGGCGTCGCCGGCCTTGTCTTTCTGGTTGAAGAACGCCGGCAGCGCGATCGCGGCCAGGATTCCGAGAATGAGCATCACGACGAGAAGCTCGATCAGGGTGAAGCCCGCCTCGCTGTCGCCGTTGAGCCGGGCGCCTACTTTGGCCCGGAGATTCTGGAGAAACATTAGAGACCTCCTATGGTCCTAATCGTTTGCGCCAGAGCCCCGTCGCGTGAAGCCACGTGGTGTCTGTCGACCCCGGTGGTAGCCCGGCCGACTCCGAAGGAGTCCCGACGGCTTTGCGCCCCCGCCTCGCAGCGGGTTTGCCTTTGGCACCGAAGCACTGGCAGATTCATCACAGGCCCTACATCGGCCGCAGTCGCAGTTACTTAATCCCTGAAATTGGGGCTCCGTACCGCGAAAAGTGACGGAACTGGAACGCTTGTCCAGTTAAAGCGCCAGAAAAGCGATGAGACAAGGGCGCACCACAGCCCCGTGACTGCACCCAGGTAGACGAGATTGAAGGCGATCGGGTCCGTAAGTTCGTGCAAAGCCCGCGAGAAAAGGAGGGCTACAGCAAAAGCCCCAAGGGAACGAAGGGGAAGTCCCCGGACCGAGAACGCGTCCCATCCAACCAGGGCCAGCAGCAGCGGCGCGTGGTAGTAGAGGTTGTCAACCGGATCGAGGACGCAACGAAGCAGCGCCAGGAGGGCAAAAAGCGCCATCGCGTCCGGCCCGGCGATACCAACTCGACCGCGCCGTAGCGCCAGGGCGACGGGAAGCGCGACAGCCATCAGCAGGATCAGCGGATGCGAGAGCGATCCGACAAACGGCGGCGCCTCCTCCACCTTCGCGACCAGCCGCCGGCCATCGACGTGATACGTCTCGGTGGTCGCAGAGGCGGCCGGATACCAGACGCTCAAGGGGGTGACCACCCGCCCGGTGTCAGCAGCTTTCCCGTTGACCTCGAGGAATCCCCCGGGCGCCGCCGCCAACCCCGGCAGGATCAGGAGGGCAGCAACGCCCGCGGTAACGACTGCCGCGCGGACTCGGCCTGCCGGCAGCGCCATCAAGGTCGGCAAAACGGCGATCACCGCCCACTGCTTCGAGGCGATCGCAAGCCCGAGCAGGACGGCGGCGCGGGTACGGTGGCCCTCGGAAGCGGAGGCGATCGCGGCGACCGCCAGCGCAGCGGTGAGTAGCTCCTCCGGGTGCCCGAACCTCAAGGCCTCGAAGGTGACCGGGTTGAGGAGGGGAATCGCGAAGAGCACAGCCTGCGCCAGCGGCGAAGCGCCGCGCCGCCGGGCAATCGAGGCCAGGTAGAGGCCGAGAAAGCCAACGGCGAGCAGGCAGGGAAAAACAGCCCACCCGTAGACCTCGAGCTGATCGCCACCGGGAAGTGCCGCGAACGGAGCCTGTACGAGCGTGGAAAACGGCCCCATCATCGGCGTCGCCTCGAAGTAGGCACCGAGATGACCCGAGGCAAGCGCGTGGACCGCCGGATAGGAGTCGGTATCCCAATCGCCCATCGAGGTGGCTCGCGAGGCGAGCCAGGCACTCAACAGCACGATTGCGGCATACGGCAGCGTCCTCTTCGCCAAGGGCCACATGGCGTTCATATCGGCGTGGGAAAGCGATTCATTGAGCAGGGCAGATCGCCGCCCCGCAGAAACCAGAACGGTGAATCTGGAAGCCCGGAGACCACCGCGGGATCAGATCGCGTGGCGCGGCATTGCCGAGGTCCTCGCCTCGACCCCGTTCGTCAGCGCACTGCTCGTCGCGCTCACCTGGCCGATCGCCTCACCGGTCCCCTCCACCGGCCCCGATTCCTCGTGGACCGCCGGCCTCTACATGGCACTCACCGAGGGGCTTCACTTCGGCACCCAATTCGTCTTCGCCTATGGCCCACTGGGCTTCCTGGAGCAGCCCGTGCTCTACGACCCGGGGCTCTGGGTGGTCGCGCTCCTGTACCGAGCCGGGATCTATTTCGGCCTGACCGTCGCCCTGCTCTGGTCGGCGCGCAAGCTGGTACCGCTGCTGCCGGCGGCGCTGTTGGTCTACGGGCTGCTCGTCATCGGGTACATGGAGGCCGCCTCCGTCCTCCTGGCCTTCATCGTCTGCGCGGCCTGCCTGAGCGGCGAAACTCCGGCACGCTCCAGGTACCTGGTCGCGGTCGCCGGCGCGGTGCTCGGGTCCCTCGAGCTGCTGGCGAAATTGAACTTCGGCCTCACCATCCTCGCCCTCTGCCTTGTCGCCCTGGTCGGTTTACCCGAACGCCGGCAAACGCTCCCCCCCTTCGCCGCAACCGTCGTCTCGACGCTCGGGGTCGCCTGGTTTCTCACCGGCCAAGGATTGGGCAACGTCTCCGAGTTCGTCTCGCACTCGACCCAGGTCCTCGGCGGCTACTCCGACGCGATGGCGACCAACGTCTCGGACGTGGGTTGGCAGCGACCGTGGGCTGTCTTCAGTCTCCTCCTGCTGGTCGCGGCGGCGGCAATCGCGGAGGCCCGCGGCTCGCGCGGACGCAGGCTGGCGCTTACCGCTTCAACCGCCCTTTTCGGCTTCGCGATGTTCAAGCAGAGCTTCGTCCGACAGGGACTGGGCAACGCGATGGACTTCTTCCCGCTGATGCTCGGTGCCGCGGTCGCGCTGGCCTGGCAGTTGCCGATCCGCTTCCGGCGGTTGCCGCCGCACGCGCTCGCCGTGCTCCTGATCGGCCCCCTGGTGGTGCTCTCGCTCGCGACTCTTCCGCGACCTTCGCTGTGGGATGCGCTGCAGCCCGGCGATCACGTCGAATACCTGCGCCAGGACCTGAAAGCCCTCGCCAGCGGCAGCGAGAGGACGAAGCTCTCGGAACAGGGGGCGGCGCGGATGCGGGCGCGCTACAGGATCGACACGAAGACCCTGAAGCTGCTGAGGGGCCGGACGGTCGCCGTCGCGCCCTGGGAGATCGGGGCCGCGTGGGCCTACGGGCTCGACTGGCAACCCCTGCCGGTGATCCAGGGGTATCAGGCATACACCCCCGAGCTCGACTCGATCAACGTCGGTGCGCTGGCCAAACCGGGAAGGCCAGCCGCGATTTTGGTTGAGAACACCGCCTCGTTTGGCGAGCGCAGCGGCGCCTCGATCGACGATCGGCTCGCGGGGTGGGATCCACCCGCCGCAGCGCGGGCGACCCTCTGCCACTATCGCGCCGCGCGAACCACGGCTCGATGGCAAGTGCTGCTCCCTAGTAGCGCCAACCGATGTGGGCCAGCGCACCTTCTGGAGACGGTCCCGGCAACCACCGATCGGCCGGTAGCGGTGCCGGTGCCTCCCCCTCAGAGCATTGTTTTCGCCACGATCGACGGCCTCGGCGTGGACAGCCTCGAACGTGTTCGGTCGTTCCTCTACCGGGCTCGCTCGAGGTTTGCCACCGTGAACCGAAAGCAAAGCTGGCGGATCGTTCCGGGAACCCTTGGAGACGGCTTGATCATGCGCGCGGCGCGCGGTGTCGACTTCCCGGCCCCCTTCGAGCTCGCGCCCCGAGCGCGCATCGTCAGCTTCCACCTCGCGGGAGGTAAGCGCCAGATCGAGGTCCGCTTCTACTCCCAGAAGGTCGCGAAGCAATAGCCGCGCCGGCTCAGCGGATCTTTTCGTAGATGCTGAACAGCGGCAGGTACATCGAGATGACGATGAAGCCGACCATGCCGCCGACGAAACAGATCATCACCGGCTCGATCAGGGCGGTCAGCGCCTTCACCTTGGCGTCGACCTCGGCCTCGTAGAAGTCGGCGATTTTCGAGAGCATCGTCTCCAGCTGACCGGTCTCCTCGCCGACCGCGACCATGTGGCCGACCATCGGGGGGAAGATGTCGTGCCGTTCGATCGGCCCCGCCAGCGAGCCGCCGGTCTTGACCGATTTGTAGACGTCCTCCATCGCCTTCTCGACGACGACGTTGCCGGCCGTTTCGCCGGTCAGCTTGATCGACTGCAGCATCGGCACGCCGGAGGAGACCGAGCCGGAGAAGGTGCGCGACCAGCGGGCCAGCGCCACCTTCTGGATCACGTCGCCGATTTTGAACGGCAGCCGGAGGATCAGGCGGTCCCACTGGTCTTTGCCGCTCTCGGTCTTCTTCCAGCGGAAGAAGGCCCAGAAACTGAGGGCGATCCCCGGCAGCAGCAGGAACCAGTAGCCGGTCAGCAGTTCCGAAAAGCTGACGCAGAGCTGCGTCGGCGGCGGCAATCCGCTGGCTTCCTCGGGGTGTTCTTCGCCGAGTTCCTTGAAGATGTTGGCAAAGACCGGGATCACGAACATCACGATCGCGACGAGGACGACGACCGCGAAGCCGAAGACCAGCGCCGGGTACATCAGCGCCGATTTGACCTGGCGCCGCAGGGCGTCGGTTTTCTCGACCTGGAAGGCGATCCGGTCGAGCGCTTCCTCCAGCCGTCCCGACTGCTCGCCGGAGCGGACCATCGCCCGGAAGAGGCGGTCGAAGACGCGGGGGTGGCGTTCCATCGCCTGCTCCAGCGTGCTGCCGGCTTCGACGTCCTCGCGCATCGCGGCGGTCGCCTCTTTGATCTCCTCGTCCTGGGTCTGTTCCTCGAGCGTGTGAAGGGTGCGCAGCATCGGCATCCCGGAGGCGACGAGGGTCGCGAACTGACGCGAGTAGACGGCCAGCTCCCGCATGTCGACGCTCTTCCAGCGCCGCATGACGTCCTCGATCTTGAGCGGGTTGCTTTTTTCGCTGACGTCGAGCACGATCAGGCCGCGCTGGCGCAGCTGCTCGGAGACCTGCGCCTTCGAGTCGGCTTCGAGCTCGCCCGCCGTCGCCGTGCCGGCGACGTCCATCGCCCGGAAGGTGAAGGTGTTGGCGCCGGCCACGGCCTAACCGCCCGAGACGTAGGAGGGCGGTGCGACCGATGGAGCCTGGCCGCCGGGGGCGCCCTGCTGCGCGTAACCGGGGGCGGCGGTCGGCATCACGGCCTCCTCGCCGCCGAGGACGCGCTTGAGCTCCTCGGGCACCGCCGAGCGCTGCTCGGCCAGCGAGCGGTTGATCTTGCCGGCGCGGACGAGGCGGGCGAGGTCGGCGTCCATCGTCTGCATCCCGATCGCGCCCGAGGTCTGTACCGCGGCGTAGATCTGGTGGGTCTTGCCCTCGCGGATCAGGTTGCGGATCGCCGGCGTCGGCACCAGGACCTCGGTGGCGACGACGCGGCCCATCCCGTCGGCGGTCGGCAGCAGCTGCTGGGTGACGATCCCCTGCAGGGCGATCGAGAGCTGGGCCCGGACCTGCCCCTGCTGCTCGGGCGGGAAGACGTCGATGATCCGGTCGACCGTCTGCGAGGTCGACTGGGTGTGGAGGGTGGCGAAGACGAGGTGGCCGGTCTCGGCCGCGGTCAGCGCCGTGGCGATCGTCTCCAGGTCCCTCATCTCGCCGACCAGGATCACGTCGGGGTCCTCTCGCAGGGCGGCCTTGAGGCCGAGGGAGAAGTCGTCGGCGTCGGAACCGATCTCGCGCTGGTTGACGATCGACTTTTTGTGCTGGTGGAGGAACTCGATCGGGTCCTCGATCGTGAGGATGTGGTCCTGGCGCTCGCGGTTGATCACGTCGATCATCGCCGCCAGGGTCGTGCTCTTGCCCGAGCCGGTGGGGCCGGTGACGAGGACGAAGCCGCGCGGTTTCTGGGTCATCTCGCGCAGCACCTGCGGCACCCCGAGCGAGTCGAGGGCGGGAATGTCCTGGGGGATGAGGCGGAAGGCGGCGCTGACGGCGCCGCGCTGGAAGAAGCAGTTGACGCGGAAGCGGGCGACGCCGGGGATCGCGTAGGCGAAGTCAAGCTGTTTCTGCGTCTCGAAGCGTTTGCGCTGGTCGTCGTTGAGGATGCTGTAGACGACCTCACGGGTGTCCTGGGTGCCGAGGACGGGGAACCCGTCCATCGGCGTGATCTTGCCCTTGTCGCGGATCGCCGGCGGGAAGCCGGCGGTCAGGTGCACGTCCGAGGCCCGCGCCTCGACCATCCGGCGCAGAACCTCCGAGAAATCGAAGTTCATGGGCTCTAGATCGGCCCGTCAGGCCGATTCCTTAAGCCGTGACACGGAGGACCTCCTCGAGGCTGGTGAGGCCGGCGCGGACCTTCTCGACCCCGTCCTCGCGCAGCGTGCACATCCCCTCTTCGCGGGCGGCGGTGGCGATCTCGGCCTCCGGGGCGTGGGCGACGGCCATCTCCTTGATCCGCTCGCCCAGCCCCATCACCGAGTAGAGGCCGACGCGGCCTTTGTAGCCGCTGTTGTTGCAGCGGGCGCAGCCGACCGGCTCGTAGCCCTCGAGCTCGGTCGCGGCGCGGATGCCGGCTTCGCCCAGCGCCTGGACCGGGATCACCGCCCGCCGCTTGCAGTGGCTGCAGAGTTTCCGCGCCAGCCGCTGGGCGACCACGCAGTCGACCGCCGAGGCGATCAGGAAGGACTCGATCCCCATCTTGGTCAGGCGGGTGATCGCGCCGGGGGCGTCGTTGGTGTGCAGGGTCGAGAGCATCATGTGCCCGGTCAGCGCCGCCTCGATCGCGATCCGGGCGGTCTCGCCGTCGCGGATCTCACCCACCATCACGATGTCGGGGTCGGCGCGGAGGATCGAGCGCAGCCCGGTGGCGAAGTCGAGGCCCGCCTTGCGGTTGACGTTGATCTGGTTGATGCCGTTGATCTGGTACTCGACCGGGTCCTCGATCGTGATGATCTTCTTCTCGACGTTGTTGAGGTCCCCGAGCGCCGCGTAGAGCGTCGTGCTCTTACCGGAGCCGGTCGGCCCGGTGACCAGCACCGCCCCGTAGGCCTGGTGGAAGGCGTGCTCGAAGCGCTCGCGCGCCGCGCCGTCCATGCCAAGGTCGTCGAGCGAGCGCTGGGCGTTGTCCTTGTCGAGGATGCGGATCGTGGCGCCCTCGCCCTTCTGGGTCGGCAGCGTCGTGATACGCAGGTCGACGCGGCGGTCCTCGACGTTGACGCTGACGCGGCCGTCCTGCGGCACCCGTTTCTCGGCGATGTTGAGGTCGCTCATGATCTTCACCCGGGAGACGACCGCGTTGACCATCCGCTTCGGCACATGGGCGGCCTCGCGGAGGACGCCGTCGACGCGGAAGCGGACGCGCATCTCGTCCTCGGAGGGCTCGAAGTGGATGTCGGAGGCGCCCTCCCCCACCGCCTGGCCGAGGATGCTGTAGACGAGCTTGATCACCGGCGCGTCCTCGGCGCTGACCTGCATGTCGGCGACTTCGCCCAGCTCCTCCTCGGCTTCCTCTTCCTCGACGGTCGCCTCGGAGACGGCGCTCTGCAGGGTGTTCAGCCTCCCCAGCAGCGCCTCGACGTCCTCCTCTGCGGCGACCGCGACCCGGCAGTCGAGCCCGGTCGCGATCTGGATGTCGTCGATCGCGAGGACGTTGGTCGGGTCCGACATCGCGACCAGCAGCGTCTCTTTGCTGATGAAGCCGACCGGGATCGCCTGGTAGCGCCGGGCCGTGTTGACGGAGACGAGGTTCGCCGCCGCCATGTCGACCTGGTAGGCGGTGAGGTCGATGTGGTCGAGCCCGTAGCGCTCGGCGACCGCGCGGGAGAACTGGTCGGCGCTGATCGCCCCCTGCTCGAGCAGCAGGCGCTCGGGCGGCCGGCCGGCGGTCCGCGCTTCTTCGATCGCCTGCCGCGCCCGTTCGTCGTTGACGTAGCCGAGGTCGACGATGACGTCGGTGACGAAGCCGCTGGAGCGGCCGCGGGTCTGCGGCGGCGTCAGGCCTGGCGTGCCGCTGGGCTCCGGCTCGAGCGCGGGTGCGGTGGAATCTCCGGAGGTCGGGACCGGCCGCAGGTGGCTCGGGAAGTCCCTGGAGTCCATGCTCACGGGTGGTAAGGGAGGGTTCCGCCGTGGTATCGCGCGTCGACTACCGTCTGGACGACGGCCTGGGCGCTCTGGAAGCCGTAGTGGACCGTGGCCGGGTCGTACTGGCGGCTGAGGTTCTCGGGCCGGATCACCACCAGGGCGGGAACCCGGCTGAGGTCGACCCCTTGGGCGATCGAGACGTAGCGGACGAGCTGGTGAACCGGCACGACGAAGGTCGCGACCCCGCCGATCGCTTCGAGCCTGCCGACGGATTCGGTCACCAGCCGGTCGTCGATGCCGCCGTCGCGGACGAAGAGGATCGCCACCGTCTCACCGGCGTCGACCGCGTCGACGACGGCCCGCGGGGGCGGCGGGACCGCGCCCAGCCCGGAGCCGGGCGCCGGCAGCCGCAGCGGCTGCTGTCCCGCTTCGAGTTCGGAGGCGACGGCCGCAACCGCGGCATCCGCGGCGGCCGAGCCGCCTTCTTCATCTTCGGATTCGCCGCCGCCGGCTTTTCCGAGCAGGAAGACCGCGGCGAGCACCAGCAGGACGCCGACGAGGGCGATCTGCGCCATCGGGTTGTCGTTCAGCTTCTCTCTCATGACTGCGCCTGGTTACCATTCGACCGTCGCCGGCCGAAGCTTGAGCGCCGCGAGGGACCGCCCGCGGGACTCAGCAGTTGGCGTTGGGCGGCGAGGCGGTGGCGCCGGTGCACTCGACGTAGCGGGTGCGCGTGAAGCGGCCGGCGTAGGTGATGTCCGGTTCTTTGATGTTCGGGTCCGACCGGAAGTATGGGTTGCCGTTGAGGGTGATCGACTTGGCGGCGAACATCCCGACCCATTCGGCGTTGCCTTCCAGGTCGACCTGGCTTTCCGGGGCGTAGAGCATCAGGTGGTTGGTCCCCGAGTTGGCGCCGATCTTCACCGCGCCGTTGCCGAGGACGTAGATCTGGGGGATTTCGTAGAGGCCCTGTTTCGGGTTGTAAGCACTCGAGACGAGGTTCCCGTTGCCACCGATGTTGACCTGGGTCGCTCCGGATTCCAGTTCGCAGTTTTTAGGCGTGTCGATGAAGATCCGCGCGTGCGCCCCGGCCGACATGTAGACCGTGCCGGGGCCAATTTCTAGCTTGCAGATCAGGTAGTCGCCGCCGTTCATAGTCAGGGTGCCGTTGCCGCCGACGTTGATCGTCCTGGATTTTTCGGTCCAGGGATTGCTTTTGGTGTAGGTATCGCTTTGCCCGACGTAGGGCCCTGAGGTGCATTTCTGCGCCAGCATGCAGTTGGCGTTTTCAGTGCGGAGGTTCGCCGGCTCAACGATCGGCGGCAGGTCGCGTTCTTCTTCGACTTTGACTCCCGAGCAGCTCGGAGTCGGCGCTTCTTTGCCGACGCCGTGGCGCTCGTCGCCGCAGATCGTTCCCGCGCCGCCGTTCTGGGTGATGGTGCCGTTGGTGCCGATGTCGGCTTCGATTTTGAAGTTGCCTTTGACGGTGATGTCGTCCTGGCCGATGAATTTCTCGTCGGCGAACACGCCTTGGCCGCTGTTGGTCATCAGGGCGACGTTGACCCGCCTCTGCACCGTGCCCGAGGAGCCGACCGAGACCACGTTCAGCGCTTTCCCGGTGCCGGAGTAGGCGCTGACCGCGTAGCTGTAGGTGGCGCCGCCGACGGATTCGGTCGCGGTCGCGGGACACCAACCGTTGACCGGGGTCTGGTATTCGCCGTTGGCTCCGATGCACGGGTGCGCAAGCGTCAGGCTCGGCAGGTAGCGGTTGAGCCTGAGCAGGGCGATGTTGGCGCCGGCGTCGGCGGCGGCGATCGCTTCCTTGGAGTCGTGGTCCCGCCGGGTCCCCTGCTGGACGTCGACGGTCGACATCACTGCGACGCTGGAGATCGCGAAGGTGGCGACCAGCGCCATCAAGGCCGTCGGCACGGCGATGCCGCGCTCGTTGCGACGCAGGTCGCGGATCAGCAGGATGAAGCGGTCGATCGCGAGCATCGCGGTTCCCATCGGCTTCCGTCGGCCGCTGCTTGAGCCGATTGGTACGGCCTTTCTTTTCAACTGGACGCGCGTCCTACTCGGTAGCGGGTGCGAGTTGCTCGATCCCGCTCGCGCGCTGGCCGCCCGCCGCCAGCATCAGTTTGAAGTCGTGGGGGTTGGAGGCGAACTCGAGGGCGATGTCCTCGGTGACCTTGCCCTCCATCACGTAGTGCATCAGGGACTGGTCGAAGGTGCGCATCCCGTAGTACTCGCCCTCGGCGATCACTTCGGTGATCTTGCCGGTCTCCTCCGGGTTCATGATCAGGTCCTGGACGCGGCCGGTGACGATCAGGATCTCCGAGGCAGGGACGCGGCCGTTGCCGCTGATGTCTGGGACGAGGCGCTGGGCGATCGCCCCCTTCAAGGTCGCCGCCAGCATCACCCGGGCCTGGTGTTGGAGGTGGGGCGGGAAGAAGTCGACGATGCGGTTGATCGTCTCGGTTGCGTCCAGGGTGTGGACGGTGGAGAGGACGAGGTGGCCGGTCTCGGCCGCGGACAGCGCCGTGCGCACCGTCTCCTCGTCGCGCATCTCGCCGATCAGGATCACGTCGGGGTCCTGACGCAGGACCCGGCGCATCGCCCGGGCGAAGCTTTCGGTGTCGGAGCCGACTTCGCGCTGGTTGATGATCGAGTTTTTGTCCGGGTGCAGGTACTCGATCGGGTCCTCGAGGGTGACTATGTGGTCGGTCCGGGTGCGGTTGATGTGGTCGATCATCGCCGCCAGCGTCGTGCTCTTGCCCGAGCCGGTGGTGCCGGTGACGAGGATGATCCCGCGCTGCTCTTCGGCCAGTTTGGTGACGACCGGCGGCAGCCCGAGATCGTCGACGGAGCGGATGTCGAAGGGGATCGCGCGGCAGACGATCGAGATCGAGCCGCGCTGCTTGAAGGCGTTGACGCGGAACCGCGACAGCCCCTTGATCGCGTAGGAGAAGTCAGCCTCGCCGCATTCCTCGAATTCCGAGAGCGACCGCACCTCGGCCATGTCCTGAAAGGCCTGTTCGGTGTCCTCCGGCCGCAGCGGCTCGTACCCCTCCAAGGGAGCCAGCTCGCCGTGCATCCGCGCCGTCGGCGGCACCCCAACCTTCACATGCAGGTCGGACCCCTCGCGCTCAATAAGCGTCCGCAGCGCCGAATCAATCTCGAATGCCATCTCCCCACCCCTATCGGCGTGGGACCCAGCTCACTTGAAGGCTGGATGACTGTCCGAGATGGAGGGGTCAGGTGCCCCTCTCACAGAGGCTCCTGAGACCACAACCGCGCCCAGCACGGCGCCCCAGCTGCGCGACGGTCTCTGGGAGAGGGGCACCTGACCCCTCCCCCAGCTACCGGATTTGCTTAAGCGACCTCGCGCAGTTTCTGCGCCTCGCCGAGACTCTGGAGCTTTTTCAGGCTCTGGTTCTCGATCTGGCGGATCCGCTCGCGGGTGACGTTGAAGGTGCGGCCGACCTCGTCCAGGGTCCGCGGGTGCTCGCCGCCTAGCCCGTAACGGAGTTCGAGCACGCGGCGCTCGCGGTAGGAGAGGTTCTCCAGCGCCTCTTTCAGCGCCTCTTTGGTCAGCAGGTCCGCAGCCCGGTCGAACGGGCTCTCGGCCTTCTCGTCGGCGATGAACTGGCCGAACTCCGACTCCTCCTCGTCGCCCACCGGCTTCTCCAACGAGACCGGGGCCTGGGCGGAGCGCTTGATCGAGTCGACCTCATCCGGGTCGATCCCCGTCACCTCGGCGATCTCCTCCGGGGTGGGCTCGCGGCCCAGCTCGGTGACCAGCTTGCGCTCGGCGCGGCCAATCTTGTTCAGCTTCTCGACGACATGGACCGGGATCCGGATCGTCCGCGCCTTGTCGGCGAGCGCGCGGGCGATCGCCTGGCGGATCCACCAGGTCGCGTAGGTGGAGAACTTGAACCCCTTGCGGTAGTCGAACTTCTCCGCCGCGCGGACCAGGCCGAGGGTTCCCTCCTGGATCAGGTCGAGGAAGGGAAGCCCCTGGTTGCGGTAATTTTTCGCGATCGAGACGACCAGGCGGAGGTTCGACTCGACCATTTTCTGCTTCGCGTCGAGGTCGCCGCGCTCGATCCGTTTCGCCAGTTCGACCTCCTCCTGGGCGGTCAGGAGGCGAACTTTGCCGATGTCCTTGAGGAACAGCTGCAAGGAATCGGTGGTCATGTCCGGTTTCAGGTCGAGCGCCTGTTTCTGGCGCCGGCGGCCTTTTTTGCCGGTGTCGGCGGGGAGCGCTTCGGCGGCGGCTTTCTGCGCCGGGTCCATGTCCTCGACGAGCTCGATCCCCGACTTCTCGAGGTGGCCGTAGAGGTCCTCGACGTCAGACTCGTCGAGATCGACCTCGGATACCGCCGAGGCGATGTCGCCGAAGGTCAGAACCCCGAGCTGCTGCCCGCGATTGATGAGGTTTTTGACCTCGTCCAGTTCCTGAAGCTCTGCTACCAGCATCCGTTCTTACTCGTTTCCCTTGCGCTCGTTGTTTAGTCCTGGCGATGAAATACCGTCGCGAGCCGAAAGTCGCGCCGGACCGACAAAAAACGGACCCGAAAGATCTGGTCCGCGAAGTAGCGTCTACATCGTCATCGTGCCCTGTGGGCCAGCGTCTGAAGTGGCTCAAACGCGTGTTCGCATAGTACTCGCTTCAGTTTATGAAGTCAATGCCCAGCTCCCTCCGCCATCCAACCCCCTGGCTCCGCGCCTTCTGGCAGCGCGCCTACCGCGAGAACGTCACCGGGCTCTCGGCGATGGTCGCCTACAACCTGATGCTGGCGGTCTTCCCCTTTGCCCTCCTGGTCCTCTTCGTCTTCGGCCAGGTGCTGAAGATCGAAGGGGTCGAGAGCGGCGTCCTCGCCGACCTCCAGCGCCTCTTCCCGAACACGGAGCAGCAGACCCTGACCGACGCCCTGGCGCGGATCGAGAACAACACGGCGCCGATCGGGATCGCAGCCTTCGCCGGCTCGCTCTGGATCGGCGCCTCCTTCTGGGGGGCGATGGACACCGCCTTTTGCCGCATCTACCACGTCGAGTGCCGCGGCTGGGTCGAGCAGAAGCGCTTCTCCTTCGCGATGCTCGTCGTCGTCCTCCTCTTCATCGCCGCCAGCATCTTCGTCCCGACCTTCGAGAGCACCCTGGTCTCCAGCACCGACCGTCTCCCCCTCGGGCTCTCCGGCATCAAGGCGCTGGACACGGTCCTGCTACTGGGGGCGGCGCTGCTGGTCACCTTCGGAATCTGCTCGGTGATCTTCTGGGCCGTCCCCAAAGGCCACATGCCCTGGCGGGCGGTCTGGCCCGGCGCCCTCTTCGTCACCGTCGGCGCCGGCCTCGCCAACTGGCTCTTTCCCATCTACCTCTCCAACGTGTCCAGTCTCTCGCGCTTCGGCTCGACCCTCGGCTTCATCCTCATCGCCCTCCTCTGGTTCTACGTGCTCAGCCTGGCGCTGATGGTGGGAGCGGTGATCAACTCCTTGCGCTTCGAGTACCACGACACCGGCGAACTGCCGTACTACTCGAACCTGGAGCGGCCCTGCGAGGGCTGCGACGAAGATGCCCCGGCTGGCGATCAAGCACCTTCTTCCACCAGTTAATAAAAACTGTCGTATCTTTTGCGGAAGTCGCTACCGGCCGCCTGGACTGGCCGTCTGGCCAACGCACAGGGTGGGACAATTCCACAGTGATGCAAAAACACCGGAGTTCTGAAACCTCCAGCAGCGTTCTGCGGCCCACAACTCCCATCGACCTCGTCAGCCGGTCGCAGCGCCAGCGGATCGTCAACGCGATGATCGCCTCCTGCGCCGAGAAGACCTACGCGACGACGACGATCACCGACATCGTCTCCCGCGCGCACATCTCGCGCACCACCTTCTACAAGCACTTCGAAGACAAGCGGGCGTGCTTCGACGCCGCGATCGGATACTGCATCGGCGAGCTGGAGAGGGTGGCCGCGGCGACGCATGCGGCCGGCGACGCTCCCGGGGACGCCGCCCGCATGGCGGTTGCTGCGGTGGTCGAGGCGCTGGCGACGCGGCCGGGCCTGGCCCAGCTCCTCGCCGGCGACGCGATGGCGGTCGACCCGAAGGTGATCGAGCGCTACCGCAGGGCGACGGTGCCGGCACTGGAAGCCCTCTGGGGCGGAGACGGGAACACGCGGGCCCATACCGACCCGCGCCTCGCCTTCGGCCAGGCCCAGGTCCTGATCCTCAACCAGATCGCCACCGGCCGGCTCGAGAGCCTTCCCGAGCTGCTGCCGGAGCTCGTCTACCTGGCGGTGAGCCCCTACGGGGGCCACGAGGAGGCCTTGCGGCAGTCCCGCCTGGCGGGGAAAACCGAGACCAGCGGCGCCGCGTCGCGGTGAGCGATAACCCCGAGGACCTGCGTCAGTGGCGACTGCCGCGCGGGCGGCACGGGCTGCCGCGCGAGCTGGTCGAGCGTTCGCAGCGGGAGCGGCTGCTCGCCGCCGTCGTCCGGGTGACGGCCGCCAACGGCTACGAGTCGACCACCGTCGGCGACATCCTCGGCGAGGCCGGGGTCGGCCGCGAGAGCTTCTACGAACTCTTCGACGACAAACTCGACTGCATGCTGGCCGCCCACAAGATCCTCGTCGACGACCTCGAGCAGCGGGTGCAGTCGGCCTACGGCGAGGAGGGCCCCTGGCCGGAACGGGTCCGCAAGGCGCTGGCGGTGACGCTCGACTGGTTCGCCTCCGACCCGACCACCGCCCGCTTCACCCTGGTCGAGGTGAGCACGGTCGGGCCCGCCTTCCGGCCGATCTTCCAGAGCGAGTACACCCGCTTCACCAAGCTCCTCGACGAGGGGCTCGGTGACGACGATCCCAACCCGGAGCTCTCGCGGGCGACCGGGCTCGCGGTCGGGGCGATCATGGCCCGCATCTACGAGGAAGTTGTGCTGGGACAGGCGGCGGAGCTGCCCCGCCTGCTCCCCGACCTCACCTACGAACTCCTCGTCCCCTTCGTCGGCGAAGAGGTGGCGCGAGCCGAGCAGCAGCGGGCCGCCGGCTAGGAGGGACTGGCGAGGGCGGCGGCGATGGCCTGGCGCAGCGGCGTCCGCCGGACGCGCGGGAACAGCTCCATCCCCGAGGGGTCGTCGACCACGGTCTCGGTCGCGAGCCCCTCGATCAGCGGCTTGGCGACGCCGGCGTCGACCGGGGTGACGAGGCCGATCCACAGCGACGACAGCCACGGGCTCAGCAGCGGCACGGTGACCCGTAGCGGCGGCCGGCGGCCGAGCGCCCGCGCCAACTCGTCGATCATGCCGCCGTAGGTGGTGACGTCGGGGCCGCCGATCTCGATCTCCCGCTCGGCCGGCAGCCCGAGGTCGGCGGCAGCCGCGAGGTAGGCGACCGCGTCAGCGACGGCGACCGGCTGGGTGCGGGTCGTGACCCAGCGCGGGGTGACCATCACCGGCAGGCGGCGGACCAGGTAGAAGGCGGTGCGAAAGGACTCGCTGCCGGCGCCGAGCACGGCGGCGGCGCGGAAGTAGACGACAGGCACCTCGCCGCGGCGGAGGATCTCGGCGGTCTCGTGGCGGCTGTCGAGGTGCTTCGAGCCCTCCCCCAGGCCGCCGAGGTAGACGACGCGCTTGACGCCCGCGTCCGCCGCGGCGGCGGCGAAGTTCTCCGCCCCTTCGTGGTCGCGCGCGGCGAAGTCGCCGTCGGACCCGCGCCCCATCGAGTGGACGAGGTAGTAGGCGACCTCGACGCCATCAAGGGCAGGGCCCAGCGTGTCGGCGTCGAGCACGTCCGCTTGGACGACCTCGCAGCCGGCCTCCTTCAGCTCCCCCGCCCGCTCCGGGTGCCGCGCCGGCACCCGCAACTCCTGCCCTTCCTCGCGCAGCTGCTTGCAGAGCAGCCCACCGATGTAGCCGGTCGCCCCGGCAACCGCAATCACGCGGATCTTCTACCCGAGCGGGGAGAAATCAGCCATATCTCTCGCCGATGATCTCCCTCAACTTCGAGCGATCATGGCGAGCGTGAACACGGCGGACCGTTCCCGAGCGCGAGCGCATCACCAGCGACTCGGTGGTGGCGCCGGGGCCGCGGTAGCGGACGCCCTGGAGGACGTCGCCGTCGGTGACGCCGGTGGCGGAGAAGAAGACGTCGTCGCCGGAGCAGAGGTCGTTGGCGTCGAGGACGCGGTCGAGATCGTAGCCCTCGTCGACGGCCGCCGAGCGCTCCTCGTCGTTGCGCGGCCAGAGACGGCCGATCAGCTGCCCGCCCATCGACTTCAGCGCCGCGGCGGAGATCACGCCCTCGGGCGTGCCACCGATCCCCCACAGCAGGTCGACCGGGGAGCGTTCGCTCACCGCCAGCAGCGCCGCGGAGACGTCGCCGTCGGTGATCAGGCGGATCCGGGCGCCGGCCTCGCGGACTTCCTTCATCGCCTCCTCGTGGCGCGGGCGGTCGAGCATGACGACGATCACGTCGCCGACCGAGCCGCCCTTGCGGTCGGCAATCAGTTTCAAGGTCTCCGGCAGCGGTCGGTCGAGGTCGAGCAGGTCGGCGATCTCTTCCCCGCCCGCCATCTTTTCCATGTAGACGCAGGGGCCGGGGTCGAACATCGTCCCCCGCTCGGCGAGGGCGATGACGGCGATCGCGCTCGGCATCCCCAGCGCGCAGAGACGGGTCCCCTCCAGCGGGTCGACGGCGATGTCGACCGTGGGCGGGGTGCCGTCGCCGATCTGCTCGCCGTTGTAGAGCATCGGCGCCTCGTCCTTCTCCCCCTCGCCGATGACGACCGTGCCGTCCATCGAGACCGAGTCGAGGACGTGGCGCATCGCGTCGACGGCGGCCTGGTCGGCGGCGATCTTGTCGCCGCGACCGACCCAGCGGGCTGAGGCCAGGGCGGCGGCCTCGGTGACGCGGACGAGCTCGAGAGCGAGGTTGCGGTCGGGCTTGGCCGCCGAGCGGGCGGTCCCGGCCTCCTGATCGGTGGACCCCATGTGAGGGGAGCCTAATCAAAGCCACCCCTGGACGTTTGCCCCAATCGAAATCCGTGCTGCCTGACTGTTTCCGCTAAAGACCCCTGAACGGAGGGTCGATGCGCGAGCGATGGAGGCCGCCGAGCTTGCAAGGCTGGGGCAGGAGCTGAGCGCGCGCACCGACGAGGTGGTGGCGCGGATGATGCGTCGCTCCGCCCTCTCGTCCAAGACACTGGCGAAGGTCGTCGAAGACAGCTTCCACGACGTCGGCACCGTCTCCACCGTCGCCGTCGCCCGCTGGATGTCCGGCGAGGGCGAAGCGGTCGCCCGCGAGGTGGGGCAGGAGTCGTGGCGGATCTTCGCCCAGCTCGCCTCCCAGCAGGAGGCGGCGCTGAACGAGGTGACGAAACGGTGTCTGCGCTGGCGCGACTGCACGCTCGAGGTGCTCGACGAGAGCGCCGCCGACCTCGGCCTCGGGCTGGAAACGCTGGCGAGGGGGCGGGCGATGGTCCAGCGCAGTCTCGACGTCACCCTGGTGCGGATGTGCCAGTCCTACGAGGACGAGCGCCAGCGGGCGCACGAGGAACTGACAAGCCGCGAGAAGGAACTGGTCTTCCTCGCCACCCACGACGCGCTGACCGGGCTGCCGAACCGGACCCTGATCCTTGACCGGATCGAGCAGACGCTGCGACGCTCGCGCCAGAACCAGGAGCCGGTGGCGGCGCTGTTCCTCGACCTCGACAACTTCAAGGCGATCAACGACTCGCTCGGGCACGGGATCGGCGACGAACTGCTCTGCGCGGTGGCGGAACGGCTGGAGGGGGTGATCCGGGACACCGACGCCCTCGGCCGCCTGGGGGGCGACGAGTTCGTCGTCGTCGCCGAGGGGCTCTCGCTGGCGGCCGGGCCGGAGCTGATCGCCGAGCGCCTACTGGAAGCCTTCGGCGAGCCGTTCGCGCTCGGCGACGAGGGCGAGACGCTGGTCCGCGCCAAGGCGAGCATCGGCATCGCCACCGGCGTTCGGGCCTCGGCCGAAGAACTGCTGCGCGACGCCGACATCGCCATGTACCGGGCCAAGTGGGGTGGCAAGAGCCGCTATCTGGTCTTCGAGTCGGGGATGGAGGACGAGGTGCAGTCGCGGCTGGAAACCGAGATGGACCTGCAGAGCGCACTCGCCAACGACGAGTTCTTCCTCGTTTACCAGCCGACCTTCGACCTGCAGACGATGACCCCGACCGGGGTCGAGGCGCTGATCCGCTGGCGGCGGCCGGGTCGCGGCGTGGTCGAGCCGGAGGAGTTCATCCCGCTGCTGGAGGAGTCGAAGCTGATCGTCGAAGTCGGCGCCTGGGTCCTGCGCGAGGCCTGCGCCCAGGCGGCACGCTGGCAGCAGCAGGGGCGGCCGCTCGACCTCTCGGTCAACGTCTCCCAGCTCCAGCTCGACACCGACGAGCTGATCGAGGACGTCAACGTGGCGCTGGCGACCAGTGGCCTCGTGCCGGAGACGCTGACGCTGGAGATCACCGAGACCTCGCTGATGAGCAACGCCGAGGAAACGGCGCGGCGGCTGCACGAGCTGAAGCGGCTCGGGGTGAAGATCGCGGTCGACGACTTCGGCACCGGCTACTCGTCGCTCTCGCACCTGCGGCAGTTCCCGGTCGACGTGCTGAAGATCGACCGCTCCTTCGTCTCCCAGCTGGCCGAGGGCGGTGAGAACGAGATCCTCCTCCACACCCTCGTCCAGCTCGGCAAAGCGCTGGAGATAGAGACGACGGCGGAGGGGATCGAGCGCCCGCAGGACCTCTCGCTGATCCGCGACAAGGAGTGCGACAACGGCCAGGGCTTCCTCTTCACGCGGCCGCTCAGCGCCCAGGACGCCGACTCCTTCCTCAGCCAGTGGTCGCCGAGCCGCCGCTTCGAGCTTCGCAACGAGCGCCCGGACGGCGATAGGGTCCCGGTCGATGGATCGCTGGGGCCTGACGCTGCCGTTGCCGGGACTGACGCTCCCTGACCACGAGGAGCACGTCCGGCGCGCCGAGGCGGCGGGCTACACCGACCTCTGGACCGGGGAGACCGCGGGGCCGGACGGGTTCACGCCGCTGGCGCTGGGCGCGGCCTGGACCGAGCGGGTGCGGCTGGGTACCGGGATCGTCGGCGTCTTCCAGCGCGGCCCGGCGCTGCTGGCGCAACAGGCGGTGGCGCTTTCCGACGCCTCCGAGGGCCGCTTCATGCTCGGCCTCGGCTCCTCCTCGGACCGGATCGTCGAAGGCTGGAACGGGATCCCCTTCGAGCGGCCACTGAGCAGGGTGCGGGAGACGCTCGACTTCCTCGACCCGGTCCTGGGCGGCGAGCGCAGCGAGACCGGGTTCAAGCTGGAAACGGCGCCGCGGTTCGAGGTGCCGATCGTGCTGGCGGCGCTGCGGGGCAGGATGCTCGAGCTGGCCGTCGAGCGCGCCGCCGGCGCCTTCACCAACTTCCTGCCCCTGTCCGGCCTGCCGAAGGTGACCGCCAAACTGGAGGAGGCGCCGAACGGCTTCGAGCTCCTCTGCCGCTTCTTCTGCATCCCCGGCGAGCGTGAGCAGGTCGAGCCCCTCGCCCGCTTCATGTTCTCCTCCTACATCACCGTCCCGGTCTACGCCGAGTTCTACCGTTGGATGGGCTTCGGCGAGCAGATTCAGCCGATGGTCGGGGCCTGGGAAGCCGGCGACCGCCAGGCAGCCGCCGCGGCCGCCCCCTGGGAGCTGATCGAGGACATGTTCATCTTCGGCACCCCCGAGCAGATGAAGCAGCGCCTCGCGGAATTCGTCGCCGGCGGCATCACCCTTCCGATCCTCACCCCGATCACGACGCCGGACAAGCTTGAGGAGACGATCGAGGCGCTGGCGCCTTAACCGCGCTGCTTGGGGAGGGGACCTGTGGGGGTCGTTCGGAGCACCTCCGCCGAGAGATGCGTGGACGGGCTGTCGCCTCAGGGCTTGTGGCTCGGCTCCATGCTGAGTACCTCACGACCCCCACAGGTCCCCTCTTCGATCGTGTTCGGGGGACGCCGGCTACTCGTTCTGGGATTGAGAGATCTCTTCCGCGAGCCTGGTGTAGGCGTCGGGGCGGCGCGTCGTCAGGAAAGGGAAGAGCTCCAGCCAGTCGCGGCGCTGATCGAGGTCGAGATCGGCGACTAAGACGGCGGGTTCGTCGCGGGGGGCCCGGGCGAGGATGCGGCCGTAGGGGTCGGAGATGAAGGAGGAGCCGTAGAAGGTGAGGGGCGGCTCTTCGCCGATGCGGTTGACGGCGACCATGAAAACGCCGTTGGCGATGCCATTGCCGACGATCACGTGTTGCCAGAGGGGCTGGGTGTCGAACTTCGGGTGGTCGGGCTCGGAGCCGATCGCGGTCGGGTAGACGAGGACGTCGGCGCCCTCGAGGCTGTAGGCGCGGGCGACCTCGGGGAACCACTGGTCCCAGCAGGTCGGCAGGCCCAGCCGCACCTCCCCCAGCCCGACCAGCGGAAAGGCGTCGGCGTCGCCGGGACCGGGGCGGAAGTAGCGGTCCTCGTGGTAGCCGGCGGTGACCGGGATGTGGAGCTTGCGGGTGCGGGCGACCAGCTCGCCGCCGGGCGAAACGACGATCGCGGTGTTGAAGCCGCGGCCGTCGTCGTCGGCACGCTCATAGAGCGAAGCGTGGACGTGAGCACCAATTGCGGCAGCCATGCGGGCGGCGAACTCGAAGGTGCGGCCCCCGGGCAGCTCCTCGGGTTCAGCGCCGGCGGCCTCGGGTCCGGCCGGGTCGACCGCGAAATAGCGGGTCAGGGTCAGCTCCTGCAGGCAGACGAGTTTCGCCCCCTCCTCGGCGGCGATCCTGATCCCCCGCTCCAGCGCCGCCTCGTGCTCTTCAGGGTAAGGGTGCCAGCGGTGCTGGACCGCGGCGATTCGGAACGGCGGTCGGGTCGGCTCCCGCGTGCGGGCGAGCGACTCGGGCGGGTCGGAGGCGCGGATCAGGCGGATCTCGTCCACTGGTTCAAGATAGAGGGCGGTGAGCGTCACCCTCAAATCCACGCCCGCCGAAGACGGCTTCCGGATGCCGGGCGAGTTCGAGCCGCACAGCGGCTGCTGGATGACCTGGCCGGAGCGTCCCGACAACTGGCGGCTGGGGGCGAAGCCGGCGCAGGAGGCCTACGCGGCGGTGGCGGCGGCGATCGCCGGGTCCGAGCCGGTGACGATGGCGGTCTCCGACGCGCAGTTCGAGAACTGCCGGGCGCTGCTGCCGCCACAGGTGCGGGTGGTGGAGGTCTCGACCGACGACGCCTGGATCCGCGACCACGGCCCGACCTTCCTCGTCGACGGCGAGGGCGGACGCCGCGGAGTCGACTGGCGCTTCAACGCCTGGGGCGGGACCGAGGGCGGCCTCTACTTCCCCTGGGACCGGGACGAACGGGTCGCCGCCAAGGTGCTGGAGGTCGAAGGCGCCGACCGCTACCGCGCCCCGATCGTGCTCGAGGGCGGCGCGATCCACGTCGACGGCGAGGGGACGGTGCTGACGACCGAAGAGTGCCTGCTCAACCCGAACCGCAACCCGGAGCTCTCGAAGGAGCAGATCGAGCGCGTCCTGCTCGATCACCTCGGCGCCGAGAAGGTCGTCTGGCTCGGGGCCGGCGTCTTCGAAGACGAGACCGATGGCCACGTCGACAACCTAGCCTGCTTCGCCCGGCCCGGCGTGGTTCTCCTGACCTGGACCGACGACGAGGACGACCCCCAGCACGAGATCTCACGCGACGCGCGCAAGCGGCTGGAAAACGCCACCGACGCCCGCGGCCGACCCTTCGAGGTGGCTCTCCTCCCCTCCCCCGGGCCGCTGCGGATCTCAGCCGAGGAGGCCGAGGGCGTCAATGCCGGCGAGGGCACGCAGCCGCGCCGCGCCGGCGACCGCCTGGCCGCCTCTTATGTCAACTTCTACCTCGGCAACTCGCGGATCGTCCACCCGCTGCTCGACCCCCGCTACGACGAAGAGGCGGCGGCGATCCTCCGCCGCAGTTTCCCCGAGCGCGAGGTGGTCGGCGTGCCGGCGCGCGAGGTCCTCCTCGGTGGCGGCAACATCCACTGCATCACCCAGCAGGTGCCGCGAGGCTGAGGGCGTAGTCGCCGGCCGCGTCGGTGAACCACCCGTGCAGCTCAAGGCCGGTGCCGGCGTAGGCGGCGGCGATCCGCTCGCGGGTGAACTTGGTCGAGATCTCGGTTCGCATCTCCTCGTCCACGGCGAAGTGGATCTCGAGGTCGAGCTGGTCGAGCCGCACGTCCTGGTCGGCGAGCGAGCGCAGCCGGATGTCCATCCGCTCCGCCTCCTCGTCGTAGCGGGCGACGTGCGCGAAGGCGTCAAGGTCGAAGTCGGCTCCGAGCTGGCTGTTGAGGACCGCGAGGACGTTCTTGTTGAACTGGGCGGTGACGCCGGCGGAATCGTTGTAGGCGGCCTCGAGCCGGGCCTTGTCCTTGATCAGGTCGGTGCCGAGCAGGAGGTGGTCGCCGGGCCCGAGCAGGGCCCGGATCCGCTCGAGGAAGGCGTGGCGCTCGCGCGGGTAGAGGTTGCCGATCGTGCCGCCGAGGAAGGCGATCATCCGCGAACCGGAGCCGTGCGGGACGCGCTCCAGGTGCTGCTCGAAGTCGCAGACCATGCCGTGCACTTTCAGCCCGGGGTACTCGTCGACCAGTTCGCCGGCGGTCCGCTCGGTGATCTCCTCGGAGATGTCGACCGGGACGTAGGTGTCGAGGTCGCCGCAGTCGCGCATCGCGCTCAGCAGGTGCCGCGTCTTCGCCGCCGACCCCGAGCCGAGCTCGATCAGCGTTTCGGGACAGCCGGCGGTGCCGTGGATCTCGCCGGAGCGGGTGGTGAGGATCTCCCGCTCGGCCCGCGTCGGGTAGTACTCGGGCAGCTCGGTGATCCGCTCGAACAGCAGCGAGCCGCGCTCGTCGTAGAAGTATTTCGGCGCCACCTCCTTCGGGTAGGCGCAGAGGCCCTCGCGGACATCGCGCGCCATCTTCGCCGCGGCGTCGCCGTCGAGGTGGACGTCGATCGCGATCATGCGTCCCTCGCGCAGCGGACGCCGCTGAAGATCTGGTTGCGCTGCGGCAGGTCCCAGTTGCGGAAGCTCGGGCGGGCGACGCGCGGGTGGGTTGCCCAGGAGCTGCCGCGCAGCACCTTGTACTCGTCGCCGAAGAAGACCTCGGAGTACTCGCGGTAGGGGAAGGCCTCGAAGTCGGGATAGGCGAGGAAGTCGGAGGAGGTCCATTCCCAGCCGTGGCCGAGGCCGTCGAGCTGCGGGTGCGCCGCCTCCCACTCGAACTCGGTCGGCAGCCGCTTGCCGGCCCAGCGAGCGAAGGCGTCGGCCTGGCGCCAGGAGACGTGGACAACGGGGTGGCGCGGGTCGATCGGCTCGCGGCGGCCGCGGGCGGTGTCGACCCAACCGTCTTCGCCTTCCTGCCAGTAGAGCGGCGGCCCGGCGCCGGTGTCCTCCATGAAGGAGATATACGCGCCGTTCGTGACAGGAGTTCGATCGATCTCGAAGGCGTCGAGCGCGACCGCGTGCCGCGGTCGCTCGTTGTCGTAGGCGAAGCCGCGATCGGGAGCGCCGATCTCGTACCCGCCTGCCTCGACCGCGACCATCTCACCATAGGCATCCGTCCCCGGTATCCGGGGAGAAAGGTCGTCGCGCTTCAGTTGCACTGGCAGCTCATACCCCTCGACAAGCTGCAGCAGCTGCAGCATCGTCTCGTTGTGTTGGAGCTCGTGCGCGAGCAGCATCTCGTAGACGAAGCCGTCCCGCAGCAGCGGGTCCTCGACGTCGGCACCGATCTCCACACCCTCCAGTACATCGAGAGTGCGCGCGCGGACGTCCGCCAGGTAGGCGCGCAGCTCCTCGTCCCGCAGAATTGGCAGCTCACCGCGGATCCTGCGCGGGTTCTCGATCGCGTCGTAGAAGCGCCCCAGCTCCCCGTGCAGCGGCTCCCGCCCACCGATCGTCTGCACCAGCCACAGCTCCTCGAAGTTGGCGATGTGCCCGAGGTCCCAGGCCAGCGGACTGAGAATCGGCGAGTAGACGGAGTTCAGCTGCCCATCGTCGAGCGGTTCGACCAAGGCCAGAGTGCGCTCACGGGCTCCGGAAAGAGCCTCCGCGATCGCCGCCTTCGACTCTGAGGACACATCAGCCGGGATACGAAGACCCTAGCGACCTTTGAGTACCCGCCTGTGAATCAGCTGGTTCGTGCCGGCTCTAGCTGTCGCTCGATTCCTGATACTTCCTCACGAAGGGCTCCGTGAGAGGCTGATACCCATAGGTCCGCTCAGCTCGACCAGAGACAACAACGATCGTCTCCTCGGCGTCTGCGGCCCGCCGGATTTCGGCCTTTGAGACGCCGAGTTCCTCGGCCAGCGCCGCCTCCGTCATGGAGCCGCCCTCCATGACCCTTACTCGAACCTCCCGTCGCAGATCACTCACGATTGCAAGGTTGAACCGCCGCTAGACCCGATGCAGGAAGCTGTTTACAAGACGGGTAATCGAGCCAGCCCCGGTCTGGACGGTCTGCATCTGAGCTTGAACCTTTCGGCCCTTGATTTCGACCTCGACAGTCGTTGGCTCTTGCTCGCTCCTCTGATGATCAGAGGGCTCCTTGCTCGGGGCCTTTTGGACAGCAACGTCTTGCGCCATGGATCGATTCTACTCCAGTCAGAAGATCAATACGCCGATTATTGCGCCAATGATGGTCGCCACCAGGAGCACCAGAGCCACCCAGACTCGATCGCTCTTTTCTTTCAAGCGCCCCTCGTTGCCGTCGATGGCCGCGCTCAACGAAGCCACGATGGCCTGATCCATTTCGCTCGCGCTGCTCGCTTCTTCTGCCAACGCAACGCTGCTCGTGAGATCCAATCCGACTTCCCGGGCACGAACGAACAACGCCGAACCAGCGACAACGCTGGAGACGAGAAGACCGATTATCGCCAGCCACCACAAATGGCCAAGGAGCTTGTCACCAGCGATGGCGGCAGCAGCCAAAGCAGCGTTTAAGCCAAGGAGGCCCATCGCTTGCGTGTCGTACATGCTCGACAGCGTGAACTGAATTTGTACCTGCCCTTCCCCGAGTTCACGGAGAGAGCCGAATCCCTCAGACACCTACCCGCCCCCTCAAACCAGCTCGGTCAAGGCTCGGGAGTAAACCAGCCACTTGAAGAACCCGCGTGTAGGTAACGTCGGGCGCTGGGTCGCCGACAACCCGGCGGCAGTGGCAGGGATCGCCGGAGCCCATTAGTTGGTTCCCTCTGCCTCGGGGTCGGTCCATACCCGCTTCAGCCAGGGCGGAGAAATCGCGAAGCGGTCGCTGCTTTCGATGGCGATCTGCTCGAGCGGGATCAGGTGGATGCGGCGGCCGGGGGTGAAGCGCTCGGCCTCGCTGAATTCGAAGGTGCTGCCGGCGTGGCTGCCGCCGGAGACGAAGAGGAGACCGGTCTCGGGACCCCAGCCGGCGTGGGGGATCCTGCCGGTGTCCGCGCCCCAGTTGTAGGGGCTTCGTTCGTAGTTGTAGCCGTTGTGGGAGGAGGCTCTCTGTTCGACCTCGCCATCGGGGCCGAAACGCAGCTGCACGCCCTCCCAGTCATCGTGGTGGTAACCCTTCCTGCCGGCGACCGGGATGGCGCGGAGGGTCGCCGAGTCGGGGTAGTAGGTCCAGTACTGGACATAGAGGTTCCCGGCCCGGTCGCCCGAGCAGTCAGCCTCCGGAGCCTCCTCACCATCGCGGCAATCGACCACGTGGACGAAGACCGTCACCGGCAGCCGCTCATCGGTCCGGTGCACCAACCCGTTGCCGCCGGCGTCGCCGCACTCGCTCGTCCGGCAGCGGCGGAAGTCGACCGGCACCGCCCGCGACCCCTGCTCGAAGACAAGGTTCGGCATGTGCCGCCGCACCAGCTCCCCCAACTCGGTCCCGTAGGCGGCGATCAGCGCCGGCTCGTCGCCGCAGCCGTCGGCGAGGGAGGCCGCGCAGAGGATCCGGTCCGCCAGTGACCGCGCCAGCGTCGCCCCCGGGACCCGCACCCCGGCCGCCACCAACCCCAGCAGCGTCAGCGAGACGAGCGTCACCAGACCGACCCACTCGACCGTCCCCTGCCCCCTCTCCGACCGCATGGGCCGAACCTAGGGAGAAAGTTCCTACACGTGTGTGTACGACGTGCCAATTGGCGCGCTGAACTGCCACAGATCAGTACACGAGGCAGCTCAGCCGATTTTGAACACACCCCAGTGGGGCAAGAGTCGGCTGCGGTCCTCTGGCCCTACAAATTTCCGATCTCGGCTGCGATTTCGCCGGCCGCCGCTTTGGCGTCGGCGAAGAGCATCGAGGTGTTGGGTTCGTAGAAGAGGTCGTTGTCGATGCCGGCGAAGCCGGGGCTGAGGGAGCGCTTGATCACGATCACCTCCTGGGCCTCGGAGACCTCGATGATCGGCATGCCCGCGATCGGGGAGTCGGGGTCGTTTTTCGCCGCCGGGTTGGTGACGTCGTTGGCGCCGACGACGACGGCCACGTCGGTGCGCGGCATCTCCGGGTTGATCTCCTCCATCTCCTTCAGGTTCTCGTAGGCGACGTCGGCCTCGGCGAGGAGGACGTTCATGTGGCCGGGCATGCGGCCGGCGACCGGGTGGATCGCGTAGTTGACCGTGACCCCGCGCTTTTCCAGCTCGTCGGCGACCTCTTTGATCGCGTGCTGGGCCTGGGCGACGGCGAGGCCGTAGCCGGGGACGATCACGACCGAGTCGGCGTAGGCGAGCTTGATCGCGGCGTCCTGGGCGCCGATCGAGACGTGGGGCTTTTCCTCCCCCGTACCCCCACCGCCCCCGGAGGGGGCGCCGCCGAAGCCGGAGAAGAGGATGTTGGAGACCGAGCGGTTCATCGCCGTCGCCATCTCCAGGGTGAGGATCGTTCCCGAGGAGCCGACCAGGGTGCCGGCGACGATCAGGGCGACGTTGTCGAGGGCGAAGCCGGCGGCCGCGGCGGAGAGGCCGGTGAAGGCGTTGAGGAGCGAGATCACGACCGGCATGTCGGCGCCGCCGATCGGCAGGACGACGAGGTTGCCGAGGATCGCCGCCAGGACCAGGAGGAGGATGAAGAGGCCCTGCGAGGGCGACTCGTGGTCGACCGCGAGGACGACGGAGATGACGACGATCGCGAGCAGCAGGACCGCATTGATCACCTGCTGGCCGGGTGCGGCGATCGGCCGGGTCGGGATCAGGTCCTGGAGCTTGGCGAAGGCGATGTTCGAGCCCCAGAAGGAGACCGAGCCGACAATCCCGGCGAAGATGACCGGGATCAGCTCGTCGAGCGGGAAGTCCTCGCCGATCGAGATCCCGTGGCGGATCTCCGACCAGGCGATCAGGGCGACGGCACCGCCACCGACGCCGTTGTAGAGGGCGACCATCTGCGGCATCTCGGTCATCTGCACGCGGATCGAGGCGATCACGCCGACCGCGGTGCCGATCCCGAGCCCGAGGAAGATCAGGCCCCAGTTGCCCATCCCGTCGAGCAGAAGGGTGGTGACGACGGCAATCGCCATGCCGGCGGCGGCAATCAGGTTGCCGCGTTTGGCCGTGGTCGGGTGGGTGCCCTGTTTTATCCCGATGATGAAGAGCGAGAAGGCGACGATGTAGAGGGCGGTAGCCGCGTCGCCGCCCGGCTCGAGGACTGCCAAGAGACTCCTCACGATCCGCCCCCGTCAGCGCTGCCCGCCACCGGACGCGAAGCGGAGGAGGCGGGCTTGGTCTGGGGTTTCGGCTTGCGGCTGAACATCCCCAGCATCCGGTCGGTGACCATGAAGCCGCCGACGATGTTGATCGCACCGAAGGCGACGGCGATCGTCCCGATCACGTACTCGAGCCCGTCGTCGGCGTAGCCGAGCACGATCAGGCCGCCGAGCATGACGATGCCGTGGATCGCGTTGGTCTGCGACATCAGCGGCGTGTGCA
>JBIOVP010000010.1:0-42638 GCA_044867815.1 Solirubrobacterales bacterium | reverse complement strand
CCGCTTCTCGGCCTCCTCGCGGAGGTCGTCGGGGGCGAGCACCTGGGCGTTCTGACGCCAGCGCAGGACCCAGGCGATCAACTCGCGCTCGGAGGCGTAGCTGGTCTCGAAGACGCGGCCCTTGCCGGGAGCGCCGTCGGCTTTCTTCACGTTGCGCAGATCGCCATAGGTGCCGAAGTCGCGCTCGATCAGCCAGGCGATCCGCTCGCGGATGAAGATCTTCGCCGTCCCCTTCGTCTCCCCCAGCTGCCAGTCGGCGCGGCTGCCGTAGTCGCGGCGGTCGAAGTCCTCGGGCGGCGAGAAGTCGTGCTCGGCCTTGGAGGCGTAGCCGACCTTGCCCTGGATCCGCGAGAGGCGGAAGACCCGCACCGCCTCGCGCTCGTGCGAGTGGCCGATCAGGTAGAACTGGCCGCCGCGGAAGACGAGGTGGTAGGGGTCGACCTTGCGCTTCCCGGTCTCGCCCCGCTCCATCGTGTAGTAGGTGAACTCGATCGTCTTCCGGCGGCGGATCGCCGTCTCGATCTTGGAGAGGCGCTGGGAGAGGTCGCGGCCGCCGGCGGAGGCGGTCATCGCCATCTCGACCGGGGCGCGCTCGCCCTCGGCAAGCGGGTTCGGGTGGCCCCAGGCGACCTGTTGCAGGGCCAGCCGCAGCGGCTCGGCGTAGGCGAAGCCGCCGTCGGTGAGCAGCATCAGCGCCGTCGAGAGCGCCGCCAGCTCGTCGTCGGAGAAGGAGATCGGGTCCAGGTAGAAGTTCTCCGGCGGCAGCGAGTAGAGCTCGGCCTCGAAGAAGCCCTCACCCGGCTTCTCGACCCCGAGCTGGATCCCGAGGCTCTCCAGCTCGGCGCGATCGGCGTAAAAACGGCGCGCGAACGCGTCGTCGTTCATGTCGCTGTAGCCCTCCACCTCCCGCTTGATCTCGAGGGCCGATACCGGCCTCCCCTGAGCCATCAGGAACGAGATGAGAGAGAGCTGGCGAATTAGCTTCTCGGTGTCCTTCGCCACTGCCCGGCAGGATAGTCTGCACGCAGCGCATGGACGTCCTCAGAAACCTCTTCGGCAACCTAAGCGCGGGCATTATCCGGCTTTTGGTGACGGTCGGAATCCTCGCCGGGGTCTATTTCTTCATCGTCAAGCCCACCCTGGACACGACCAAGGACATCAGTCACGAAGTCAACGTCAACGTCCAGAAGGGCTTCGGATCAAGCGACTTCAACGACATCGGCGACATCAACAGGCAGATCGAAGACGTCAACCGCCGGGTCCAGCGCGAAGTTAGGAAGTCCGTGCGGCAATCGCAGCAGCACGGCGGGGCCGACAAGCTGATCGCCTGCATCCAGCGCGCCCACCAGAACGTGGTGAAAATTCAGCACTGCAGCGACCGCTTCCAATAGCGGGGCGGTCAACCGAAAATGCCGCTGCCGATCAGAGCAGCGATGATCACGCACGTGCCCGCCCACATGGTTCGGTTCAGGGCGAAGTAGGCTTCTTCCAGCCTCCCGAAGCGTTTGTCGAAGCCATCGAAGCGCTTGTCGACGTTCTCGAAGCGCTTGTCGACTTCGTCAAAGCGCCGGTCGACGTCATCGAAGCGTTCGCCGATCCGAGCTTCCATCCGCTCGAAGCCTTCCTTCAGCTCCGTCTTCAATTCGGCGAAGCCTCGGTCGACCTTCTCGTTGAGGTCGTCCAGCCGCTCGTCCGTCCACTTCTCCCTGGGATTCATCATCACAACCATGGATCCTAGCGTAAGTTTTTGTCTGTGACAAAACAAGGCCTGAAAGCCACCGAAGCGAAAAATCTTTGAAGAATCTTCGGGACTTCAGGCGGCGCGCTGGGCGAAGAAAGCGCTGCCGGAGAGGGCGCGGTCGAAGCCCGACCAGGACTCGCCGGCGGGGAGCTGCTTCTCGAGGCGGTCGAAGCTGCCGAGGCGGCCGCCGAGGTTGTCGATCATGTGGACGAGGACGGCCTCGCGGGTGGCGGGGACGACCGGCGAGCCGTGCTCGAGCGAGCCGTGGTGGCTGAGGATGATGTGGAGGACGCACTGGGCGAGGGGGGAGTCGAAGCCCGGCAGGTCCTCGATCGCGCGGCGCACCGTGTAGTAGCCGAGCGGGATCTCCCCCTGCAGGCGGCCGGCGTCGGTGAGGTCGATCGCCAGCGGGTCGTCGTTGTAGGCGACGCACTTGCCGATGTCGTGCAGGAGGGCGCCGGTGACGGCGACGTCGCGGTCGATCCCGGGGAAGAAGTTGGCGGCGGCGGAGACCGCCTGGGCGACCGAGAGCGTGTGCTCGAGCAGTCCGTGGCGGTAGGCCTGGTGGTAGGTCTTGGCGGCCGGGGCGACGGAGAATCGCTGCCAGGTCTCCGACCCGGCACCGAAGAAGAGGTCGAGCAGCTCGCGCAGGTGCGGGTTCTGCACCGTCGCCAGCAATTCCCGCAGTTCGCCCTCGAGCTGCTCCGGGGAGATGTCGGACTCGGCCGCCAGGTCAGCGGCCTCGAACTCGTGCGGCTCGGCCTCGCGCAGCCCCGTGACCTTGATCTTCGCCCCCCAGCGCTCGCTGATCTCGAAGACGCCGGTGACGAAGACGGGGGTGCCGGAGCAGCAGAGGGCGTAGTGACTTTCCGCCTCCTCCCAGCAGACCGCCTCGGCGGCGCCGGTGGCGTCGCCGACCGAGAGTCGCAGCCAGGGGTCGCCGTTGCGCTTGCGCCGCAGCTCCCGCTCCCGGACCGCGTAGACGCCGTTGACCCGCTGCCCGTCCTCAAGGTCGCGGAGGGCGACGCGGACGGAAGGCGCGGCGGTCGACGTAGCCGATCCGTTGGCTTCGGCGAGGCTCTCGATCTGGGTCTGCTCTGCCATGGGGTTCGCCCAAGGTAGAGACGGCGGCGGACGCAGCTGCGACCTATAAAACCATCAAGCCAGCGAGTCCGACGAAGCAGGTGACGGTGATGGTCATCATGGCGATGAACCCCTGGAACATCATCCGGCGCAAGTCCCGGAATTCGGCATCCATTCGTTGAAAGCCCTCGGCGACGCGCTGGTTCAGGTCGTCGAGCCTCTCGTCGGTCCACGCTTCCCTTGCCATCGCCTCCATGATGGCAACTGTAACTCATTGTCTGTAACGAGACACGTGCAGAACGTAAATTCTTTGCCTCAAGTCGGTGGCGAATCGATCGCGAAGAGGCGCCACTCGCCGGGGGCGCCCCTGAGGGTCTGGGTGCCGCGGTCGACAAACTCGAGGCCGGAGCCGACGACCAGCTCCCGCACCGTGCTGGAGACGAGCACCTCACCGGGGTCGGCGATCGCGCCGATGCGGGCGCCGATGTTGACCGCCATACCGCCAACATCGTCGCCGATCAGCTCGACCTCGCCGGTGTGGATCCCGGCCCGCACCTCGATCCCGAGGCCGGCCACCTCGTCCTGAACCGCGCGGGCGCAGCGGATCGCCCGCGCCGGGCCGTCGAAGGTGGCGAGGAAGCCGTCGCCCATCGTCTTCACCTCGCGCCCGCGGTGGAGGGAGAGCTGATGGCGCACCGCGGCATCGTGGCGCTCGAGCAGCTGCCGCCAGCCGCGGTCGCCGAGCGCGGCCGCCTTCTCGGTCGAGCCGACGATGTCGGTGAAGAGGATCGTCGCCAGCGCCCGTTCCGATTCGGCCGCCCCCCGGCTGCCGACGAGAAACTCTTCGACCTCTTCGAGGATCGGATCGAGCTCGCCGGCGAACGGCAGGTGGTCCTCCCCCGCCAGCTCGACGTGGCGGGCGCCGGGAATGGTCTTGGCGAGGTAGCGGCCCTGGGCCGCCGAGACCATCCGGTCGCCGGCCCGGTGCATGACCAGGGTGGGGACGTCGATCGCGGGCAGGATCGAGCGCACGTCCATCTCCCGGTAGAGGTCCATCAGCGCGATCGCCCCGGCCGGGCTCGTCCCCTGGCGCAGCAGCCGCGCCCACCAGCGTTCGAACTCGCGGTCGCCGACCCGGCTCGGCGCCCAGACGTTGAGCGCGACCGCCTTGCCCCAGTCCCGCTGGACGACCTCCCCCCAGCGGTTCAGCGCGTCTTCCGTGGTCCCGGGCGGAAAGTCGGGCGCCTCCAGCATCCGGGCGAAGGTCCCGAAGAGGACCAGGCCGGAGACGCGGTCGGGGTGGATGGCGGCGTAGAGGGTGGACATCGGCCCTCCCTCGGAGACGCCGAAGAGCGCCGGCCGCTCGAAGCCGGCGGCGTCGATCACCGCCTTCAGGTCGTCCATCGACTCCTCCAGCGTCGGCGGCCGGCCGGGCCGGTCGGAGAGCCCCTGCCCGCGCTTGTCGAAGACGAGCAGCCGTGAGAAGGCGGTGAGGCGGCGGAGGAAGCGGGCGACCCCGGGCTCCTCCCAAAGCAGCTCGACCTGGGAGACGAAGCCGGGCACGAGGACCAGGTCGACGGGCCCGTTCCCGTGCACCTGGTAGGCGATGCTGAGGCCGTCGGAATCGGCGTAACGCGTCTCGACTTCCATCCGAGTGGAAGTATGGCGGCGTGGCTCCCCCCTGGCTACGGCTGCGGCGCGCGATGGCGAGCTTCGCCGTCTTCGCCTTCGGGTGCCGGCGCTCCACCACTCCGGTCCGGGCTTCCACGGCACCGCCGAGCCGATCGACGCCCAGCTGCGGCAGCGGATGACCGGCGTCTCCTGGCATCGCGGCTGCCCCGTCGGCTTCGCCCGGCTGCGCCTGCTGAAAGTGACCCACTGGGGTTCGACCGGCAGGTGCACCACGGCCGCCTCGTCGTCCACCGCGATTCCGCCCGGCCGATGCTGCGGACGATGCGGAAGCTCTACCGCCTCCACTTCCCGATCCGCCGCATGCGCCTCGTCGACGCCTACGCCGACGACCACGACGGCTACGTCTCGCCGCCCGCCGGCGCCCCCTACACCGATCGCTCCCAGCGAATTCCGGGCCTGATCCACCGCGGGGGTCCGGTGGTCGGGGCGTTCGCGAAGAACGGCTGGAAGTGGAGCGGCCGCTCCGGGCCGCGGGACAACCAGCACTTCTCGGTCAGCGGAGGAGAGAGAGGGATCGCTACGCGAATCGATGACCGGGGGGACGACGATGCGGGAGGTCGTCGAGGAACCCGCGGGCGACTACGGACGCTCGGGGTAGACCCTCAAAGCTCGCAGGTCCTCGATCTTCCGTTCGAGCAGCCGCTCCTGGCGCAGGACGTCGGTGCGGGCGCTTTCCCAGGCAGTCGCCGTCGGGGCTTCGGCCAGCAGTTCGTAGCCATCTGCGACGTTCAGGGCGCTGTTCGCGACCGCCCCCATGGCCTTCGAATCCTGGGCGTTCACCGGAAGAGAGGCGATTCTGCGGGAGAACGCTCGATTCATCTTTGCCAGTTCCGCGGCGATCTCGAGGGTCTTACCCGGTCGCCGGGCAACTGCCAGCCCGGCTCGCCTCCGCTGGCGTTCCTGGCTGAAGCGGCGCACCGCTGCCTCGAGCTGACCTGCGCTCTGTTGATCGAGAGCAAGCGGCTGGACCGCCCCCTTTTCCAGCGCCACCTCGGCTGCCGCCAGGGCGCAAATTCGTTTCAGGGACGCGGCAGGGCCACTGCAGCGAACGATCAGCACCGCGCGCTCCAGGGGCATCGCCAAGACCTGCACCGACCCCCCGAACTGGTTGGCTGGCCCATAGCTCAGCGCAGCTCGATCGCCCACCAGCACCGGGTGTCCCTCACGAGCATCCAGCGGAAGGGTGCGCCGCGCTCGCCGGGTGATCAGGGCTGGCCCGGAGGCAGGTGCCCGCCCGGCGACGATGGTGGTGCGCCCACTTCCCGCGGCAACCGGAGAGCGGAGCCGGAAGGGCTGCAAGGGTGGCGGCTGCTTGCGGCGCCAGTCGCCCGTGAGCCGGAGCGTTACGCCATGCCGGCCGATGGTCGCCTCGGCAGCCTCCACCGGCTTCGGCTTGAAGACCTGACCCAGCAGAAGCGCTATCAGCAACCCCACGAAGCCACCAGCCACCAAGCCCGCCGCCGGCCATCTCCGCCGTCGCGAAGCCCGCGCCCGCCAATCCTGCGCAACCTTCGACCACCCCCTCTCCAAGTCCGCCGCGAAATCGGCGGCGGAGGGCGTTTGCTCCTCGTTCCAGCGCAAAGCTCTTTCGAGTGGCCCACGGAGGGTGCGATTGGGCAATTCCCGCCGTCGCGCTTTCCTCCAGTGCGAGGGGGTGCTTCCGGTGAGGCACCACCAGAGCACCGCGGCCAGGCTATAGACGTCATCTTCATGGGTGCGAGCGCTTCCCGGCTCGCGAGGTGCCCGGAAGCCCGCCGTTCCGTAGGCATCCCCACTGGTGGCGATCGGCACCGTCTCCAATCTCTTGCTGAAGCCGAAATCGGCCAGATAGGCCGTCCCGGCCTGGTCGAGGAGAATGTTCCCGGGGCTGATATCGCCGTGAACCTCGTCGCGACCGTGCATGTAGGCGAGAGCGCCACCGATCCTGATCCCAATTCTCCGGACCTCGGCCGGCGGCAGCGTCTTCCCTTCCTGAAGCACGTTCCAGAGTGAGCCCGGCCACAATCGCCTCGTGACGATGAATCCGCGACCTTCGTCAGTGCCGTGGCCCAACAGGTGCAGGATGGCCTCGTGGTCAAGCGCCTCGTGCAGCTCCGCCTCGCGCTGAAAGCGATCCCTGCCCCGGCCTCCGGGAGTATCAACCGAGATCTTGACGACGATCTCTGTCCCGGTCTCCAAATCCACCCCTCCATAGGTGCGGGCATTGGAACCGGACGGCAGCCAATCCTCGACGTCGTACGCCCACCTTCCGGCCAGTGTGCGGCGCCCCGAAGCCTTCTCCACCATCACCCTTCGAAGCCCACCACGGAGGATTCGTCGCTGCCCCCACCCTGAGCGGTGCCGGCGCTCCCTTCCGTGGTCGCAGCCGCGGACGATTCTGGTTCGACAGGCGCGGTTTCGAACGCTTCCGAAGCCGACGATTCGGAACCTCCGCCGGTCACGGCTTCCGTGCCTTCAGACGCGGTTTTCGAGGATTCAGGAGGGCGAACCGGAACGTCGTCGAGGCGAGCCAGAGCGGGCAGGCGCATCCGGCGTTCGGGCGCGTCGCGGATCCCGGTCCGGCGAGGGCTCTCATCGGCAGCGCCGCCCCAAAGCGGGAGCAACAGCAGGAGACCGGCGATGGCGAGGTAGCCGACCCCCGCGGCAACGACCAGGCCGCGGCGCCGGCGCCACCTCACCCGCACTTGACGACCTTCTTGGTTTCCGGCCGGCTGCATCGTTCGTGCAGCAGGCGAATCCCCTGTGATGACAGCCGGTAGCGCTTCGAGATGCCGATGCGGTCGCGCCGCTGAGCCGAGATGACGGCAACCGTTCCCTCCGGTACCTCCGGAGGAAAGACATCATCGAGCTTGACCCTTCCTTTCCGGGCCTCCCTTGCCTGCTTCTCGCACGCGTGGTTGGGACAGGAGATCGTCACCTTGGCGTTCGAGAGAGTCCGCACGGACAGCAACGCCACATGGAGGTGGCCGCGCCGGATCGTGAGGCGAAACTGGGCGACCAGGGAGATCTGACGGAGGTCGCGGCAGCCATCGCGGTCTTCGTCGACTCCGCGATTCGAATGTCGGGGGCAGCGATCGCGGAAGTCCGGGATCGAGTCTTCGTCCGAATCGCGAAATGCGTCGACTCCATCGCAGTTCTCGTCGACGCCGTTGTCGAAGATCTCCTTCGCGTTCGGGTAGATGGACGGGTCGCGATCGTTGCAATCGCTTGGGCGATAGTGACCGTCTTTGTCAACGTCGAGATCGACCGTGAAGTCGGTTTTGACGGTCCAGCCTTCCTCGATGCTCCCCTCGAAGTCGAGGCGGGGTTCGAATGCCCTCGTCGTCCGCAAGAGATACGTGCCTTCAGGTAGATAGGTATCGAGACTGGGCCGGTCGCCCACGGCGCAAGAGATCGGCAACCCGCCACTGGCCGGATATATCGACGCCATCCAGTCTTCCCATATGACGTCGGGCGCCACGTCGACGTGAAGAGTCCCCGGCAGCGGCACCTCGACGCGGCCCCACCCACTGCGATCGCCGGCAAACCATTCGGGGCCCACGAAGCACCCCGGTACGTTTTCGAAAATAGGCGCGCCCCAACTGTCGAGATGGGTGACGCCCTCGAGGCTCATCGGCAGGGGGTGATCCCGATCGCCGTTCGGCGTCACCGGAAACACGCTGACCCGGTAGTTGGGATCGGTCAAAGAGGGGTTTCCCCCTTCGTAGTCCCCGACCTGAACCCGGTACAGGGTGCCCGGCTCAGTGTTGAACTGCAAGCGTCGAGGCTTCCGGACGCTGCAGTACTGCAGGGAGTCCACGGTTGGTGGAGACTCCCATGTCTGACCATCCACCCAATAGACGGCCATGCTCACCTCGAAGCCTCCGTCCGCCCTGACCACCACCGGATCCCCAGTCCCGTAAAAGGCGTACCAGCGGGTCGAGTCCATCGTCCACGGTTCCGGCTCTGAATCCGTGCAGAAGGAGCCAGACCCAGGGGTAAGCGGCTCGCCCGGTTCGGTCGATTCTCCTACGAGCGATCCCTGGCTCCGAGACCCAACCTCCATCAGGGCAGGTTCGGACATCGTCTCCCCCCAATTGGCTAGACACGGAGAGGGCATCAGCAGGATCAACAGTCCGACCGCAGCCGGCATATACGCGAACATCTTGCGTTTAGAAAGCATTGGCGGCGCAATGCTAAACGACTACTGAAGGCTGCCTGATCGAAAAATGAACGAGCCGGTGAGTGTCAGCGAGGCCGATGTCGGCGTCGTCGGCGTCGACGTGGCCAACGCCCTGCGGGATCCATCGCTGTCGGGACCGGTGGGGATGCGTCGGGTGGAGCGACTGGTCGAAGCCTGGCGCACCCAGGTTTCCCAGCACGCCGATGTACGCCTGGTGGTGGATCGTTCGGTTCTCACGGGCCTCTCCAGAACCGATAGACGCCGAATTCGACAGCTGCGCCGCAGGGACGGGCTTCTGATCGCCCACGACGCCGATCATGCGCTTCTGGATCTGGCCGAGATGCATCAGGGGTGTGTTCTCTCTCGAGACCGCTTTCTCGACAAGAGACGTGGCCGGCGATGGGTTCCGCAGCGGTTCTTCACCTGGATCGTGAGCGACAACCAGGTCAAGATTGTTCGCCAGGAGTCCCGCAACACCCAACCCTTTGAGATCTCGCGCAAGGAGGAGCAGAAGATGGTGCAGGCCCGCGGGATATCCGATCTTCGCCATCCAGCCGCCCGGCGTCGCTGGGTATGTGTCTCCGACGTCCCCTGCCCGACCCGCGAGATCACTCCGGACTTTCTGCAGGTCCTGCCGCTGCTCGAAGGGACGCAGATCCTCTGCCCCGGCTGCCGCTACCCCCTTCGGGACCTTGGACCGCGTCCTGCCGAGGCCGAGATGAAACTGGTTGTAGACGATGCGGTGCTGGCGCGGTTCACCATTCACCAGGGAGAAACGATTCGCTTCGGTCGCTTGTCGATGCCCGATGCCCTGCCCATCTCCGAACTCGCGTGGGAGGGAGCGTTCGACGACGTCGGCCGGGAGCATGCGGCGATGCGCCTCCTGGGCAGGCGGCTCGCCATTCGGCCGGTGGACGAAGAGCACCCGGTGTGGGTACGAAGCTGGCGATCGCAGGCACGCCTTTTCACCAGGGAGCGGAGACTGCGTCATTCGGCGGGGTTCACCCCGGTTGACATACGGGACATCCTGCTGCTAGGTGAGCGGCTCGAGTTGCACCGGTCTGGCCGCTCGATCGCGGAGGCCGAGACCTTGGGTGAAAACGAGCCCGATTCAGGCTGGCGATCGCGAGGGACCGCCAGAGAGATGCCCGGTGACTCTAAGAAGTGAAGGCTCGGGGTTCTACCGTTGATATACCTCGACGGTCGCGTACCGCTTGCGCCGTGAGACCGAGGACTCGAACCCCGGACCCCCCTAGCTGAAAGACGTCGCCGGTGTCGAACCGGCGTCAGCCTTGCACTGAACGTCTGCCCCCGATCATAGCTGTCCGCCGACCAAGGAAGACTGCCCGTCCATGGTCACCTTCGACCTGGCAGGAAGGGATGTGGGCCCACGGGTGGTGCAGTCGATCCGTCGCGCCGCGGCCGCCGACACTGTGGCACTGACGCTCGGGAAGGCGAGGTTCGTGGCAGCACTCGATCTAACGGGAGCGAGCGTTGCCTTCGCGGATTTCACCGAAGCCGAGTTTCCTCGGGGTATCCGTCTTGCCGATGTCACTTTCCAGGGAGAGGTTTGCTTCGATCGCGCGACCGGGTCGGACCTCTGGCTGGACGAGGCCAACTTCCTCGCTGGTGCCAGCTTTCGCGGCCTTGGAGCCGCGAATCTGAGGATCCAGTCGACCACGTTCGAGCGCTATGCCAGCTTTGACGGCGCCAACCTCGGCTTCGGAAACTTCCGGGACGTGGTGTTCCAGGCTGAGGCCCGCTTTCGCAAGGCAAGCAGTCGTGGACACCTGACCTTCCGGTCGGTTCGGTTCGCGGCTGCGGCAAGTTTTCACAACAGTGTGATCCGCGACCTCGCGTTTCCGGGATGCGACTTTGAGGGTCCCTTTCAGTGCGACGACCTGGAGGTCCTCAGCACCGCGAGTTTCGTCGGCAGCCGCTTTGCCAACACCCGATCGCTGGGGCTACGGGCCGGTCAGGAATTGGTGCTGCGTGACGTCCGCTTCGCCCAGCCGGTTGTCCTCGCCGCGGCAACTCCCCTCCTCCATGCAGACAGCGCCTGCTTCGAGCGGGGAGCGGACGTGTTGCTCGAGCCCGGCGCCAAGGCGGGCTTCGCCCAGGCTGCCTTCCTCGGTCCGTCCCTGATCAGCACGAGACGATCGGGCGAGGAGAGGCCCGCCAAAGTCACTTCACTCGACAGAGCCCGGGCGGAACGCCTCACTCTCGAGGGCCTTGACCTCGCGGAGTGCAGCCTGGGCACGCTTCATCGCCTTGATGACGTACTGGTCAGCGGGCGAGGGCAGCTCGCTCTCGCCCCCGCGGTGGTCGAGAGCTCTTACCGGCGGGAGATCCTGGCTGATGAGGCGTTGAGGCGGGCAGGCGGTTCTCGGATGCTCCAATGGGCACCGATCTCCTGGACGCCACCGCCAACTCGGGAGGGAGAGGAGGCGCTGGACGCACAGGCCATCGCAGACACCTATCGAGCGATGCGCAAAGCCCGAGAAGACTCACACGATTACCCCGGAGCAGCCGATTTCTACTACGGCGAGATGGAGATGCGGCGAGAAGGCGCCGAAGCGGCAATGGAGCGATTGATCCTGAATCTCTATTGGCTCACCAGCGGATACGGTATGCGCGCCGGACGCGCTGTACTCACCTACCTTCTTGTCGTCCTGCTCCTGGCGGCCGGTTTTCAGACGATCGGGCTCGATGATCCCCCGAGCTTCCTGCACACCCTCGGCTGGACGATGACCGCCTCGGTTTCCCTGACGAGATCCATAGAGAAGATGGACGTCACGACTGCGGGTCTCTACCTCAGTACCGCGGCCCGCATATTTGGCCCCGCGCTGATCGGTTTGACCGTCCTTGCCCTGCGGTCCCGCGTACGACGCTGACCGATATGGCCAGGGCCGGATTCGAACCGGCGACACCACGATTTTCAGTCGTGTGCTCTACCAACTGAGCTACCTGGCCTGGTGGGCGCTGGAACCGCTTACGCAGGCGGAAGGCTAGCGGGCCGAAGGGGGCTATGGCTGATTGCATGAGTGGATGAACCGGGCGCGGGCGGTGGTGGGACTGGTGGCGGTGGTCGCTGCGGGGGCGCTGCTGCTTTCCGGGGGGTCGGGGGCCGATCCCGAGACGCCGGACGGGCTGCCGGGGATGCCGCCGCCGTTCCTCGGCGTCGCGGTACTGGGGGACGGGGGGCTGACGGCGGCGGTCGATGCCTACGGAAATGTGGTCGAGCTGCGGGCGCCGGGGCCGGCGGGGCGGGCGCTGATCGAGAACCCGGCGGAGCGGCAGGTGGCGGGGACGGTGCCGGCGGACACCGGGATCCAGGTCCGGGTGCGGCCGGGGGACGGGCCGGCGCTACCGATGTGGCGCGCGGACGAGGTGTGGCAGCGCTATCTGCCTGAAACGAACGTACTGCGGACGGTCGCGCGGTTCGGCTCCGAGCGGGTCCGGATCGAGGAGGCGATCCACGGCGGTCGGCTGGCCGTGGTGACGGATGGGGGGACCGCGGACGTGCAGCTCCGGGTCAATGCGGCGGGCGGCGGAGTGACCAAATCTCGCGAGGTCCTCGACAAAGCGGCGGCCTCCGATCGACGTTGGCTCCGCGCCAGCCGGCCGCTCGGAAGCGAAGCCCCGCCCTGGGCCGACGAGATGTACGAGCGCTCCCTGCTCGTCCTCCACGCACTGATCGACCGCCGCACCGGTGCCGTCGCCGCCGGCGCCCGCGACGGCTGGGCCTACGTCTGGCCGCGCGACGCAGCGGCAGTGGCCATGGCCCTGGCGGCAACGGGCCACCGAGGGGAAGCCGAATCGATCGTCCGCTTCCTGCTCGGCGCCGGGATCGAGCAGGCCGCTCGCTTCAACGGTGACGGCAGCCCCGCCCCCGGCCGAGCCGCCCAGGGCGACGCGATCGGCTGGGTCGCCGCCGCCGCGAAGGCGGCAGGAATCGCCGGCAGCGCCCGCCAGGCAGCCCGCATCCTCGCCGGCGGCCAACCGATCCCCTGGCGCGACCGTCCCGACTACTGGGAGCAGGCCCCCGGCGACTACCTCGGCAACGCCCTCGCCTCGGTCGACGGGCCGAAAATACGCCTATATGTAGGGAAATCGGCCCGCCGGTTGGTGAGGCGGGTGGGGGATCCGGAGTCGGGGCTGGATTCGGCGGCGGCTTGGGGGGTGCGGCCGTTTCCGCATCCCGGGCTGTATCCGGCGATCAGGAGGACCTTGAACGAGCTGGTCGCTGCGGGTGGGCGCTTCGGGATTACGCCGGGTGAAGGCTGGGATGGCGGCGAGGATCCCTGGTCCGCTCCGACCGCTTGGACCGCCTGGTCGCTAGCGGCGCTCGGGGAGCGGCGGCAGGCGCTGCGGCTAATGCAAGCGCTGCGGCGCAGCGCGACGCCAGCGGGAATGCTCCCCGAGCGTGTCGATGCTGAGACCGGCGTCCCGCGCTCCACCACCCCGCTCGCCTGGTCTCACGCCTTCGCGATCTTGGCCCTGCGGGAGCTCTGGCCTCGAGCGCAGCGTCCCCGTATACCGGGGAGAAATCGGTTCGCAATCTCGTTACAAAGCCGCGAGTGCCGCGGCGACCGCCTCCCCGGCGGTCTCGGCCACGACGACACCGGGGCCGCCGCGCATGCGCTCGCGGCCGTCCAGCTCCCAGCTGCGCAGGGCGACGACCTCGTGGCCGATGACGCGGGCGAAGCCGATCTCCGAGAGCGTCCCCCACTCGCCACCGATTGCGATCACCGCCTCGCCGGAGGAGACGACGGCAAGGTTGCGGGCGTGGCCGATGCCGGTGGCGACGACATGGGTGCAGTACTCGTTCGCGTCCTCAGGCGACTCGCCGGGAACGATCCCGATCACGGTCCCGCCCGCCTCAGCCGCCGCCCGCGAGGCCGCCTCCATCACCCCGCCACCGCCGCCGCAGACCAAGGCGACGCCGGCCTCGGCCAGCCGCCGCCCCACCTCTTCGGCCAGCCGCCAGGGCTCCGAGCCCTCCTCGGCCCCGCTCGCCCCGATCACCGCCACCTGTCGTTGCTTCACAGCTCGCCCCGCATCAACCCCATCAGCTCCAAGGCCCCGGCCTTGTGCAGCGGTTCGTTCAGGTTGCCGCACTTCGGGCTCTGGACGCAGGAGGGACAGCCGGACTCGCAGGGGCACTCGGCGATCAGGCGCTCGGCGTCGCCGAGCAGGCGCTCGAACTCCTCGTAGCCGCGCTTCGTGATCCCGACCCCGCCCGGGTGGCCGTCGTAGATGAAGATCGTCGAGCGGCCGGTCTGGAAGTGGACGTTGGTCGAGAGGCCGCCGATGTCCCAGCGGTCGCACATCGCGATCAGCGGCAGGACCGCGATCTGGCTGTGCTCGGTCGCGTGCAGGGAGCCGAGCAGAGCCTCGGTCGGCAGCTTGCGGCTGAGAGGATCGGGCAGCACGTACCAGAGCGCCTGGGTGACGAAGTTCTGCTCCGGCAGCTCGAGGGCGACGATGTCGATTGGCTCCTGGTCGGCGACGGAGACGCGCTGGAAGGCGATCACCTGCTCGGTCACCGAGACCTCGCCGAAGTTGAGCTGCACACCCGCCACCTCGCGCTGCTCATGCACGCGCTCGATGTAGATCTCGGTCTCCTTTTTCGGCCGCGTGTACCAGTCGCCGTCGAAGGCGGAGACGATCGCCCGCCGCTCCTCGATGTCGAGGCGGTCGACCTCGTAGGAGCGGCCGAGGTGGAGGTAGACGGCGCCGGGATGGATCGTCGTGAACGCGCGCTCGGCCTCGACCAGGCCCAGCATCTCCCCCGCCTCGCGCTCGATCACCGCGACCGAGTCCGCCGACGCCGAGCGCAGCGGGATCCGGTTGGCGACGAACTCGGCCCGGCGCGGCATCAGCTTGCCGCCAACGCCGCGCAGCTCCCCTGCCGCCAGCAGCCGCTCGGCGCGCTCCCGCCACTCCGGCCCGAGTACTTCGTCGTCCTCGTCGCTCAGCGGCAGCTCGTAGGCGGCGGCGATCAGGTGGCGCGCCGCGATCTGCTCGTTGCCGTGATCGAGAATCGCCGCCTCGACCGGCCGCCTGAGGAACTCCTCCGGGTGGCGGCAGAAGAACTGGTCGAGCGCGTCCTGGCCGGCGACGTAGACGGCGAGGCCGCGCCGCCGGCGCCCCGCCCGCCCCCACATCTGCCGCAGGCTGGCGACGGTGCCGGGGAAGGTGACGCAGATCGCCGCGTCGAGCTCGCCGACGTCGATCCCCAGCTCAAGGGCGTCGGTGGCGACGACCGCCAGCAGCTCGCCGGCGGCGAGGCGGGACTCGATCTCACGCCGCTGCTGCGGGGTATAGCCGCCGCGGTAGGGAGCGATCCGCTTCGCCAGCTCCGGCTTCCCCCGCCGCTCGAGGTTTTCGCGGGCGAAGCGCTGGATCAGCTCGATCCCGCGCCGGCTTTTGAGGAAGCAGATCGTGCGCACGCCGTGGCTGACCAGCTCCGCCAGCAGGTCGGCGGCCTCGGAGAGGGCCGAGCGCCGGGTGCCGCTGCGCTCGTCGAGCAGCGGCGGGTTCCACATCGCGATCTCACGCCCGGCACGCGGGGCACCGTCGTCGTCGACCGGCTCGAACGGAGTCCCGACCAGCCGCTCGGCCAGTTCGACCGGGTTGGCGATCGTCGCCGAGGCGAGCAGGAAGCGCGGCTCGCGACCGTAGTGGCGGGCGAGCCGCCGCAGCCGCCGCAGCACGTTGGCAATGTGCGAGCCGAAGACGCCGCGATAGGTGTGGGCCTCGTCGACGACAACCCACTCGAGGTTGGCGAGAAAGTCCCCCCAGATCGTGTGGTTGGGCAGCAGGGCGACGTGGAGCATGTCGGGGTTGGTCAGGACCAGGTTGCTGCGGCGGCGGATCGCCGGCCGCTCCTCGCGCGGGGTGTCGCCGTCGTAGATCGCCTCGCGCAGGTTCGGCGGGCGCAGCCGGGCGAGCGCGCGCGCCTGGTCCTGGGCCAGCGCCTTGGTCGGGTAGAGATAGAGCGCCCGGTCTTTGGGGCGGGCGGCGATTGCGTCGAGCACCGGCAGGTTGAAGGCGAGGCTCTTGCCCGAGGCGGTGCCGCTGGTGATCACCAGGTTCGAGTCGGCTGCCCTCTCAAAGGCGCACAGCTGGTGGGTGTAGAGGGAGTCGATCCCGACCCGACCGAGCGCCTCCGCCAGCCCAGGATCCAGCTCCGCCGGCAGCGGCGCCGGCCGCGAGCGCTGCTCCTCTTCCGCCGCCTCGGCGACGATCCGTCCATCCCGCCGCGCCGGGTCGATCGCGACGGCCCAATCGGATGAGAGGAGGCTCGACCCCCGCGGCATCAACTGGTGCCTCCCCCATGCTGACGGGCCGAAAGTACCCCTATATGTGGGGAAATCGTCCCGTCGACCGGGTTGCCGCGGCAGATCTCGGTGGCGACTCGCATCGCCTGCAGGGAGGAGCGGTCGTGGATACGAAGGACGTCGGCGCCCTCGCGGACTGCCAGGGTCACGGCCGCGACCGTCCCCCACTCGCGCTCGCGCGCCGGCAGGCGCTCGTCCCACGAACGGGCGAGCACGGCGCCGATGAAGTCCTTGCGGGAGAGGGAGACGTAGAGCGGCAGCCCGAGCGCGCGCAGCTCGCCGAGGCGCCGCAGGATCTCCAGGTCCTGCTCGGGGCTGAGGTCGAAGTCGAGTCCGGGGTCGATGGCGATCTGCTCCTCCGCCACCCCAAGGGCCCGGGCCACCTCGACTCTCCCCTCGAACCACGCCCGCAGGTGGTCGATGACGTCGTCGTACTCGCGAAATGGGCGACCAACCCGCGGCGGCCCCTCGATGTGCATCAGCACGTAGCCGCAACCGCTCCTGGCGACCAGCTCGAACATCTCCTCGCAGCCGCCGGAGATGTCGTTGATCACCTCCGCCCCCGCCTCCAGCGCCCGCCGCGCCACGTCGGGCGAGAAGGTGTCGGCGGAGATCGGGACGTTGCGTTGTTCCTTTCGGTCGCCAGTGGTCCGAAAGGAACCACGCAACTGCTTTGCCAGTCCCGCCATGGCCGGGACCAAGGCGGCCGCCTCGTCCTCGGGCGGCACAGGCGGGCCGGCCTTGGCCGCGACCGCCCCGACGTCGAGCATCTCGAAGCCGGCCTCGGCCAGGGCCAGGCCGTCGGCAACCGCCTGCTCGGGGGTGCCGCTGCGAGCGCCTTCGAACATCGAGTCAACGGTGACGTTGACGATCCCCGCCCCGATCGGGCGGCTCAGGTCGAGGTCGCGCCCGGCCAGTCTCCAGCTGCTCATCGGGCGAGCTTACGCCTGCCCCCACTCCGCGGGCTCAGCGCGCGCGATCGGCGGCGAGCGGCAGCGTCGTCAACCGGCCGCCCCTCCCGAACGAGGGATCCGGGCTCCCGTCGGCCAGGTAGCGGCGGAGAAACAAGCGGCTGGAGCCGGGGCCGGAGACGACACCGCCGACGAGGATCCTGCCCCCCTCCCGCAGCGAGAGGTCGTAGGCGATTTCGCTCGCCTCCGAGCCGTAGGCGCCGGTGTCGACAGTGGGGCTGACGATCCCGCCGCGGCCGAAACTGCGCACGCGCTGACCGTCTTTGCCGTAGCGGGCGAGGAGCAGGCTGGCGCAGTCCCCACTCGCGCAGCCGTGGCTGCTGCTGCCGGCGACGTAGACGCCGCCGCGGGCGCTCACCGCCAGGGCGTTGGCGCGGTCGAGGGTGTGGCGGCCGAAGTGGGCGGTAACGAACCCGCGCCGGGCGAAACTGAGGTCGAGGAGGCCGTCGGCGGTGTAACGGGAGACCAGCAGGTCGCCGTTCGCCTCGCCGGCGATCAGCAGTTTGCCGCGCTGCCAGCTGAGGGCGTTCGCCGTCTCCCCGAGGGGGCTGGCCGGGTAGACGTCGGACCGGACGAGGCCGACGCCGCCGCCGAAGCTCGGGTCCGCGCCGCTCGGCGGCCCTCCCGGTTCGGTCGCTCCCGGCAGCAGGCGGGCGAGCACCGCGTGGCTCTTCGCGTCCGGCCGCCGCTCGGCGATCGTCCCGGCGCTGATCACCGCTCCCCCCGACGCGAAGACGAAGTCGTTGATCACCGTCTTCGGCTGCTCGCCGGCGCCGCTGGTCATCCCGGCGAAGTAGTCGCCGCTGCGGCCGTTCGAGCTGATCCGGTAGAGCCAGCCGTACAGGTGTTCCGCCGCTTCGTTGAGGTAGCCGGTGAGGCCGCCGACGAAGATCCGGCCGTTGCTCCTGACCCGGATGCTGGTCGGGTACCAGGCCGTGACCGCCCCGGCATAGAGGAGACCCTTCTCGCCCCAGCTGTAGTCCAGGTAGCCACCCGGCAGCAGGCGGGCGATGCCCCCGCCGAGGCCCACCGGCGAGGAGGTGACGTAGATGCGGCCCTTGTCGTTGAGGGCGATCGCGGTGAAGGGCCGCTGGCCCCTGACCAGCGCCACCCCGTCGCCGCCGCCGAAGCTGCGGTCGAGCCGGCCGCTCGGCAGGTAGCGGACGACGGCGCCGAATTCCTTCGCCCCCTGGCCGGAGCCGCCGGCGACGAGGATCCTGCCGTCCTGCTGGATCGTCATCGCGAAGTTCCCGACCGAGGCCGGCGCGGCGGCCGGCGCGAACAGCAGCGCCAACGTCGTCGCCGCCAGCCAGAGCAGTGCACCCCCACGCATGATCGCTACCGTAACCCACCACTTGGGACTGAGTTGCGTCTACACCGACCTCGACGGGACCCTGCTCGGCCGGGGCAGCTCGCTCTTCCGCGACGCCGAGGGTGGTTTCAGCCTGGCGCAGGCGCGGGCGCTGGAGGCGTGCCACCGGGCCGGCGCGGAGGTCGTGATCATGTCCGGCCGCCGCGAGCCGCAGGTGCACGAGGCGGCGCGGCTGATGGGCCAGGCTTCCTACGTCTACGAGGCCGGCTGCGCCTTCGCGATCGAGGGCGAGACGACGCTGATGACCGGCGGGATGGCACCGAACGAGGAGGGGACGATCTACGAGCAGATCGAGCAGCGGGGGATCCCGAAGCTGCTGTTCGAGCACTTCGAGGGGCGGCTCGAGTACCACTCCCCCTGGCACCACGGCCGCGTCCTCTCCCACCTCTTCCGCGGCAAGGTCGACGTCGAGGAGGCGAACACGCTCCTGCGCGAGCGCGGCGACGACGACCTGCGCCTGCTCGACAACGGCGCCATCGGGCGGCCGATGCCGACCGTCGAGGGCCGCACCCACGCCTACCACCTGGTCCCGGTGCAGGTCAGCAAGGCGGCGGCGGTCGCCGGCCACGCCCGCGCCCGCGGCTACGACCCGCGCGAGTGCATCGCCGTCGGCGACTCCGTCGAGGACCTGGAGGTCGCCGCCGCGGTCGGCCGCTTCTTCCTCGTCGCCAACGGCCCCGAGCACGACGCCGGCCTCCGGGCCGCGTTGCCGAACTGGGACAACGTGACCGTCACCGAAGGCAGCATGGGCGACGGCTTCTACGAGGCGGTCGTCACCTCGCTGATGGAGCGCTGAAGGCGCCGGACCCGGCGCCGCTGCGAGCGGCGGCGCCTCAGCGGTACCACCTGCACTGGATCGCCCAGCGGCCGCTCGGCATCAGCGCGGCGGCTTCCGCGATCCAGTACGTGACCGTCTCGGACGCCCACCCCTGCCTGACGATCGGCCATTCCCGGACGCTCCCGAGAGCCTCCACCGCGGCGCCCGCGCCCGCCCGATCGCCTGAGCGCCGTGCCTGCAGCCACCCGCTGCGCCAGGCGCACGCCACCGATCCGAGGATCTGCGCCGCGATCTGGGAGCGGTCGGTCATCAGACCGGCGCCCTTCACGTCGCCCGCCTCGAAGCCGGCGGGCAGGGGGATGCCGCCCAGCATCTCGCGGATGGCCTTCGTCCGATCGACCGCCTCGACCACCCGGGGCGGGAGCGCCGCCAGCCAGGTGTCCGCGTCGACGGCTTCGAGGCCCGCCAGTCGCTGGCGGAACGCGGCGAGATCCGGCGCGAGGGACCTGAACTCCAGGACCCGGCCGTTTTCGTGCCAAAGTGCCGTGAAGTCGAGGCGGCCGGGACCGCAACAGGGATAGCGGAAGACGCGGGCGGTCGATTCGAGGACGGCAGCCTTCGTTTCCCCGACCGAGTCCCGGGCGCGATCCTCGGCCCACTTCCGAAACGAACCGGCGCGCCAATAGAGCTGGGCAGAGCTCCGCTTCCCCTGGAAGAACCGCATTTCCCCTTCCTCCGCCGTCTGCTCGACCACATCCCCCACCTGCCAGTCCGCGAGCAGGATCAGGGGGGAGCTCTTGGCGAAGCGCATCAGCTCCGACCCGTAGGCCGACGACGATTGACCGCCCGGTCCCCCGCCCAACCAGGCGATCGAGGCGACGATGGCGCTCACCCCCACCGCGACGGCGACCGACCAGACCTTGCGGCGCGATCGGGAAGCGGCTGACGCGGCCTCCCCCCGCTCCGGTTCCTCCGCGAGGATCGCCTCCGGGTCCTTCGCGAGGATCGCCGCCAGCATCTCCTCCTCGGCTTCGCGCAGCGGCGCACCGCCGACCCGATCGAGATCGACCGGGTCGGCTGCGTTCAGCCTCCGGTCCAAGTCAGCCCTTTTCATCTTCGCTCCCTGTTTTCGATTTCTTCCCGGACTCCACCGCGGAAAGCTCCGCGCGGAAGCGGCGGCGGGCCCGCAGGAGGCGGCTCCGCGCGGCCACCGCCGAGACCCCGAGCACCCGCGCGGCCTGGGCAGGAGTCAGCTCCTCCCAGGCGATCAACCTCAACAGCTCGCGGTCCTCCGGCTCCAAGCGCTCGAGAGTCGCCCGCAGGACGCCGTGCTCCCCCTCCGGCTCCGGCCGGTTCTCGAACTGCGCCGCGAGGTCGGTGCGCAGCCGCTCCGCCAGCTTCGCCCGCCGGCGCTCCCCCCGCTGCTGATTGGAGAGGATGCGACGCGCCACCCCGAACAACCAGAGGCGGGCGGCGGCGTCGACCGGGACTTCGGGCCCGCGGCGCCAGGCGACGAGGAAGGTCTCCGCGACGACGTCGGCCGCGTCCTCCGGGTCCCGCGCCCGCCGCAGCGCATACGCCAGCAAATCCTTCCCGTGCTCCTCGTAGAGGCGCCGGAACCGCACCTCGGCCATACAGGCTTCGAGGGGTTGCCGAGGTGCGGTGGAGGTCATCTAGGCGTGGCGACTGCTAGTGACGGTGCGAGCGCTTCCGGCTCTTCTTCTCGAACGCCCCCGGGCTTGCCACCCCGTCCTGCAGGTAGGTGGTCCTGCTCTCGAGCTGAGGCCCGGCCCATTCGTGCTGGTACGGCAGCGGCGCCAGCCGAAGCGCTTCGCTCTCGAAGATGCGGCCGCTTGCCTCATCGACGACGATCGAGTACCGCGTCAGCGCGCCAGAGTTGGCGGATTCCGCCGCGATCGCGGTCCCTTCACGACCGGCCGCATCGCTTGCGGACCCGAGCACCTCCACGCCCTCGATCGAGATCTCAGCTTCATAGAGAGCCAACCGCTGGGCAGCGCTCAGCGCCGGGTTGCGCAGCAGCTCGGTGACGAGTTCGAGGGTCTTCACCGACGACTCGAAGCCGTTCCCGCCGCCCCGGGTCGGCTGCTTGGCCAGGTCCAACAGCCAGTCGACGAGGGCAGCGGGCTCGGCGGGCATCTCGGCGGCCGGCTGAGGGCTGTAGAGGAGGTCGTCGAACGAGTTCGGGGGCAGGGTCTGAGAATCGTTGTGGGGGCGAAATCCGTGCGTCAGGAACGGGGGCTTGCCGGCGGCCTGCCAAGTCTCTCTGTCCTCCTGGCTCGCGAACCACGGCTTCCCCGAAAGCGTCCTTTGCCTGCCGCTTCCGTCGGGGGCGATCCAGCTGTGGAGGCGGGTCGGCTGGTACCAGGACCATGCCTGGTGGTCATAGACGGCGGTGCTGCGATAGAGGCCCCGCGCAACGAAATGCCGCATGGGCTGGCCCGCATGGGCCTCGGGTGCGCTTGAAGCCCGGGCGGATCGATCCAATGGGCCGGCCGCGAGAGCGCCGGCAGTCAGCATCACCGCGAGGGCCGCCGCGGCAGCCCGCAGCCTCGTCGTCCGTTCGATCACCTGTCTCATGAGTCTCCTTCTTTGGGGTGGCAGAACCTCTTCCCCTTCCATGTCCGGCAGCCCGGCCTCCGTTGCAGCCGAAGCAGAAGTTGCGCCCGACGCCTCCTTGGACACCACCGGCGGGTGGGTAACATCGGCGACCGGAACCCGAGCCCGACCAAGGAGAGCTTGTGTCGTCTGAGAACGCGACCGTCGCGGAGCAGGAGTACCTGGAGATCATGTTCTGGCTGGAGGAGGCCGGGCTGCCGATGACCGGCGCCAACATCGCCCGCGCGATGCAGCTCTCGCCGCCGACCGTGCACGAGATGATCGGCCGCCTGATCGACGACGGCTACGTCGAGCGCAACGAGGACAAATCGCTCGGCTTCACCGAGTCCGGGCGCGAGCACGCCAGCTACATCGTCCGCCGCCACCGGATGATCGAGCGCTTCCTCACCGACGTCCTCCACATTCCCTGGGACGAGGTGCACGAGGAGGCGGAGCGGATCGAGCACGCGATGAGCCCGGTGCTGGAGGAGCGGATGCGGGCGGCGATCGGCGACGCCACCACCTGCCCCCACGGCCACCCGATCGTCGAGGGGATCCGCGAGCAGGGCTCGCTGCTGGCCGACGTCGAGGTCGGCGCCAGCGTCGTCGTCCTGCGCTTCGAGAACGAGGCCGAGGAGCTGCTGCACTACCTGAAGGCGGCAGGGCTCGACCCGGGCCTCGAGGGCAAGGTCGAGACCTCCGACGAGGAGCGTGTCGTCATCGCCTCCGACGACGGCAGCCACGAGGTCAGCCGCAGCGTCGCCGAGACCGTCTCGGTCCGCGCCGACCCGGCGCCGGCGCCGCGGGCGGCGATCCCGGAGCAGCTCGTGCTCTCCTCGGACCGCTACGGCCGCTAGCTCGGGAGGCTCATGGTCATGATCGGCTCGCCCGTGGGCGTCTCGCTGCCGCCGCGGGGCTCTTCGGTGACCATCACGGTCTCGACGCCGCTCATGTCGGCGATCGTCGCCTCGGCGTGGCCGTGGCGGTCGGGGACGAACAGCGCCGGCACAGCTTCGACCGTCCCATCGCGTTCGACCCACGCCTCCAAGACCTTGTCGGGCGGCAGCTGGCGGAGGTTGGAGAGCTGCAGGGTGCCGCCGTCGCCTTCCTGGACCATCCGCACGCTGATCCCGTCGATCTGGCGTTCGAGGGTGCTGGCGCCGCCGCCCGAGGAGCCGTCGTCCCTGCCCACCTCGTAGCCGACCACGCCGGCGACCAGCAGGGCGACGACGGCGAGCCCGGCCGCCGGCTTCAGCAGCCAGCCCCAGGATCGCGCGGGCGCCGGGCGCTCCGACGTCTGCGCCCGCGACTCCCGCGCGTCCACCCGCACCTCGGCCATCAGGCTCTCGCGCAGCTGCCGTGGCGGCTCCCGCCGCTCGACCGACTCCGGCAGCGTCTGCAGCGCCGGCTGCAGCCAGCGCATCTCCTCCCGGCAGCGAGAACAGCTCTCCAGGTGGCGCTCGAGGGCGACCGCCTCGTCGCGCTCCAGCGCGCCCAGCGCGTAGGCGGCGAGGTCGTCGCTCCAGCGACTGTGGTCGGGTGCGTTCATGCCAGTCCCTCCGCCAGCTCTCCCCTGATCTTCTCCAAGCCCAACCTCATCCTCCCCTTCACCGTCCCCATCGGCAACCCGAGGATCCGGGCGATCTCCGAGTGGCTGAAGCCACCGAAGTAGGCGAGCTCGATCACCTTCGACTGCTCCCCCGGCAGCTTCCCCAGCGCCCCGCGCAGCTCGGCCGAGGTCTCGCGCCGCAGCGCTTCCTCCTCGGTCATCTCCTGCGCCGGCCGCTGCTCCAGGGCCGCCTCGTCGTCGAAATCGAGCTTCGGCGCCTTGGCGGCGCGGCTGCGGAGGAAGTCGATCGCCCGGTTGCGAACGACGCTGAGCAGCCAGGAGCGGACGCTGCCGCGGGCGGCGTCGAAGCGGGCGCCGCTGCGCCAGACCGAGATGAACGCCTCCTGGGTGACTTCCTCGGCGGCGGCGCGGTCGCCGACGATCCGGTAGGCGAGCGAGTAGGCGACGCCGCCGTGGCGGTCGTAGAGGACCTCGAAAGCCTCCGGATCCCTGCGGCCGACGAGGGGCATCAGCTCCTCGTCGGCCAGCCGCTCCGCCTTCTCTCGCCGCACCGCCATCAGCTACCTACGTTGCCGCTTGCCTAAACGAGGAAAGGTTCGACGGCCTTCAGGACCTGCTTTTCGCTCAGCGGGCTGTCGAAGGCCGCGGGGGCCGGTTCTTCGGAGTTCTGCAGCCGGATCGCCGCCGCGTGGCGGGCCTCTACCTGGACGATGCCGCCGGCCGCCGCCAGGACTTCCTTCGACTCGATCATCGGCCCGGCGCCGTTGTAGGCGCTGACGCCGGTGTCCTCGAACGTCTGCGCCAGCCTCAGGAAGCCCGCGGTGCCGCTGTATTCGAAGTTGAACCTCGGTTCCATCACCGGCTTGCCACCGAGCTGCTTGATCGTCGCCGCCAGCGCGTCGACGTGCTGCTGCTCGTCTTCGGCGAGGAGGTCGATCAGCTGCTTGAGTTCGCCGCTCGCCTTCGCCCGGCTCTTCGCTTCCGCGTAGAACTTCGCCTCCAGGTACTCGAGGGTGAGGGCGAAATGGAGGATCCCGACGTCGCCGGATTCCGACATCGCCAGGGCCTTGCGGACGAAGGGACTGACCATCGCCGCCCCGTAGATCGCCCCGGCCGCGAGCGCGCCCTTGAGGATCACGTCGCTGCGGGAGAGGTCGGCGCCCTCGACGTCCACCTCGACCGCCGCGAGCTCGGGAGTCTTCAGTTGCTCTTTCATCGCTGTATCTCCTTTGTCTCGCGGTCTCAGCCGACCAGGAACGGTTCGACGGACCTGAGGACGGTCTTCACGTCGGCGGGCTTGCCGAAGGCGCCGTCGGGGGTGATCGACTCGCCCAGCAGGGTGTTGAGGGTGGCGGCGTGGCGCCCCTCGACGCTGTGGATGGCCAGCGCCGAGGCCAGCACTTCCGGGCTTTGGATGTTCGGAGCCTGGCCGAGGTAGGCGGCGGCGCCGAGGTTCTCCACGGTCGCCGCCAGTTCCAGCACCGACTTCGCGCTCTTCAGCGGGAACTCGGCTTTCGGTTCCGGCGCCGGCTTGCCGCCGAGCTGCTTCACCGCCGCCTTCAGCGCTTCCACGTGTTCGGCCTCCTCGCGGCCGAACTTACGGATCGTCTCCAGGTCGGCGCCCTTGAAAAGGCCGGTCTTGACGACGTCGGCGTAGAAGGCGGTCTCCAGGTACTCAAGGGTGAGGGCGTAGTTGAGGATGCCGACGTCGCCCTTGCCGAACCGGGCGGTTTCGCCGGCGCCGCCGGAACCCATCGAATCGGTCATCGTCGTCATGGTCGTGCCGCCGTCGTCGCCGCAGGCGGCGAGGAAGGCCGCCAGCGCCGTCGAGCCACCGCCGACCGCGAGGAACCGGCGCCGCGAGACGGGGTGACGAAGCTGCTCGAGCTCAGCCATTTTTTGGTCGCCTCCTGGTCGTTTGCATGCTCGTCCCTACGGGGAGCGCGAGGGGGTGGATCAGAATCCGCCGATGGCGACCACGACGACGGCAGGCGAACGGACCCGCGGCGCGGCGGTGCTGGTGCTGGCCTCGATCGTCTCCGTCCAGTGCGGGTCGGCGCTGGCGACGACGCTCTTCGACGAGATCAGCGCCGCGGGAGCGGTCCTCCTCCGCGCCGGTTTCGGCGCCCTCGTCCTGCTGGCGCTGACCCGAGGCGCGGTCCTGCGGGCGCGCCAGTGGCCGCACCGCGACGTCGTCCTGCTCGGCTTCGCGGTGGCCGCCGTCAATCTCTCCTTCTACGCGGCGCTGGCACGGCTGCCGCTGGGGATCACGGTCACGCTCGAGTTCGTCGGCCCGCTCGGGGTGGCGATCCTCGGCTCGCGGCAGCGACGCGACGCGATCTGGGTGGTGCTGGCGGCGACCGGGATCCTCCTCCTCTCCGACGCGGGCGGCGAGGGGGTCGACGCGCTCGGCCTCGCCCTGGCGCTAACCGCGGGGTTCTTCTGGGGCGCCTACATCGTCCTCAGCGACAGGGTCGGCGCGCTCGCGCCGGGGCCCGGCGGGGCAACGATGGCGGCGGTGATCTCGGCCCTGCTGGTGGCCCCGCTCGGCCTCGCTCAGGGCGGCGGCGAGATCTTCGCCCCCTCGCACCTGGCGATCGGCGTCGCCCTCGGCGTCCTCAGTACCGCGATCCCCTTCGTCTTCGAGATGGAGGCGCTGCGGCGGCTTCCGCGCTCCGTCTTCGGCGTGTTGATGAGCCTGGAGCCGGCGGTTGCGGCCGCGATCGGTTTCGTCGCCCTCTCGCAGGACCTCGACGCGAGCGAAATCGTCGCGATCGCGCTCGTCGTCGTCGCCTCGGCGGGCGCGCTGCGATCGGCGGCCGCGCCGCCGCCCCGCGACTGGGCGGCCGACTAAGCTCGCAGGCGCTCGAGCGCCTGCGCGATCCGCCGCACGCCCTCGGCGGCACGATCGGCCGGGACCGGAGCGAAGGAGAGGCGGAGGCTGTTCTCGCCGCCCTCGATCATGAAGTCGGGGCCGGCGACGAAGGAGACGCCGTCGCCCTTCGCCTCGGCGAGGAGGGCGGCGCTGTCGGTGCCCTCGGCGAGGTCGAGCCAGAGGAAGTAGCCGCCGTCGGGAACGACGAACTCGGCCTCGGGGATCTGCTCGCGGAGCGCCTCGACCAGCGCCTCGCAGCGCGCCTTCAGCTCGCCCTTGACGAACTCGATGTTGCGGTCGAGCTCGCCGCTGCGGCAGAGCTCGAGCACGATCGCCTCGGCCAGCATGTTCGGGGAGATGTAGGTCTCGTTCGCCTTTTTCGCCAGCTTCTCGATCTCCTCGGTGGGACCGGCGAGGTAGCCGACGCGGACGCCGGGGCTGACCGTCTTCGAGAAGGAGGAGGCGTGGACGACTTTGCCGCCCGCGTCCATCGAGAGCATCGTCTCCAGCGGCGCCCCCTCGAATGGCAGCTCGCGGTAGGGGTCGTCCTCGAAGATCCAGAAGTCCTGCTCGGCCGCGAGCGCGACGAGGCGCCGGCGCTTCTCCTCCGAAAGCGTGCAGCCGGCCGGGTTGTGGGCGTTGGCGATGACGTGGGCGAGCTTGATCGGCCCCTCCGCGAGCGCCGCTTCCAGCTGCGCGACGTCGAGCCCGTCGGCCTCCAGCCGCACCGGAACCAACTCGACTCCGCGCTGCTGCAGGAGCAGCAGGGTGCGGTCGTAGGTCGGCTGCTCGACGACGACCCGGTCGCCGGGGCCAAGCAGATGCTGGAACAGCATCGCCCCCGCCTCCAGCGACCCGTTGGTGATCATCACCTGGTCGGCGCCGAGGTCCCCGTGCCGCTCCGCCACCCACTGGCAGAGCCCCGGATGCCCGATCCCGACCCCGTAGGACAGCGCCGTTTCCCAGTCCGAAGAAAGCGCCCGCGACGCCGCCTCCCGCACCTGTTCGTGGGGAAGGATGTCGGCGCTCGGAGCCCCGCGCGCAAACGAAATCGTGTCGCCAGCCATACGTCCCCGACCCTAGCAACGCGCCGCGGTCCCGCGATCCGCGGTGATTGCGCATTCCGCCCCTCCCACGGGGGGAGAATCCCAGGGGGTTTCTGACTTGACACCCCTATATGGGGGCAGCAGGTCAGACACGCCCATTGCGGCGGGAACGGGAGCGGGCGTTGAAGGTGTTGGCGACGAGGCAGCACGGCGTTGTGGCGCGGTGGCAGCTTGGGTCCCTTGGCTTTCGAGTGAAGGCGATCGAGGCAGCGCTGGGTGAGGGACGCCTGAGCCCGGTTCACGAGGAGGTGTTTGCGGTCGGCCATACGCGGATCTCGCATCGGGGATATTGGTGGGCAGGGGTGCTCGCCTACGGACCCGACGCGGTATTAAGTCACCGGTCGGGTGCCGCGCTGTGGGAACTGAAGCGGCGGCGCAGCGGCCCGATTCACGTCACCGCCGCCCTAGGACGACAGGGTGTCCGGCGGCGCAAGGGCATCTGTGTTCACCGCTGCAAGTTGCGGGCGGGGGAAGTGACGGTCCATGAGGGGATACCGGTGACCACGGTGGCTCGCACGCTTTTCGACCTCGCCGAAGGCTCTCCGTACGACGAATTGAAGAAGGCGACGGAAGCGGCGGATCGGCGCAACCTGCTCCTCTTGCGCGAGCTCGAGGAAGTGTGTGAGCGGGGGCGGGGACGGCGGGCGCTGCGTCCCGTACGCCGGCTCCTGGTCGAGCTGGGCGCGCCGGCCGACGGGCGCTCGCCGCTGGAGATCCGCTTCGCCGAGTTCGTCCGCGCCCACCGCATCTCAGCGCCGGTGCAGAACGTCGACGTCCTCGGTCACGAGGTCGACGCGCTTTGGCCCGCCGCCAAGCTCATCGTCGAGCTCGACAGCTGGGAATTCCACAGTGACCGTGCGGCGTTCGAGCGCGACCGTACGCGCGACACGAAGCTGCTGATCGCCGGCTACCGCACGATCCGCGTCACCCACCGCCGGCTCGATCGCGAAGCGGGCCAACTCGCCGCCGAGATTCGTCAGCTGCTGAGCGCTTAGAGGTTGCGCAGCGTTTCGGCCGCGATCGCGGCCGTCTCGGTCGGGCTTTCGCCGACCCGCACGCCCTTGGCTTCGAGCGCGTCTTTCTTCGCCTGGGCGGTGCCGGAGGAGCCGGAGATGATCGCGCCGGCGTGGCCCATCTGCTTGCCGGGGGGCGCGGTGAAGCCGGCGATGTAGGCGACCACGGGCTTGGAGACCTCCGCGGCGATGAACTCGGCCGCCCGCTCCTCGGCGTCGCCGCCGATCTCACCGACCATCACGATCAGCTCGGTGTCGGGGTCGGCCTCGTAGAGCTTCAAGATGTCGATGAAGTCGGAGCCGACGATCGGATCGCCGCCGATGCCGACGATCGAGGAGTTGCCGGTGCCGGCCTGCTTCAGCTCGTTGCCGATCTGGTAGGTCAGGGTGCCGCTCTTGGAGACGACGCCGATCGGCCCCGGGTCGAAGAACTGGGCCGGGATGATCCCGACGTTGGCCTTGCCGGGCGAGAGGACGCCGGGGCAGTTCGGCCCGATCAGCCGCACGCCCTTCTCCTTCGCCTTCCAGTAGGTGCTGAGCATGTCGAGAACCGGAATCCCCTCGGTGATCGCGATCACCGTCTCGACCCCGGAGTCGATCGCCTCGTCGATCGCCGCAGCGGCGAAACGCGCCGGGACGAAGATCATCGAGGTGTTGGCGCCGGCCTCGCTGACGGCCTCGGCGATCGTGTCGAAGACCGGAACGCCCTCGACGTCCTGGCCGCCCTTGCCGGGGGTGACGCCGGCGACGAGGTCGGTCCCGTAGGCCTTGTTGCGCAACCCGTGGAAGGAACCCTCGCGGCCGGTCAGGCCGGAGACGGCGAGCTTCGTCCCCTCGTCGACGATGATGCTCATGCGGCGCTCCCGGCGAGCTCGACGACGCGGCGGGCGGCGTCCAGCATCGTCTTCTCCTGGTGCAGGTTCGGCAGGTTAGCCTCAGCGAGGATCCGCAGCCCCTCCTCCGAGTTCGTCCCGTCGAGGCGCACGACCAGCGGCACCCCGAGGTCGATCTGCTGCGAGGCGGTGACGATCCCGTTGGCGATCTCGTCGCAGCGGGTGATGCCGCCGAAGATGTTGAAGAGGATCGCGCTCACCTTCGCATCGCTCCTGATCACTTCGAGGGCGTTGACGATCGCCTCGGCTTTGGAGCCGCCGCCGGCGTCGAGGAAGTTGGCGGGCGCCCCGCCCGCCTGGGCGACGACGTCGAGCGTCGACATGCAGAGGCCGGCGCCGTTGGCGAGGATGCCGACGTTGCCGTCGAGTTTGACGTAGGTGAGGCCCTTTTCCTTCGCCATCTGCTCCTGGGGGTCGTCGACGGTGTCGGCGATCTCGGCCAGGTCCTGGTGGCGGAAGAGCGAGTTGCCGTCGATCGTCACCTTCGAGTCCAGCGCGACGACCTCGCGGCCGGCGGTGACGATCAGCGGGTTGACCTCTATCAGGGTCGCATCCTCCCCGCGCGCCACCTCGGCCAGCTTCACCAGCACCTCGGCGGCCGCGTCGAGCGCGTCCTCGGCGAGGCCGGCGTCGGCGACGATCGAGCGCGCAGCGCTGGCGTCGAACCCGCTCGGGTCGATGTGCCGTTTGACCAGGGCGTCGGGGTCCTCGGCGGCGACCGCCTCGATGTCCATCCCGCCCTCGGCGGAGACCATCGCCAGCAGCTTCTTCTCGCCGCGGTCGAGGATGACCGAGGCGTAGTACTCCTCGGCGATCTCGGAGCCGCCCTCGATCCAGATCTGGTCGACGCGGAACGGCCCCTCGCCGTGGGGGCCGACGATGTCCATACCGAGGATCGCGCCGGCGTGCTCGCGCGCCTCCTCGGCGTTCCGGGCGATCTTGATCCCCCCCGCCTTGCCGCGGCCGCCGATCAGCACCTGGGCCTTGATCGCGCACGGGTAGCCGATCTTCTCCGCCGCGGCGACGGCGTCGTCGACCGTGTTCGCAACCTCGCCGCTCGGCACGGCGATGCCGTGCTTGGCGAACAGCTGCTTGCCCTGGTACTCGAGGAGGTCCATGTGTAGGAGCGGCGCCGGGGGCGGCGCGCGCGGCAGACTACCCGAATGACATAATGCCGCGCTCGCTCATGGCCCTGCCCAGTCTCAAAAACATCAAATGGGTGACCACCGACTGCTACGGCACCCTCATCGACTGGGAGAAAGGCATCATCGAGGCCTGTAGGAAAGAGGCGTCCAAAGACGGCTTCAGCTTCGAAGAGGGGCCCTTCCTCGAGCGCTTCATGGAAGTGCAGGCGGAGATCATGGCAGGCTCCTACGAGCTCTACGCCGAGGTCCTGCGCCGCACGATCGTCAAAGTCGCCGGCGAGATCGGCTGGGAGGTCGAGCCCTCGCGCGCCCAGTTCCTGCCCAACAGCGTCGCCTACTGGCTGCCGTTCCGCGAGGCCAACGCGGCGATGGACCGGCTCGGCAAGAAGTACGAGATCGGGATCATCTCCAACGTCGACGACAAACTGCTGGGGATCAGCCGCCGCCACCTGCGGACCGAACTCGACCTCGTCGTCACCGCCCAGCAGGTGCGCAGCTACAAGCCGGACCCCGTCCACTTCAAAGAGTGCGCGCGGCGGATCGGCAGCAAGAAAGGCTGGCTCCACATCGGCTCCAACTACGCGACCGACGTCGCCCCGGTGCTGAAAATGAACGTGCCGGTGATCTGGGTCAACCGCCACGGCGAGAAACTGGAAGGGCGCAAAGCCCCCAGCTCGACGGTGAAAAACTTCCGCGAAGCCGTGAAAAAGCTCGGCGCGTCCTGAGCGTCTTCTAGCTTTCAGGCCGCAACTCAGGCGTGAGGCACCGGTTTCGGGGGTAGTGCGCCCCCTCGATCTGTGATGCGGATTCCCCTTCTACATCCTAGTCCCCTGCCTGCCCGCACGCGGGCGCGTTTCGGCGTCGTCCTCGGCCTCCTGTTGCTGCTCGGGAGCATCGCGCTGGCCAGCCGGCCGAGCGCCGAAGCGGCCGAACCCTCGGCCCTCCAGAAACCGAGCTTCGTCGTCATCCAGACCGACGACGAGACCCTCGACCAGCTCTACGCCAGCTTCAACGTCGGCGGCATCGACGTGCAGGCGATGCCCTACACGCACGCGCTGATCGCCAACCGCGGCATCACCTTCAACCGCTACTACGTCTCCTACCCCCTCTGCTGCCCCTCGCGGGTCAGCCTCCTGACCGGGCGCTACGCCCACAACCACAACGTCCGCGGCAACGTGCCGCCGAACGGCGGCTTCACCGGCTTCAAGGCCCGCGGCGCCTACAGCCACAACCTCGCCACCTGGCTGCAGGGAGCCGGCTACCGGACGATCCACATCGGCAAGTTCCTCAACGGCTACGGCGACGAACCGTTCGACGAAGGAAAAGACGTGCCGCCCGGCTGGAGCGCCTGGCACAGCGTCCTGCGGGCCGACACCAACCATTATTTCTACGGGTACACGCTGAACAACAACGGCGTTCTCGACGGCCCCTACGGCGATCCCGGCAGCTGGGAAACGCGCGAATACGGCGAACGCGACGACTTCGGTTGCCCGAGCGCGCCGCTGGAAGGCAAACCCTGCCTATACGAGACGGACCGGTTCAACACGATCGCCTGGGAAGAGCTGACCCAGACCTCGCCTGAACAGCCGTTCTACCTGCAGCTCGACTACACCGCCCCCCACGGCGACTTTCGCCGCCCCGCCGGGCCGGAGCCCGCGACCCGCCACTACGGCACCTTCACCGGCGCCCCCTACCCGCACGGCCGCTCGGAAGGGTTCAACGAGGGCAACGTCAACGACAAGCCCCGCTTCATTCGCGAAGCGCCCTACCTCTCGGGGCTGGACATCCACACCTACCGCGTCTACTACCAGAAGGCGCTGGAGTCGCTGCGCTCGGTCGACGAAGGAGTGAAACTCATCGTCGACACGCTCGGCGGACTGCAGCGGCTGCGCAACACCTACATCATCTTCACCTCCGACAACGGTTTCTTCTACGGCGAGCACCGCCTTACCGGCGGCAAGTTCCTCGCCTACGAGCCGGCCACCCACCTGCCGCTGCTGATCCGCGGGCCGGGGATCAAACCCAACACCTCGACCGGGGAGCTGGCGGCGAACATCGACATCGCCCCGACCGTGCTCGAACTCGCCGGAGTCAATGCGGACAAGTCGATCGACGGTCGCTCGCTGGTGCCGTACATGCGCGACGCGAGCCTGCGCAGCCGCCGCCCGATCCTCTTCGAGTCCTTCGTCGAGACCGCCGACGTCGAAGCCAACGGCGAACCGCCGGCCCAGCGGGCCCGCCGCAGCACCGGCGACGAAGCCGGCGCCTCGATCGTGGCGCCGCCGAAGGATTACCTCGGGATCCGCCTAGGCGCCTACAAGTACATCGAGTGGCCGAGCGGCGAGAAAGAGCTCTACGACATCACCAAGGACCCCTACGAGCTCAACAACATTGCTCGTGTTCCCAACTTCTCTCCCATCAGAGCCTTCCTGCACGCCCAACTGGTTCGATTGGAGACTTGTGTCGGCAGACGCTGCCAGGAGGTCACTCCGAAATTCCCGCTGACGAAGAAGGAGCAGCAGCGGGTCGACAAGCAACGGCGAGAAGAAGAACGCCGCAAAGAAAAGGAACGCGAAGAAAAACGGCACCACAAACGGCAAGGGTGAGCCGGAGGGGATGACCCCCTTCACTCAACTTGCTCGGGTGGAGCCGTAGCTGTCGGTCCGCGGTTCGCCTGCCCGAGAAGTACAAGCCGTTCAGGGGGTCATCCCCTCCGGCTTCAAGCGTTAGCTGGTGCTTCGGGAAGCGGGGAGCTACTTGATTACGGCGAGGGTGTCGCCGGCGCCTACTGCGGTGCCTTCGGAGATGGGGAGGTCTTCTACTTTGCCGCTGCGGTGGGCGGTGATCTCGTTCTCCATCTTCATCGCCTCGATCACGCAGATCAGGTCGCCCTCGGAAACCTCGGCGCCCTGCTCGACGGCGACTTTGAGGACGGTGCCCTGCAGCGGCGAGGGGAGGGCCTCGCTGGAGGCGCTGGGGCCGCTGCCGCCTTTACGCTCGCGTTTCGGCGGTTTCCTACCGCCGCCGCCGGCCGGGGCGGCGACGCCGCCCGCGGGGGCCTCGCCGATCACCTTGACGTCGAAGAGCCTGCCGCCGATCTCGACCTTGTAGTCGCGGGTCAGCATCCCGCCGCCGTCCTCGGAGGGCTCGGGCGGCTTCGCGTCGGCCGGCGCGGTCGACTTCAGCCACTCGTTGTCCTCCATCAGGTCGCGGCAGGTCTCGCCCTTCGCCCACTGCTCGGTGGCGAGAATCGCCTCGTGGAAGGGGATCAGGGTGGTGAGGCCGCCGGAGTCGTATTCGGAGAGCGCCCGCAGCATCCGCCGGGTCGCCTTCTCGCGGTCGACGTCCCAGACGATCAGCTTGGCCACCATCGGGTCGTACATCGGCGTCACCTCGGAGCCACCCTCGACGCCGGAGTCGACGCGGACGCCGGGGCCGGAGGGCTCGCGGTAGGAGTCGCCGATCGGGCCCGGGGCGGGGGCGAATTTCTTGTGCGCGGCCTCGGCGTTGATCCGGCACTCGATCGACCAGCCCTCCAGCTCGACGTCCTCCTGGGCGATCGAGAGCGGCTCGCCGGCGGCGACGAGGATCTGCTCGCGGACGATGTCGATGCCGGTGACCATCTCGGTCACGCAGTGCTCGACCTGGACGCGGGTGTTCATCTCGAGGAAGAAGTACTCGTCGCCGACCTGCATCCCCTCGATCGTGCCGGCGCCGCGGTAGCCGACGGCGGCGGCCGCGTCGGTGGCGATCCTGCCGATCCGCACCCGCATCTCCTCGTCGACGTGCGGGCCGGGGGCCTCCTCGATCACCTTCTGGTGGCGACGCTGGATCGAGCAGTCGCGCTCGCCGAGGTGGATCACGTTGCCGTGCCCGTCGGCCAGGACCTGGACCTCGACGTGGCGCGGGTCCTCGAGGTAGCGCTCGATGTAGACGCGGTCGTCGGAGAAGAACTTCTCGCCTTCGCGGGCGGAGCCCTCGAAGGCCTCCTGCAGGTCGTCGGGCGTCATCGCCACCCGGAAGCCCTTGCCGCCGCCGCCGCCCGCGGCCTTGCAGGCGACCGGGTAGCCGGCTTCGTCGGCCTGGCGTTTCGCGTCCTCCAGGTCTTTGGCGACCTCGGTCGAGCCGGGGACGATCGGCACCCCGGCCTGCTCCATGATCTCCCGCGCCCGGGTCTTCGAACCCATCGCTTCGATCGCCTCCGGCGGCGGCCCGATCCAGGTGATCCCGGCCTCGTCGCAGGCGCGCGCCATCTCGGCGTTCTCGGCGAGGAAGCCGTAGCCCGGGTGGATCCCTTCAGCGCCGGCCTCTTTGGCCGTCTCGATGATCTTCGGGATGTTCAGGTAGCTCTCCGCGGGGACCGCGGGCCCGATCAGGAACGCCTCGTCGGCTGCGCGCACATGGGGAGCGTCGCGGTCGATCTCCGAGTAGACGGCGACCGAGACGATGCCCATCTCCTTCAGCGTGCGGGCGACCCGAATCGCGATCTCGCCGCGGTTGGCTCTGAGGACCTTCTCGAACACGGACGCGGCAGTCTATTTATCGGGCAGCTAGGCTGCGCGGCCGATGCTGATCGAGCTGCAGAGTCATTCGACCGTCTCGGACGGGCAGCTGCTTCCCGCGGAAGTGGTGGCGAAAGCCGTCGAGGCGGGCGTCACGACGCTGGCGCTGACCGACCACGATGCGATCGCCGGGGTCGGCGAGGCGCAGGCGGCGGCGGAGAAGCTGGGGGTCGAGCTGGTGCCGGCGATCGAGATGTCCTGCGTTCACGAGTACGCGGAAGACCTGCACATCTGCGGGTACTGGGTGGACCTCGCGAAGATCGCGCCCGCCTGCGAGCGGGCCCAGCACGAGCGGGTGACCCGGGCCGGGGAGATCGTCGCCAAGCTGCGCGAGCACGGCTTCGACCTGCACCTGGAGGACGCGGTCCGCGAAGCCGGCGACGCGCTCTCGATCGGCCGCCCCCACATCGCCCGCGCCGCCGGCGCGACCGGCGACCTCGGTCCCTTCTTCGAGGAGTACCTGGTGCCCGGTGCCAAGGCCTTCGTCCCGCGCCGCTGGCCGACCGCCGGGCAGGCGATCGAGCTAATCCGCGAAGCCGGCGGCATCGCCGTCATCGCCCACCCCTACTGGGACATCTCCGAGCCGGGCAAGGTCGACGACCTGATCCGCTCCCTCGGGGCCGACGGCGTCGAGACCTACTACCCCACCCACAGCAAGGAGCAGACCGAACACCTGCTTGAGCTCTGCTCCGAGCTCAACCTCGTCCCCACGGCCAGCTCCGACTACCACGGCCCCACCCACAAGACCTTCGCCGAGTTCGGCGCCTACGACACCTACGGCCTCGGCGAGCCGCAGGTGCCGCCTCGGCCCTGAGGGTCGGTCGCGGCAGGATTTACCCCGACCCGCGCAGTGACCCGAGAGCACCTCAGGCCTACGTCGAGCCGGGGTTTGACCACGGGGTGTCAACAGTTGCTGTCGACCCGTATACGGCATAGCTACCCTAACACCTACCCAGGACCGTGTACAGACAAAATGTTACGAACTTGCCTATCGTCTACAAACGCCGATGGCGACCAAAGTCCTCAGCCTGCGCCTACCCGAGGAGATAGCAGCGGAAATCACCGCTGTCGCCCGCGCCAATGGCATCTCAGTCTCAAGAGCGATCCGCGAGGCGATTGAAGACCGCGTCGCGGCCGAACTATCTGACAGAGCCTTCAAAGAGCGCTTGAAAAAACGCCTTGAAGAAGACCGCGAGCTCTTCGAACGCTTCACGAAATGAAGAGGGGAGGGGCTCCCGCCCCTCCCCCCGGAGACTCCAGCGTTGGCCGGCGACTACGCCGCCGCGGCCTCCTTGGCCGGGATCAGGCCCCGCTGCTCGAGGTAGGCCAGCAGCTTGTCGGCCGACTCCTCGGGGGTCTCGTTCTCGGTGTCACAGACGAACTCAGGCCGCTCGGGCTCCTCGTAGGGGTCGGAGACACCGGTGAATTCCTTGATCTCGCCGGCGAAGGCTTTCTCGTAGAGGCCCTTGACGTCGCGCTCGGCGCAGGTCTCGACCGAGGCCTTGACGAAGACCTCGACGAAGCGGTCGCCCATCAGCTCGCGGGCCTCGTCGCGGATCTCCTTGTAGGGGGAGATCGCGGCGGTGATCACCGGCACGCCGTTGCGGCTGAGCAGGTCGGCGACGAAGGCGATGCGGCGGATGTTGGTGTCCCGATCCTCCTTCGAGAAGCCGAGGCCCTTCGAGAGGTTTTCGCGGACGACGTCGCCGTCGAGGATCTCCAGCTTTGAGCCGCGCTCGAGCAGGTGGCCCTCCAAGAGGCGGGAAATCGTCGTCTTGCCGGACCCGGAGAGCCCGGTGAACCAGAGGGTGAAGCCCTTCTCACCAGCCATGCTTGTCAGTCCTCCTTGTAAGCGTCGATCAGGATGTCGGCGACCTCGTCGCGCGAGAACTCGTGCGGCGGCCGTTCGCCGTTGCCGAGCATTTCGCGCACCTTGGTGCCGGAAAGGAACAGGCGTGCGTCTTGGTCGTGAGGACAGGTCTTGTTCGAGGCCAGGCCCTCGCACTCGTTGCACCAGAAGGTGTGCTCGAACATCAGTGGCTCGATCCCGAGCTCCTCGATGTCGATCGTGTCGAAGATCTTCTGCGCGTCGTAGGTGCCGTAGTAGTCACCGGCGCCGGCGTGGTCGCGGCCGACGATGAAGTGGGTGGCGCCGTAGTTGCGGCGGACGATCGCGTGCAGGACCGCCTCGCGCGGGCCGGCGTAGTGCATCTTCGCCGGCTTCACCCCGAGCACCACGCGGTCCTCGGGGTAGTAGTTCTCCATCAGCACCTCGTAGCAGCGCATCCGCACCTCGGCGGGGATGTCGCCGGCCTTGGTCTTGCCGATCAGCGGGTGGATGAAGAGCCCGTCGCAGGTCTCCAGCGCGGCCTTGGTCAGGTACTCGTGGGCGCGGTGGATCGGGTTGCGGGTCTGAAAGGCGACGATCTTCTTCCAGCCGCGCGCCTCGAAGTCGGCTTTGTGCTCGGCCGGCGTCTTGTAGCGGCGCATGAAGGCCTCGTCGTGGTCGGGCAGGGCGTCGACCTCAATCGGGCCGGCGATGCAGCGGCTGCCCTCCTCGTAGATCGCGGCGACGCCGGGATGCGCGTCCTCGGTCGTCCCGTAGACCTCGCGCGCCTCGCGCTCGAGGTCGCGCTCGAAGATCTCCTCGACGGTGATCCGACCCAGCTTCCTGCCTTCGTCGGAGGAGAGCTCGACGACGTCGCCGACCTCGCACTCGAGGTCGGTCGGGAGGGTGATCGGGATCGGCCAGTATTCGCCGTCGGCGGTCCGCATCTCGCTGCAGACGCGCTCCCAGTCGGCGGAGCCCTGGAAGCCGGTCAGCGGCGCGAAGCCACCGTTGCCGATCATCTCGAAGTCCGCGGTCTGGCGCTCGGAAAGGGTCAGGGACAACTCAGCCATCGTCTCGCTCATCTCACCTTGTGGGGTTGGGGGAAGGGTCTTAGGAAAGGACGTAGGGGGCGGCCTGCCGGTCGCCGCTAGTTGATCCCGCACTCGGTCTTTGCGAGGCCCGTCCAGCGACCTGCGCGCAGATCCCCACCCGGTTCGACCGGCTGGGTGCAGTGGGTGCATCCGATCGACGGGTAGCCGCGATCGTGAAGCGGGTTGTACGGGAGGTGGTGCTCACGGATGTAGTTCCAAACGTCGCGCTCGGTCCAATCCGCGAGGGGGTTCAGCTTCCAGAGGTTGAAGCGCTTGTCCCAGCCGAACTTCGGCGTCTTGGAACGGCTGCTGGAGTCTGCCCGGCGGACACCGGCGACCCAGCAGTCTACGGAAGACAGGGCCCGGCGCATCGGCTCGACCTTGCGAATGCCGCAGCAGGCGTCGGGGTCGCGGTTCCACAGCTCCGGCCCGTGCTCGGCCTCCTGCTCCTCCAGGGTGAGGTTGTGAAAGCGGTCGAACTCGATCCCCAGCGCCTCGGCGAGGCGGTCGCGGGTCTCGTAGCTCTCCTCGAAGAGGACCTCGGTGTCGAGGTAGAAGAAGCGCGCCTCGGGGTTGATCGCGCTAGCCATGTGGGCGGTGACGCTGCTGGTTTTCTGGAACGAGCAGGCGATGTAGTGGTCGCTGCCGAAGTTCTCGAACATCCACTCGAGCGCCTCCTGGGCGCTCGAGTCCTCGAGCCTGGCGGCGATCTCCTCGTGGTCGAGGTCGGCCGGTGTAGGCACGGTGCCGGAGAGGGTGACGGGAGGCGGCTTCATCGCTGGCGTGCGACTCAGATCGCGCACTCCCCCTCTCCACGCACGACCTCGTACGGGCTCGAACGGTTCCAGTCGATGAACTCCTGCATCGTCTCCAGGCTGAACTCGGCCGGGAGGGTCAGCTCCTTGACGATCGCTTCGAAGGGCTCGGCGCCGACCCGCTCGGCGAAGGCGTTGAACTCCTCGCCCTCCTTGCGGTCGGACTCGTACATCCGCACCCAGCGCTCGACGGCCTCGGGTACCCGTTTCGCCGGCAGGCGCGACTTCAGCCGCTTGCCGAAGGCGACCGGACCGCCTTCGAAGTTGCCGCCGATGTGCGGGATGTAGGCCGGCATCTGGCGGCCGTTGACTTTCAGCGAGGCGCCGTAGAAGCCGATGTTGGCGATGTGGTGCTGGCTGCAGCCGTTCGGGCAGCCGCTCATTTTGATGTGGATTCGCTTGCTCAGCTCGTCGCTGATCTGCATCGAGGTGACCCGCTCCTTGATCGCCCGGTTGAGGCCCATCGAGGAGGTGATCCCGAGTTTGCAGCTGTCGGTGCCGGGGCAGCTCACCGTGTCGGTGATCTCGCGGGCGCCGGCCTCGCCGAGGCCGAGCTCGTTGAGTCGCTCCCAGACGTCGTAGAGCGCCTCGTCGCGGACCCAGCGCAGGACGAAGTTCTGCTGCACGGTGCTGCGGGCGGCGCCGCCGGTGTACTCGCGCATGATCCGGGCGAGGCCGCGGAACTGCTCCGGGGAGAGGTCGCCGCGGGTGATCTTCACCTCGACCGTGTTGAAGCCCTCCTGGCGCTGCGCCTGCACGTTGCCGGCGAGGAAGCGCTCGAACTCGGTGCGGTCGCCGTTGGGGGACGACGGCTGCAGCGGCGGCTCCGGGGCATTGGCCTCCTCGTCGACGACGAAGCTGAGGCGCTCGACCAGCTCGGGGCCGAATTCGCGCTCCTCGACCCAGCTGCCGGCGAGCTCCTCGTCGACGAGCTCGCGGAAGGCGTCCATGCCGATCTTGTCGACGAGGACCTTGATCCGGGCGCGGGCGCGGTTGACGCGCAGCCACTCCTGGCGGTCGAAGATGCGGAAGACGGCCTCGGCGACCTTGAGGTAATCGCCGTTGTCGGCCTCGACGAACTCGTAGAGGGTGGGGGCGACCCGGGCCATGATCGAGGTGCCACCGCCGACCTGGACCTTGAAGCCCTTGACCCCGTCCCTTTCGCGGGCAAGGAAGGCGATGTCGTGGATTTCGGTGATCGAGCGGTTGGAGTCGGAGCCGTCGAAGGCGGTCTTGATCTTGCGCGGCATCAGCTGCGTCGTCGGGTGGCGGACGAAGTAGCGGACATAGGCGGTGCCGTAGGCGGTCGGGTCGAAGATCTCGTCGGCGGCGACGCCCGCCCAGGGGTCGCCGGTGACGTTGCGGATGGTGTTGCCGCAACCCTCGCGGCTGGAGAGGCCGGCTTCGGCGATCTCCCGGAGGAGCAGCTCGGTGTCGCGCAGCGGCACGTGGTGTATTTGGATGTTCTGGCGGGTCGTGATGTGGCCCTTGTTCAGCGGCGCGTACTGCTCGACGACGCTGGCGAAGGTGTCCATCTGCTCGGGGGTGACGCCGCCGAACGGAAGCTTGATCCGGATCATCTGGACGTCGGGCTGGCGCTGCCCGTAAACGCCCTGTTTGAGGCGGAAGCCGATGAACTGGTGCTCCTCCAGCTCGCCGCTGAGGAACTGCTCGGCTTCGTTGTCGAAGTCGTCGAACTCGCGCTCGATGATCGGGATCACGTGGCCGGGGACGTTCTCGTAGGTCTCCGGGTTCGTCAGGCTCCCGACCCGGCCCTTGCCCCGCTGCTCCTTGTTCTCTGCGACGGCTACCTCCATGGGCAGAAAGGTAGCAAACCTGATTGGGATTCAGGTATTAAATTTTTTGAGCAGAAGAAGCGGCTGAAAAGCCCCTGCTCAGAGCAGAAATCAGCTGTGGGAAGGTTTTTTCTGCGCCTGCAGAATTGCCGAGGCCTCGCCGGAGTCGGCGACGTAGCCGCCCTCGGGCTCCAGTGGCAGGTCTTCTCCGCTCCAGCCGACGATCCCCTCGCTCAGCTTGACCGCCTCGTAGCCGGCGTCGGTGAGGGCGTCGGTCGCCATGGTCGAGCGGTTGCCGCCGCGGCAGTAGAGGACGACGGGGCGGTCCTTGTCGATCTCGCCGAGCCGGCTGGGCAGCTCGGGCAGCGGCACGTGGGTGGCGCCGGCGATCCGGCCGACCTCCCACTCGTGGTCGGCGCGGACGTCGACCAGCTGCGCCCCCTCGTCGATCAGCTTGCGGGCCTCCTCGCGCGAGACCTCGCGGGTCTCCCCCTGCGGTGCATCCGCCATCAGTCGACCTCCGTTCCCTCGATCAGGAATGCGACGCGGACGTGGGCGCGGTACTCGTCGAGGTTCTCGCCGCGGATCCCGGTGGAGACGATGTCGACCGCGCGGATGTTGCGCAGCGAGCCCTGGGCCTGCAGCAGCGCCTGTTTGGCGGCGTCGTCGGTTGACGTCTTGGAGCTGCCGACCAACTCGATGATTTTCACGACAGCCATGCGGATCCTCCTCGTAGGTCCTCGATGGTCTCCTTGGCGCCGATCCCCTCGAGCAGGGCCGCCCGCTGCCAGGCGGGCGTCTGCGGTCCCTCGGGCGCCGGGGCGGCGGCGAACTCGGCCTCGAACTGGGCGATCGCGGCGGCGACTGCCGCGGCCTCGTCTCCTCGAGCGGTCTTCCGTGCCATGGGACGAAGCCTAGTTCAAGGGCGGTGCAGCTCGGCCCGGCGGCGTACGAGGAGCGCGGCGAGGTTGCGCATGACCACCTCCGGTTCCCGCAGCAGCCGCGGCCGGGTGACGCGAATCATCTCGATCCCCAGCAGCTTCAGCTCCTCCTGGCGGAGGTGGTCGCGCTCGAAGGCGGCGCGGCTGCCGTGCGTCTCGAAGAGGTCGAGTTCGACCGCGAAGCGGAGGTCCGGCCAGTAGGCGTCGAGCTCGTAGCCGTGCGCGTTGTAGTTCATCGAGGGAGCGGAGAGACCGGCGCGGCGGACGTGGCGCCGGAAGAGCTTCTCGAAGCGCGAGCGGGTGAAGGTGGGGTCCGGCTGGTAGAGCGCGAGCGCTCGCCGCAACCTGCCGCGCCCACGGTGGCCGCCAGCGCGGTCGAGCACAGCTTCGATCGCATGCAGGTCGAAGAGCCCGAGTTCTTCGGTCCGCTCCAGCAGGCGATCGATCTGCTCGGGACGCTTGCGAATCGCAAGGTCCATCAGCAGCCGGGGCACCGACGTCACCGGAATCCCCTGGACCTCCGTCCGGTCCTCCGGAGCGAGGATCGAGGAGAAGTGGACGACGAACTCCCGCTTCGCCCGCCGCCGAATCGGCGCCGTCACGTCGATCCGTCCCGGCGCGTAGCGATAGATCCCCCACAAGTAAGCCGCCGACGCATGGCTGGCGACGGCAGGCCAAACCACCTCGTCCACTTCATTCGCTTCCACCCCCAGCACCCCCGCCCAGCAACGCGAATGCCAAGAAAGCCGCCGATGCCCCACCGCATAGACCCCCTGGTGCAGCCGATGCAGCCGCCCCATCTGTGCCCACTCCAGGATCGTGTTCGCCGCGTAGCCGAGATCAAGCAGCTGGGTCATGGAAACGACACCGTGCTGGCGCGTCGCAAGGTCCCCGAGCGCCCGATCCCCCCCCGGCGTTCGTCCTTTTCCCGACATAGATGGGATAAGGACGAACGCCACCTTGGTTCTCCCCCCGCGGACCGTCCCGCGGGCGCGGCGTTGGCGGAAATTGCGGCGGGTTGCGCCCTGCAGGCGCTGCGGGGTAGGCGGGCGCTTGGGTTAGCCGTTGAGGCCGGGGACGGGGGTGCCGTATTTGACGAAGGCGCAGTTGTAGGGGGCGGGGTCGAAGGAGTCGGTGATGGCGCGGCCCTCAGGCTGGCCGGTGCCCTCGGTTTCCTTCGTTTCGGGTTTGCCGCCTTTGCCTCTGACCTTGATCTTGCGCGGGGGTTCCCCGCGGCCG
>JBIOVP010000009.1:0-8430 GCA_044867815.1 Solirubrobacterales bacterium | reverse complement strand
CGGCGCAGCGCCGTGCTCATCGTCAGCATCGAGTGCGGGGCGTCGCCGGAGAGGATGTTGGCGCGGCTGGCGCCGTCGGCGTGGAGGAGGCCGCGACCGTCGGAGTGGCGGCGCTCCAGCTCTTCGGCGTCGCGGGGATGGTTGGTGACGATCGCCGCGCCCCGCTCCTTCTCCCACCAGCGGAAGGCCGGCATGTCCTCGTTGGAGCCGTGGAGGAGGCCCGCCTGGCAGGCGCCGGTCTGAGAGGACCAGTCGGTTTCCCAGCCGCGCAGCCGGTGGGAGCCATCGCGCAGCCAGCGGGCGAGGGTGGGGGCGCTACCACCGCTGAGGGCGCGGTGGAGGACGTCGTGGGCGAGGCCGTCGATCTCGAGAAATAGGACGCCGGGGACGTCGGTCCCGATCGTCTGTTTGCGCAGCCGCTGCTGGCGGCGGACCACCTGCAGGTGCCACGATTCGTCCTCGTCGATCGCGAAGAGCGCGTAGAGGAGCGCGGTCACCGCCGAGAGCACGAGGGTGACGACGATGCCCTCCCAGAGGCCGGAGATCTCGCCCCCCGGCAGGACGTCGATCGCGAAGGTGACGAGGAGGCCGTTGAGGAGGATCGCCCCAAGCCCCAGGGTCAGCACCGTCAGCGGCAGCGCGAGCCGGGCGATCGTCGGCCAGACGAGCGCGTTGAGGAGGCCGATCAGGGCCGCCGCGGCAAGCGCGTTGCGGGCGCCGTCGAGGACGAAGCCGTCGAGGATCTGCGAGAGCAGGAGCAGGATCCCGGCGTCGAGCAGGAGGACGAAGAGGCCGCGCCGGATCATCTTCAACATCGGGCCGAGTCTAAGCCGGGCGCGCCCGCCGGTGTTGCACAGCTACTGCCGACCGCCGGATCGCCGAAGATAACAACGTGTCCACCGCCTGCGACGGGACTTCGGGGATGAACCTGACGATGCCGGCCGAGCCGGCGTCGGTCCCGGTGCTGCGGCGGCGGGCCACCGAGTTCGCGCGCGAGCAGGGGGTGGGGGAGGAGCTGGCCGCCGACGTGGCGCTGGTCGTCTCCGAGGCGGTGACCAACGCCGTCAAGTACGCCGGGGCCTCGGGCGACGCCGGCGTTGTCGAGCTCTCCGCCCGCCGCGGCAGGGACTGGCTCGAGATGCGCGTCCGCGATCGCGGCGAGGGCTTCGGCAAAGGCTCGCCCGACGGCCTCGGGCTCGGCCTCTCGATCATCGCCCGCCTCTCCGCCGACCTGCGAATCGTGCAGGAAGGTGAGGGGACCGAGGTGCGGATGCGCTTCCCGCTGCCGGTGTTGTAGCGGCTAGCGGCGGGCCCGTTTCAGGGTTGGCATCTTGAACAGGGCCTGACTGCTGGAGACGTTGGTTCCCTCCTCGCCGGACTCGACCATCCGGTCGGCGCTGCGAGCCGCGATATCGAGGACCTCCAGGCGGGCGCGTTCATGGGCTTCCATCGCTTCCTGCAGTCCCTCTCGGTCGAGGACCAACGGGGTGCGGGTGAGGTGGAAGTTCTCATCGGCGCCGACGACCCCGGCCCGGGCGGAGGTAACGAAGTCGTCGAGCATTTTCTGCATGATGTCGCAGAGGATGTCCTCGGCGACGAGGGGGTCGAGCTCTTCCCACTCCTCGGTGTCGATCAAGTGCCGCTCGGTCGCCCGGTAGAAGTGCTCGAGCGCCCCGCGCACTGGTCGGGTACTGACCAGCTCCGCGCATTCGAACTCGACCAGTTGTTTCGTGTGGTAGCTGACGTTCGACAGCTCCTCGTCCAGCTCCCTGGCCATTTCGGCCGGGCTGGCGGTGCGCTCGACGAGCACCCGCAGGAGGGCGGCACGCAGCGGATGGCTCATCGCTTTGATCCGGTTTTCGGTTGCTTTGCGGCGCTGCGTTTTCGTCGACATCCCTCTTCCTTCTCCCGAGCTGATTACTGACGAGGGCTTGATCGTAACTGCTAGATGGACATTGTGTTCAAAAGTTCTCGCTTTTTGCTGAACTCTGACTCATTGGTAGAACGATCTCCACCATAATTAGAGTTCAGCGCAGAGCCAGAGCCGGGAGGAGGTGAACTGAATGGATCTCCGCACCGAGCGCGTGGCGCCTCACGATTCGATTGCTAAGGGGGCTTAGCCACCAGTCACCAGGCCGGCCTCCACCGAGGCCGGCCTTTTGGCTTTTAAAGCCCCGGCGGGTGGCGGGCTACGTAGCCGGCGGTCGAGACCGTGGCGAGGTGCCAGCGCGGGCCGGTCCCCAGTTCGGCGCCGACCGTGTCGAAGCGCAGCGCGACTCCGGTGAGAAGGATCGCGGTTGAGTCGCCGCCGCGACGGTGGGCGAAGATCTCGTCCCGTCCCAGGGAGGAGGCGTGGGGGACGTGGGTCCCGTTGCTGCCGGCCGAGGCGGGCGGCAGCACGCTCGGATCGGCGGCGATTTCCCCAGCGCTCGGCACCCGGACCTTCTTCGCGGTGGGCCGCGCGCTCGCCGCTTCGATCCGTTCAAGCCTGTGGCGCGCTTCGATCAGGGCAAGCCCGTCGCCGATCCTCTCGATCGCCCGGTCGCCACCGCTGGTGCTGGCAAGCGCAATCACCACCTGCAGAACTGCCGCCGTGTGGAGCATCGCCGTTGCAAGACTACGGAGGCCGTGAAACTGCTCCTGGTCCCGCTGGCGATCCTCGCCTTCGTGCTCTTCCTTCTCCTGCTTGGCGCGATCGGGCTCGCCGTCTCCTTCGCGGTGATCTACGTCGTCGGCGGCGCCTGGCGCCTGGTCTCCGGCGGCCGTCGCCGCGGCTGATTTGCCTCTACATGGGCGTTTGCCGCTCCCCGCAACGGGAAAAAGTTCCTTAAGTCCTTTAAGGGAAGAGGAAACGCGTCAGCGAGGAGAGGTGTGGGAATGGCCCAGCAGACCAAATCCAAAGGCTCGGAAAGCAGTCGGAAACGGTCGAAATCGAAAACTTCCGGGAGCAAAGGGCGTAAAAAAGAGGACCGCCAGAGCACCGAGGGCAGCGGGCGCAACAAAAGCCCGACCCCGAAGAAGGAACGGGCGGCGAGAGAGCAGGGAGATGAGCAGCAGGCCGGGATCCGCAACCAGGGCGGTAAGAAGACCCGGCCCGAGCAGATGTACGAAGACTATACGGTCATCGACCCGGTCGAAATCAGCGATACCGACGAGCCTGACGTCATCGTCGACATCCCCGTCGTCAAGGTCGACGAGATCCACTTCGAGCTCGACGACCTCATGGCGCGGGTCTCGCTGCACGCGGAAGTGCTTGACCTGGTGAAATTGAGCGTCGGCGTCCACGTCGAGCTGGGCAAGGTCGAACTCAACATCAAAGGCGTCGAAGCGCAGGCCCTGATGCGGGCGCGGCTCGACCACGTCACCGCGATCATCGACCGCGTGCTGACGACGCTCGACCGCAATCCGGACGTCTTGAGCAACATCACCGAAGCGCTGCAGCCGGTCACCGAGGGTGCCGGCAAAGCCGTCGGCGAAGTCGGGGAAGGGGCGAACAAAGCGGTCGGCCAGATCGGCGAAGGGGCCGGCAGCGCGGTCGAAGACGTCGGCGAGGGTGCCGGGGGTGCCGTCAAAGACGTCGGCAAAGGTGCCGGCAGCGCCGTGGAGGACGTGGGCGAAGGCGCGGGCGGCGCGGTCGAAGACGTCGGCGGCGGTGCCGGGAAAGCGGTCGGCGAAGTTGGCGAGGGCGCCAACAAAGCCGTCGGGCAGGTTGGCGAAGGCGCGGGCCAGGCCGTCGGCGGTCTCGGCGAAGGCGCCGGGCAGGCGGTCGGCGGGCTCGGCCAGGGCGCCGGTGCCCTCGGCGGTCTCGCGGGCCTGGCCGGTGGCGGAGGCGGCGGCGGTAATGGAGGCGATGGCGGTGGCAACGGGGGCGAAGGCGGCTCCGGCGGCGGAATCGCCAAACAGATCGCCAGGCTGGTCGCCAAAGAAATCGGCGCCGCCGCGGCGGACGAGGCCAAAGACCTCGGGCTCGCCGCCACCCACAAAGCGATGGAGCTGGGCGAGCGCCGCCGTCAGCGGCGGGCGGAAAAGCACAACGCCACCGAGGCGGCGCTGCGCAAGGCCGAGGAGCACGGTGTCGACATCGACGACGTCGAGGGCACCGGCGCCGAAGGCCGCGTCACCGTCCACGACGTCGAGAAGGCGGCGACCGCGTGAGCGGTCGTCGTCCCGACCTCGACTTCTTCACCTCGGTCAAGGCGAAGGAGGTGACGTTCGGGAAGGTGCCGGAGAAGCGCAAGGTCACCTACTACGGCGAGCCCGGCCACGAGACGGACGCGGTGGTCGAGCGGGAGAACATCCCGGAGGAGCCCGAGGAGGGCGTCACCTACCGCGACGTCAAGGTCGACTGGTCGGTCGAGCAGTGGGTCGTCCACCCGGCCGAAGGCGAGGACTTCGAGGCCGAGGACGTGGCGCGGGAAGTGGCAGAGCGCCGACGGCGTGAAGCGGAGGACGGAGCCGAGGCGGACTGAGCGGAGTTGGGGCCGGCGCCGCGCGTCCCGTGCGCGCGGCGCCGGCCATGTCCTCAGGGCCAGCCCGGCGTCAGCGCCTCGCGGTAAGTCCCTGTAGAACAACCTCGATCGGGGAGCGGTGCTTGCCGTTCCTCCCCGAGGCGGCAGTCTCGAGACCGCCTGCAACCTCGCTTACCTGCGTGCTGACGCGCCCGACTCCCTGGGCCGCCTTGGCGATGTCCTTGGAGTCGATCTTGATCTTCGGCCGTCGCGCCATCGCCTTGCCGAGCCCGCTCTTGCGGCCTTTCTTGGAAGCGGCGAGGGCCATCCCGCCGGCGGCCCCGGCGATCGCAGCCCCCCCGGCGACAAGCGGCACTTTCGCTTTGCTCGCGACTTTGCCCACGGTCTGCCCGGCGTCGCCGACGGCGTTTTTGACCGCCTCGACGTTCGAGTGTTTGCTCGATGAGCCGTTTGAGCTGGCTTTGGCGCCGTTGCTCGAGCTCCGTGATTTGCCTCTCGTCGATTTCGATTTGGCTTTCGGTTTCGAAGCTTTCGATTTCGACGCCGGTTTCGCGGATTTCGACGCTGATGCTTTTTTTGATCCCGATTTCGGTTTCGATTTCGAACTCGGTTTGGATTTCGTTTGAGCCATTTTCCTCTCTCCTCGGGGGGTTCCCTATTGGCTCAAGTACCCATTCCAATCGCTGCAAATCAGCATGAATGCGGGGTTGCCGCGCTCTTCACGACCTCGAAGGCGCTGCCGGGGATCCCCTTCAGCTGGTTCAGGTTCCCGTCGTCCCAGCGCCGGTCGCTGCTGCCGGAAAGGAACCAGTTGGAGCCGTTGTCGGCGACGATCAGGCCGTAGCGCTTCATCGCCATCGCGATCGTCCGCGCGGCACCGCTGAAGCGGCCGAGGCCGTAGCCGGCCTTCAGCCGCAGGCGCAGGCCCATCGGCGGGGCGCTGGGGTTGGCGGTGTCGCCGGCGCAGTGGGAGGCGGGGTGGACCCAGGCGTCGCGGGTGCTCTCGAAGGTGACGCGGATCGCGTGATCGAGGTGACCGGTGGCGACCTCGTCGTAGCGGACGAGCCCGGGGAAGATCGGTAGGCCGGCGGCGTCGGCCGAGGTCCAGCCGTCGGGTCGGCGCGCGGCGGAGCGCAGATCCCAGGCGGTCCCGGAGTCGGCGTTCCAGTGCGGCCGCGGCTTGGCGACGTAGAAGGCACGGTAGAGCTCGTAGAGTCTGCAGCCGGCGCGGTCGACTACGAGCAGGTGCCGGTCGCCGTCGCTGCGATTGCCGCCCTCGATCGGCGCCTTGGCCGGGACCGGGAACGGCCCGGGATCGCTCTCCTCGCCGTATGCGGTGTAGTGGACCGGCAGCTTCCGCTGCCCCGCGCCGACGACGGAGTAGGGGAACCCGTAAGCGCGCGGCGACCCGAAGTCCGGGTGCAGGTGATCGCCGCCGTGAGAGTTTATGTAGGCGATGTAGGCAGTCGAGCGCGGGTCGCGGGGAGCCTTCGAGACGTCCTGGTTCCACGCGGCCTCGGTGGGGAGGGAAGGCGCGCGCGGTGAGAGCGACGCGGGCGGATCGGGGAAGACCTGGCAGGCGCCGAGGCTCGGGTAGGGACCGACGGCCGAGGCTCGTCCCGTCAATGACGCCGTGACAGGGAAGGCCGCGATAAGACCAACGGTTGCCAGTAAACGCATCCGGATTTGTACACAGCCCGCTGGGGCGAAAATCGGATGCGTGCTTCGCATGAGGGCACCGTACCCGGGGTAGCCTCGGGCAATGGACGTATGCCTGATGGTCGAGGGGCAGGAGGACGTGACCTGGGAGGACTGGCGGGCGCTGGCGGCGGCCTGCGAAGAGCACGGGGTGGGGACGATGTTCCGCTCCGACCACTACCTCTCGGTCGACGACCGGCGCGAGCGCGGGGCGCTCGACGCCTGGGGGACGATCACGGCGCTCGGGGCGACGACCGGGAAGCTGCGACTGGGGACGATGGTCTCGCCGGCGACCTTCCGTCACCCGGCGGTGCTGGCGAAGGCGGCGGTGACCGCCGACCACGTCTCCGGCGGCCGGGTCGAAGTCGGGATCGGCGCCGGCTGGTGGGAGCGCGAGCACGAGCTCTACGGCTTCGGGCTGCCGGAGATCGGGCCGCGGATGGAGGCGCTGGAAGAGCAGATGCAGATCGTCCGCGGGCACTGGGGCGAGGGGCCGTTCGACTTCGACGGCGAGCACTATTCGGCGCGGGAGCTGGACGCGTTACCGAAGCCGGTGCAGCGGCCGCTGCCGCTGATCCTCGGCGCCAAAGGCGGGCCGCGCAGTCTGCGGATCGGCGCCCTCTGGGCGGACGAGTACAACACGGTGATGTCGACGGCGGAGGAGATCGCCGACCTGCGCCGCCGCCTCGACGAGGCCTGCGAGAAGGAGGGGCGCGACCCGGCGACGCTGCCGCTCTCGATGATGACCGGCTGGTTGGTCGGCGCCGACCGGGACGACCTGCTCGACCGTGCCTCCCGTCTCTCCCGATGGAAAGGCCGGGGCGACGACGGCGAGGTGTTCATCACCGGCCTGCGGCCGAGCACGATCCTCGGCACCGTCGAGGAGGCGGTTGAGCAACTGCAGGAGCTGGCGGCCGCGGGTCTGACCCGGATCATGGGACAGCACCTGCTCCACCGCGACCTCGACGCGGTCGCGCTGATGGGCCGCGAGGTCGCGCCGCGTGTCTAGGCGTTCTTCTCCGGCTCGGCGGTGCCGTAGATCGCCCGCATCCAGATCTCGATGAGGACGTCGAGGATGCGGTCCTGGTCGTGCGAAGGGGACTCGCCGAGGAGCGCCGCGTACTGCGCACGCTCGTTCATCTGCACCAGGGCAAGTGCCAGCTCGCGGGCGGGGGGCCCGGGGGGGGCGGCGCCTCGGCTTCGCTCGAACTCGATCATCGCGGTGACGTTGGCGGTCCAGCCCTCCATCACCTGCTCCCACAGCTCCGAGGCTTCCGGGTGGTTGATCGAGCGCAGGTCGGCGCCGGCCCGGACGATGCCGGGTCGGGCGCGGAAGGCGGCGTAGGGGTTCGCGAGGCCCTGGCGAAGCCCCGCCCGAGGTCCGGACTCGGCAAGCGCCGTGAACACCTCCTCGCTGCTCGCCGTCGCTTCGGTCACCAGTCGTTCGACGATCGTCATCACGACCGCTTCTTTGGAGGGGAAGTAGAAGTAGAAGGTCGGGCGGGAGATGCCAGCCCCGCGCGCCAGGTCGTCGACGGAGATCTCGCTCAGGCGTTTCTTTTCCAGCAGCTGCTCGGCTGTCGCCAGAATCGCCCGCTCGCGGTCATCGCCGCTGACCCGGACACCGCGGCGCCCTCGGACCTTGGCCGCGGTCCCGGCTTTGGGAGTCGCCTCCATGACCTCCACCTTACATTGCGTCGAAGAAATCAACAAGATGTTGGTCTTCTCGACACACTGTTGATACAGTTCGGCTCGTGAGCAAGCGCGTGATCATCACCGGCGCCGCCAGCGGCATCGGCGAGGCGACCGCGAAGGCGCTGCGCGCGCGTGGGGCGCAGGTCGTCGGACTCGACCTCAAGGCCGAGGACGACCTGATCGCCTGCGACGTCCGCGACCAGGAATCGGTCGACAAGGCCGTCGCCGCCGCCGTCGAGCGCCTCGGCGGCGGGCTCGACGCCCTCGTCAACTGCGCCGGCATCGGTCTGCCGCAGAGCGCGGCCGAACGGCCCGGCCCCGACGTCCTCGCCGTCCTCGACGTCAACCTGCTCGGCACCTGGCGGACCACCGCCGCGGCGCTGCCGGCGCTGCGCGCCTCGCACGGGCGGGTCGTCAACATCTCTTCCGGCCTCGCCCACCTCGCCGTCCCCTTCGCCACCGCCTACGGCGCCAGCAAGCGCGCCGTCGTCGGCTACTCCGAGCAGCTGCGGGCCGAGCTCGGCGACGAGGTCACCGTCACCACCGTCTACCCCGGCTACATCCGCAC
>JBIOVP010000008.1:0-5085 GCA_044867815.1 Solirubrobacterales bacterium | reverse complement strand
GCTGGGCTCGGCTTGTGGTCTCAGGAGCCTCTGTGGGAGGGGCACCGGGCTCGGACGTTCGGCAGACTCCGCAGCTTGAATCTGATTGAGGAACTGATGGAGCGGTCGCCGGCTTCGCGGCTGGGGATCGTTGCTGTTGACGCTGAGGGGAATCGGCGGGATCACTTCTTTGGGGAACTGATCGCGCAGTCGGCGGGGCTGTCGGGGGCGTTTGCGGCTCGTGGAGTTCAGCGTGGCGACGTCGTGATGACCCTCGTCGGTAATCGCATCGAGTGGGTGTTGACGCTGCTTGCCTGCTGGCGGATGGGGGCGGTGGCGCTGCCTTGCAGCACGATGCTGCGGCGGCATGATCTGGACCACAGGGTGGCGGCGGCTGATCCCAAGTTGTGTGTCGGCGAGGAGGAGTTGCTCGCCGAGATGCCGGGGGGCGTGCCGGTGATGACGATGGTGGACGTCGCTCGGGTGCTCGACGAGGACCAGGCGCAGGAGGCGCCGGCGGCGGTCGAAGAGATGGGGGCGGAGGATCCGGCTTTGATCGTCTTTACCTCGGGGACTACGGGGGAGCCGCGGGGGGTTGTGCATGGGTATCGCTACCTGATGGGACAGCGCACCCAAGCGGAGCATTGGTTTGGGTCGCGGAAGGGAGACCTGGCCTGGTGCACGACGGCGACGGGGTGGTCGAAGTCGGCTCGGAACGTGTTTCTCGCGCCGTGGATCACCGGGGCCGCGGCGGTCATCCATGACGGGCGCTTCGACCCGGCCGAGCGGCTTGACTTTGCTGAGGCGCTGGGGCTCAACGTGCTCTGCCAGGCGCCGACCGAGTACCGGATGCTGGCGCGTCGGACGCAGTTGCGGCCGTTGCCGCAGCTGCGGCGGATGGTCTCGGCGGGGGAGCCGCTGGACCCGGAGACGATCACGGCGTTTCAGGAGGCGACGGGGCTCGAGCCGGCCGACGGCTACGGGCAGACCGAGACCGGCCAGGTCACGGCCAACCTGGTCGGCGAGCCCGTGAGGCTGGGGTCGATGGGGAAGACGCTGCCGGGGATGGAGACGCGGATCGTCGCGGGGGAACTGCAACTGCGCGCCGCCTCCTCCCCCACCTTCTTCTCCCGCTACCTCGACGGCGAGCGCTTCGAGGGCGAATGGTGGCAGACGGGCGACCTCGTCCGCGAAGACGACGACGGCTACCTCTTCTTCGAGGGGCGTGGCGACGACATCATCCTCTCCTCCGGCTACCGGATCGGCCCCACCGAGGTCGAGGCGGCGCTGCTCTCGCACCCGGCCGTCGCCGAGGCGGCCGCGGTTGCCGCCCCCGACCCCGAGCGCGGCTCCGTCGTCCGCGCGATCGTCGTCCTCCGCAACGGCCCGGACAACGACAGCGCATCGAACGAGGGTCTCGTCCGCGAGCTACAGGAGCACTGCAAGCGCGAAACCGCCCCCTACAAGTTCCCCCGCATCGTCGAGTTCGTCCCCGAGCTGCCGAAGACCAGCAGCGGCAAGATCAAACGGGCGCTCCTACGCGGGAGCTAGGCCCTCGGCGACGTCCGTCGGCCGCCCCAGGTGGTAGCCCTGGGCCATGTCGACGCCGTACTCCTGCAGCAACGTCCGCGTGTCCTCGTCCTCGACGAACTCGGCGATCGTCTGCTTGCCGAGGCCGCGGGCGATCTCGACGATCGCCTTCACGGTCAGCTGGTCGGCGTCGTTGCGGGGCAGGTCGCGGATGAAGGCGCCGTCGATCTTGATCACGTCGAACGGGACCTTCTGCAGGTAGGCGAAGGGGCCGAAGCCGGCGCCGTAGTCGTCGATCGCGACTTCGCATCCGAACTCGGTAAGCCGGTCGGCGAAGCCGGCGGCGGTCTCGTAGTCCTCGACCTGCGCAGTCTGCGTGATCTCGAAGGTGCAGCGGGCGGGGTCGGCCTCGCCTTCGTCGAGCCGGCGTTCGATGAATTCGAGCACCGAGAGGTCGGTGACCGAGGCACCGGAGATGTTCATGTGCAGGGAGACGGGCGCGCCGGCCTTCTCGCGCTCGCCGATCAGCTCCAGCGCCTGGGTGACGACCCAGCGGTCGAGCTCCTGCACCATCCCGGAGCGCTCGGCGACGTCGATGAAGTCGGCGGCGGGCAGCAGCTCGCCGCTTTCCCCGGTCATTCGCAGCAGTAGCTCGTAGCGCTCGATCCCGCCCGAAGCGAGGTCGCGGATCGGCTGCGTCGCCAAACGCAGGCGATTCTGGGTGAGGGCGTCGCGGATCCTGGCGCTGGTGGTCTGCGGCCGCGGCTGGGCGGCCCCGTCCTCACCAGCGGCGTGGAAGAGGGTGATCCGGTTCCGCCCCTCTCCCTTCGCCTCGTACATCGCCTGGTCGGCGGCGACCAGCACCGACTCGGCGCCGACCTCGCCCTGGCCGCCGAACATCGCGATCCCGACGCTGATCGTGGCGCCGTCGATCTCGGAGTTGAGCGGCATCCCCTCGGCGACCTGGGCGCGCAGGTCCTCTCCCAGCTGCAGGGCGCCGGCGGTGTCGGTCTGCGGCATCAGCACCGCGAACTCGTCGCCGGAGAGGCGGGCGACGATGTCGGTGGCGCGGACCCGTTCGCGGAGGATCTCGGAGACGCGGCGGATCAGGGTGTCACCGGCCTGGTGGCCGAGGCTGTCGTTGACCCCCTTCAGTCCGTCGATGTCGATCACCATCACCGCGCCGCGACCGCCGTAGCGGGCGGCGAAGGATACGTACTGGTCGAGCTCGGCCCGGAACCGGCGCCGGTTGACCAGCCCGGTCAGCGAGTCGTGGTCGGCGAGGAAGCGCAGTTCGGCCTCGGTCTTCTCGGCCCGTTCCAGCGCGCCTTGGACCACCGCCCGGTCCGCGGGTGCCAATTTCGCCAGCACGGCGTCGACAGCCGGGTCCGACTGCCCGTGTCCCTGGTTGTTCTTCACGAGAGTGACGGTATTGGGTTAGCCGGCAGGAAAGGGTTTCTCTTCCATAAACGGGAAACCCGACCCAAGTTTCCGCGAGCGCCAGCGCCCAATACTTGACTTGTCCGCCTCCGGGTAGGTTGAAGGCGATGCCGAACCGCCTCGCGGAGGAGACCAGCCCCTACCTGCGCCAGCACCGGGACAACCCGGTCGACTGGTACCCGTGGGGGCCGGAGGCGCTGGAGCGGGCGCGCGAGGAGGACCGGCCGATCCTGCTCTCGGTCGGCTACTCGGCCTGCCACTGGTGCCACGTGATGGAGCGCGAGTCCTTCGAGGATCCGGAGACCGCCGCCTACATGAACGAGCACTTCGTCAGCGTCAAGGTCGACCGCGAGGAGCGCCCCGACGTCGACGCGATCTACATGGAGGCGGTGCAGTCGATCACCGGCCACGGCGGCTGGCCGATGACCGTCTTCCTCGATCCCGACGGCGTCCCCTTCTACGGCGGCACCTACTTCCCGCCGGACGAGAGCCGGGGGATGCCGAGCTTCCGGATGGTGATGGAAGCGGTGGTCCACGCCTTCGAGACCCAGCGCGAGGAGATCCGCGAAAAAGCGCCGGTCGCGCGGCAGCGGCTGGGGGCGATCGGCGAGGTCGAACCGCGCGACCCGCCGGGCGCGGCCCAGCTGGAGGACGCGGTGCAGCGCCTGCTCGGTGCGGCCGACCGCCGCAACGGCGGCTTCGGCAGCGCCCCGAAGTTCCCACCGGCCTCCTCACTGGAGCTGCTGCTGGCGCGCGGCGAGACCGAGCACGTCGAGCTGACCCTCGACCGGATGCTGGCCGGCGGCATCTACGACCAGCTCGGCGGCGGCTTCGCCCGCTACTCGGTCGACGCGGTCTGGCTCGTCCCCCACTTCGAGAAGATGCTCTACGACAACGCCCTGCTCGCCCGCGCCTACCTGCACGGCTGGCAGGTGCTGGACCACGAGCGCTACCGCCGCGTCTGCGAGGAGACGCTCGACTGGATGCTACGGGAGATGCGGGGCCCCGAGGGTGGCTTCTACTCCGCGCTCGACGCCGACTCCGAGGGCGAGGAGGGCAAGTTCTACGTCTGGACCCGGGAGGAAATCCGGGAGGTGCTGGGCGAGGCGGCCGAGCCGGTGATCGAGCACTACGGCGTCAGCGAGCGCGGCAACTTCGAGGGGGCGAACGTGCTGCATCTGGCCGGGGGCACGGGGGCCGAGGAGCCCGAGGGGCTGGCGGAGGCGCGGCGGGCGCTGTTCGAGGCGCGAGCGCAACGGATCCATCCCGGCCTCGACGACAAGCGGCTGACCTCCTGGAACGCGCTGGCGATCGCGGCCCTCGCCGACGCCGGCGCAGTCCTCGGCCGCGAGGACTACCTCGCGGCTGCCCGCGACTGCGCCGAGTTCGTCCTCGGCCAGTTGCGGGACGCAGACGGCCGCCTCCTCCGCACCTGCAAAGACGGCCGCGCCCACCTCAACGCCTACCTCGAGGACCACGCCTTCCTGCTCGAGGCGCTGCTGACGCTCTACGAGTCGAGCTTCGAGCAGCGCTGGTTCGAGGAGGCGCGATCCCTGGCGGAGACGACGATCGAGCGCTTCGGCGACCCCGAGCGCGGGGGCTTCTTCTCGACCTCCGCCGACCACGAGGAGCTGATCGCCCGCCGCAAGGAGGTCGGCGACCACCCGATCCCCTCCGGCAACAGCTCGGCGGCAATGGGCCTGCTGCGCCTCGCTGCCCTCGCCGGCGAGCGCCGCTTTGAAGACGAGGCCGAGGGCATCTTCCGCCTCTTCGCCAAACCCGCCGTCCAGCACCCCGACGCCTTCGCCCACCTCCTGCGCGCCCTCGACTTCCGCCTCTCCCCCACCCGCGAGGTCGCCCTGGTCGGCGATGACCTCGGCGACCTGGCCGTCGTCGTCCGCCAGAAACCCCTTTTCCACCTGGTCCTCGCCGGCGGCACGGAGGGAAGTGACCAGCCGCCCCTACTCGCGGACCGCACCACCGTCGACGGACAGGCAGCCGCCTACGTCTGCGAAAACTTCACCTGCCAGCTCCCAGTCACCGATCCGGATCAGTTGCGCGGCCAACTGTGAGGGGGGAGGGGTGTCCCCCTCAGGACACTCAACATCGAGCCATAGCGAGATGTGTCCGGAGGGG
>JBIOVP010000007.1:0-49250 GCA_044867815.1 Solirubrobacterales bacterium | reverse complement strand
AGAGGACCTCGTAGCGGTGCGGCCAGCCGTGCGGCTGGTCGAGGAAGCGCAGCTGGAAGGCGAGGAAGTAGGCCAACGCGACGAGCACGGCGTCGGCCGCCACCTGCAGAACCCGGTTGCGATAGACGGGGTGGTTCAACCGGCGCATGAACACCCGAGTTTAGTTGCTGTTCAGCGCTCTCCCTACAATCCCCGCTTCACGAATGCCGCCCCCCCTACTCGCCAGCGTCACCGACTTCTTCCTTGACCCGATCGTCAACTGGGGGACCGACTTCATCAGCAGCACCGGTCTGCCGGCCGTGTTCATCCTGATGACGCTCGAGTCCGCCTGCCTGCCGATCCCGAGCGAGGCGATCATGCTCTTCGCCGGCTCCAGCGTCGCCGCCGGTGACCTCACCCTGTTCGGGGTCGTCGCCGCCGGCGTCCTCGGCAACCTCGTCGGCTCCTGGATCGCCTACGCGGTCGGCTACTACGGCCGCATCGACCTGCTGGAAAAAAACAAGCTGATCCACGTCAGCCCCAAGCACCTGAAATGGGCCGACGACTGGTTCGCGCGTTACGGCGACGCGACGATCTTCTTCTCGCGGATGCTGCCGATCATCCGCACCTTCATCTCGCTGCCGGCCGGCGTCGCGAAAATGCCGTTCTGGCGCTTCACCGCGCTGACCACGATCGGCTGCATCCCCTGGGTCCTGATGCTGGCCCTGATCGGCAGGAGCGTCGGCGAGAACTGGGAAGAGTGGCGGGACCACCTCCACTACCTCGACTACCTGGTCGTGGTCGCCGTCGTCGCCGGTATCGCCTACCTCGTGATCAAGCGTCGTCGCCGGCCGCCGGCCGAGGCGGCGAGCGCCAGCGAGGCTTGAGCAACCTCCCGGCCTCGCGCGCGGTCGCGCTGGGCCTGGTCCAGGGCCCGGCCGAGCTGCTGCCGGTCTCCAGCTCGGCCCACATCGTCCTCGTCCCCTGGCTCGCCGGCTGGAACTGGGAGGCGATCGACCCGGAGCTGCGCAAGAGCTTCGAGGTCGCCCTCCACACCGGTGCCGCGGCGGCGCTGCTGATCGGCCAGCGGCGGACGATCGCCGAGGAGTTGCGCCAGTTCGACGGCCGCCGGGCCCTGCTACTCGGGCTCTCCTTCCTGCCGGCGGCGCTCGTCGGCTACACGCTCGAGCGCCCGATCGAGCGCTACCTCGGCGGCCCCCGGGCGACCGCCTACGGCCTCTTCGCCGGGGCGGCGGCGATGCTCGTCGCCGACCGCCGCCCCCAGCGCCGCGGCCGCGGCGACGCCACCGCGATGGACGGCCTGGCGCTCGGCGTCGCCCAGGCCGCGGCCCTCGCCCCGGGCGTCTCCCGCAACGGCGTCACTCTCGCCGCCGCCCGCTGGCGCCGCTTCTCCCGCGACCAGGCGAACCTGCTCTCCCGCACGATCGCCCTGCCGATCATCGTCGGCGCCACCGCCCTCAAGGGGACCCGGTTGGCGCGCCGCGGGACGACCCACGAGATCCGCCGCTCCCTCGCCGTCGGCATCGGCGCCTCCTTCGCCTCCACCCTCGCCTCCCAGCGCCTGATCCGTCTGGTCGAGCGCGACCGCGCGCTCTGGCCCTACGCGGCCTACCGAATCGGCTTGGCGGCAGTGGTCCTCGAGCGTCTGTCCAAATCTAAATCTTAAATTGGATATACTTCCAAATTCTTGGATGGATTTGGACAGATTTGGAGTTAGAGGATGTATGTAGCGCCGCCACCTGATGCAGATCTGATCGAAAAGAAGGTCAGGGACCAAGGCTGGATCGATGTGCTGATGAAGGCGTCTGATCCCCGGACGAAGAGGGACTACCTCCATTGGGACAAGGTCCAAAGGCTGGAGCCGCCCGAGGGCATCACCGTCAATGAGTGGTGGTGGGCCATCAAGTTCGAACGCAGTTCGAACCTCCATCGATTACCGCTGCTCGCCGCGGAGCCGGATTCCCCGTTCTTTTCGGACGGCCATCCCTTTACCTACAGCCTTCCCGACATCGTTCTCCGTAGCCTTCATCGAATCGATCAGCGCTGCGCCGGCGAGGTCGCGATGGATCAGGCAGTCACCTCCGAAAGCCAGGCTCGGGATCGGTATCTCGTCAACTCTCTTACCGAGGAGGCAATTCGGTCGAGCCAGCTAGAGGGCGCCACTACCTCCCGCCAAGAGGCGAAGGCATTGCTGCGCAGCGGGCGCGAGCCACGGAACCGCAGCGAGCGGATGATCGTCAACAACTACCGGGCTCTGCAATTCATGCGGTCCGATATGGGCGACGTCCTCACTCCGGAGCTGGTGTTGGAGCTGCACAGGATCCTGACTGACGGAACGCTTGACGATCCCGAAGCTGCCGGGAGGCTTCAACCGTTTTTCGAGGAGCGGGTTGCCGTCTATTACCCAGGGGACGACCAACCGATCCACAGGCCTCCGCGCGCGGATCAACTCGAGGAGCGCCTAGGTGTCCTTTGTGAATTTGCCAACGGAAGCGACGAGGATGAGCCGTTCATCCATCCGGTTCTTCGGGCCATCCTGTTGCACTTCGGCCTTGCCTACGACCACCCGTTCCTCGATGGCAACGGAAGGACCGCCCGCATTCTCTTCTTCTGGTTGATGAGGAAGAGGGGTTACTGGCTGGTGGAGTACCTGCCGATCTCCAGAATTCTCCAGCAGGCGCCGGCGCAGTACGCGCGAGCGTTCTTGGAAACCGAGACCGATGAGGGTGATACGACTTATTTCATCCTCCATCAGTTGAGGGTTATCGAGCAGGCGATCGATGACATGCACCGGTACCTCCGACGCAAGGCGGATGAGATCAAGGAGGTCGAAGCTCTCATCCATGGGAACGAAGGCTTCAACAACCGACAGCTAGCCTTGCTCTCAGACGCGCTGCGCCACCCCGGTCGCACCTACTCGTTCAAGGTTCATGCCGAAATTCATCGCGTGACCCACGAGACCGCACGGAGTGACCTATCGCTACTACGAAGGCGGGGCTTCCTCGAGCGGCGCAAGATCGGACGTGAATACGTTTTCGAGCCCCCGACGGACCTGCCGCAGCGCCTGAAAGAATCGAATGCGTGACTGACGCCTACGCGAAGGCCGGGGTCGACCAGGGGGCGGCGGATTCGGCCGTGGCCGGGTTGGTGCGGGCGCTGGGGGCGATCCAGCTCGGGCGGCCCTCGGCGCAGGTGCCGCTGCCGGGGCACTACGCGAGCGTGATCAAGATCGACGAGCGGCTGGGGATCGCGCTCTCGACCGACGGCGTCGGCACCAAGCTGGTGCTGGCCGAGCAGCTGGGGCGCTTCGACACGATCGGGATCGACTGCGTGGCGATGAACGTCAACGACGTCATCTGCATCGGCGCCGAGCCGCTGGCGATGCTCGACTACATCGCGATCGAGAAGGCCGACCCGGCGGTCTGCGAGGAAATCGGCGTCGGCCTCGCGCGCGGCGCCGAGAAGGCCGGGATCGAGATTCCCGGCGGCGAGCTCGCCCAGCTCGGTCAGCTGGTTCGCGGCGTCGACGTCTCCGGCGCCTGCTTCGGCACCGTCGCCCTCGACGCGATCGTCGACGGTTCCGCCGTGCAGCCGGGCGACGCCGTCATCGGCCTCCCCTCCACCGGCCTGCACTCCAACGGCTACACCCTCGCCCGCTCCACCCTGGCCGAGATCCCGCTCGACGACGACCGCCTCGGTCGTCCGCTCGGCGACGTCCTCCTGGAGCCGACCGGGATCTACGTCAAGCCGATCGTCGAGCTGCTGCGCTCCGAGGTCGACGTCCGCGGCCTCGCCCACATCACCTCCGGCGGCACGAAGAACCTTCTCCGCCTCGCCGCCGAGGTCGGCTACGAGATCGACGACCCGCTGCCGGTGCCCCCGGTCTTCGACCTGATCCAGGAGCACGGCGGCGTCTCCGACGAGGAGATGAGCGAGGTCTTCAACATGGGCTGCGGCTTCTGCGTCGTCGTCCCCGCGGGTGACGAAGCGGCCGCGCTGGAGCTGCTGCGCCGCCACTACCCGGAGGCGAAGCGGGTCGGGCGCGCAACCGATGGACCACGCAGGATCCTCTAAGCCGCCTGACAGGGCGCGGCGTCGTAACGTTGGCGGCGCAAGTGCCCAACCGCCCCTCCACCAGCTCGCAGATGATCGGGACCGTGCTCTCCGGCCGTTACAGGCTGGAGGCGAAGCTCGGCAGCGGCGGCATGTCGACGGTGTACCTGGCGCGGGACACGACGCTGGACAGGTCGGTCGCGGTGAAGGTGATGCACCGCGAGATGTCCGAGCAGGCGGACCAGCTGCAGCGCTTCCGCCAGGAGGCGCGGGCGGTGGCGAAGCTCTCGCACCCGAACGTCGTCGCCGTGATCGACGCCGGCGAGGACGGCGGCCACCCCTACATCGTCTTCGAATACGTCGAGGGGGAGACGCTGAAGCAGCGGATCAACCGGGTCGGCGCGCTCGACCCGCAGGAGGCGCTCGCCTACGCGATCGAGATCGCCCGCGGCCTCACCGTCGCCCACAACCGCAACATGGTCCACCGCGACATCAAGCCGCAGAACGTCCTCATCGACTCCGAGGGGCGGGCGAAGCTGACCGACTTCGGGATCTCCCGCCAGCTCGAGCAGGACGGGATGACCGCGACCGGGCGCGTCCTCGGCACCACCGACTACGTCGCCCCCGAGCAGGCGATGGGGCACCCGGTCGACCAGCGCTCCGACATCTACTCGCTCGGCGTCGTCCTCTACGAGATGCTGGTCGGGCAGGTCCCCTTCCACGCCGACAGCCAGGTCGGGGTGGCGATGAAACACGTCAACGAGGAGCTGCCCGACGTACAGCAGCGCCGGCCGGAAATCTCCGCCGCGGCGGCGCTGGTCGTCGAGCGGGCCACTGCAAAGGACCCGGAGCGGCGCTACCAGGAGGTCGGCGAGCTGATCGACGACCTCGGCACCGCGCTCGAGGTCGAGGCGGCGCGGGCCGGCGCCACCACCGGCGAGGCGACGAGTGTGCTGGAGGCGGTGCCGCCGGCCGAACGCAAGCTCGCGGGCGGGGGCGGACGCCGGTCGTGGCTGCTGATTGCGCTGGTTGTCCTGCTCGCCGCCGCGGTGCTGGGAGCTCTGCAGCTGATCGGCAGCGGCAACGGGGGCGGTGGGGGTGGTGCCCTCGACGGCAAGGGTTCGCCGGTGGCGCTGTCCGGGGCCGTCGACTACGACCCCGAGGGCGACGGCGAAGAGGACCCCGAGACCGTCAGCCTCGCCGTCGACGGCAACCCGACGACGACCGCCTGGAGCAGCGAGCACTACGACTCCGACACCTTCGCCGGCACCAAGAGCGGCGAAAACCCCGGCGTCGGCCTCTACGTCACCGCCAGGTCGACGACGAAGCCGGCGGAGATGCTCGTCAAGGCCCCCACCCCCGGCTGGGACGCCCAGATCTTCGCCAGCCCCTCGGGCCCGCCGGAAGAACTCTCCGAATGGGGCGAACCGGTCGGCGAGGTCACCGACGCCGGCGACAGCGAGGAGATCGAGCTCCACCTCGGCTCCCCCGCCAGGTACTTCCTGATCTGGTTCAACCGCGCCTCCCCCGCCCGCGACCAGGAGGGCCGCTACCAGATCGAGATCAGCGACGTGAAGTTGATCGACTGACCTTGCCGCCGAGCGGGTAGGTGAGTGACCGGCTTCACAAAACAATTACACTGATCTGTGTAAGCATTCCGCAATGGCAGAGCGAGGCGCCGTACCCAATGTTCCGAAGGCGCGCCAGCGCGCCCTCCACGCCGTGCGCTCGCTGTTCACGCCGCTGCTGCCCGACGACTACCTCGAACTGATCAACCCGCTCTGGTCGACGCAGGAGCTGCGCGGCCGGATCGAGCGGATCGAGCGGGAGACGCCCGACGCGGTCACCGTCCTGATCCGTCCCGGCTACAAATGGGAGGGTCACCGGCCCGGCCAGTACCTGCGGATCGGGGTCATCGTCGACGGCGTCCACCACTGGCGCGCCTACTCGCTGACCACGGATCCCGGCCGGCCCGACGGCCTGATCGGGATCACCCCGAAGCTGGTCGACTCGGGCAAGGTCTCCCCCTACCTCGTGCACCGGGCGCGGCCCGGCGACGTCGTCCGCCTCGGCGGCGTCGAAGGCACCTTCGTCCTTCCCGACCCGGCGCCGCGACAGCTCCTCTTCCTCAGCGCCGGCAGCGGCATCACGCCGATCATGAGCATGCTGCGCAGCCTCGACCGCGATGGCGCGCTGGACGACGTCGTCCACGTCCATTCCTCGCGCACCGCCGACGGCGTCATCTTCGGCGAACAGCTGCGCGACCTCGACTCCCGCTGCTCCGGCTACCGCCCTCACATCCGGATCACCGGCGAGGCGGGCCGGCTGACCCCGGCCGACCTCGACCACCTCTGCCCCGACTGGCGGGAGCGCCACGCCTTCATCTCCGGGCCGGGCGAGATGCTCGACGCGCTCGTCCAGCACTGGAAGGAGGAGGGCGACCCCGAGCTGCTCGAGATGGAGCGCTTCCAGCCGGTGATCGGCGGCGGCGACACCGCCGCCGGCGAGGGCGGGGCGATCCGCTTCACCAAAAGCGGCATCGAGGCCAGCTCCGACGGCAGCACGCCGATCCTCGTCGCCGGCGAGGAGGCCGGGGCGGAACTCCCCTTCGGTTGCCGGATGGGGATCTGCCACACCTGTATCGGCCGCCTCTGCTCCGGCGAAGTCAGGGACCTGCGGACCGGCGAGGTCTACGGCCAGGAGGACGAAATGGTGCGGACCTGCGTCAACGCGCCCGAAGGTGACGTCGTAATCGCACTATGAGAGACAAGGACTGAAGATGACCACGACCGCGACGCCCCCCATCGACACCCAAATTGAGAGCCCCCTCGCCCACCTCACCGAGGAGCAGCTCGACGAGCTGGGGCGCGAGTTCGACGCGATCCGCGACCGCGTGATGGCCGAGCTCGGCGATCGCGACCGCCGCTACATCGAGAGCATGATCGAGATGCAGCGGCGCCTCGCCGTGCTCGGCCGCATCCTCCTGCTCGCCTCCCGCAACCGCGCCGGCTGGTGGGCCGGGACCGCCTCGCTCTCGGCGGCGAAGATCCTCGAGAACATGGAGATCGGCCACAACGTGATGCACGGCCAGTGGGACTGGATGAACGACCCGCGGATCCACTCCTCGACCTGGGACTGGGACACCGCCTCCACCGCCGAGGCCTGGAAGCACTCCCACAACTACGTCCACCACACCTACACCAACATCCGCGGCAAGGACAAGGACCTCGGGTACGAGATCATGCGGATCGACCCGGAGCAGAAGTGGCACCCGGTCTACCTCGCGCAGCCGGTCTACAACCTGATCCTGGCGGCCCTGTTCGAGTGGGGGGTGGCGCTGCACGACCTCGACTTCGAGGCGATCCGCAAGGGACGCAAGCCGATGCACCAGGTGAAGCGCGAGCTGAAGGGGATCGCGGGCAAGGCCAAAAGCCAGATCGTCAAGGACTACATCGCCTGGCCGCTGGTCAGCGCCCTGGCGGCGTCGGCGGTTGATGCGGCGGTGGAGACGCGACGGCAGCGCCGCCGGCCGCGGGGGATCCTCGGGCGGATGCGAGGTCGCCGACGCGCGGGCAGGTGGGCGCCGGTGGTGGAGGCCGCGATCGAGGGCGGCACCAGGACCTTCCGCGCCACCGCCAGGGCGGACGCGACGGCGAACGTCGTCCGCAACGTCTGGGCGTACTCGATCATCTTCTGCGGCCACTTCCCCGACCAGACCTACACCTTCTCCCCGGAGGAGGTCGAGAACGAGAGCCGCGGCGGCTGGTACATCCGCCAGCTGACCGGCTCGGCCAACATCGAAGGCGGACCGCTCTTCCATGTCGCCAGCGGCAACCTCAGCTACCAGGTCGAGCATCACCTCTTCCCGGACCTGCCGAGTAGCCGCTACGCGGAGATCGCTCCGCAGGTAAAAGAGGTCTGCGAACGCTACGGCCTCCCGTACAACACCGGCCCCTTCAGCCAGCAGCTGGGGATGGTGCAGCGGACGATCCTCCGCCTTGCCTTCCCCGGCGGCCGGCCCCGGCCAAAGCCGGGTCCTTACCGCGGGGAGAGCAACGGGAACGGGCTACCCGCGGTGAAATAGTCGCTGTATGAGAATCGCCAGCCTCGTCCCCTCCGCGACCGAGATGCTCTTCGCGCTCGGCCTCGGAGGGGACGTCGTCGGCGTCACCCACGAGTGCGACCACCCGCCGGAGGCGGCGGCACTGCCGCACCTGACCACGACGGTCCTGCCGCCGGGCCTCGACGCCGGTGAGATCGACGCCGCGGTGAAGCGGGTGGTCGGCGAAGGCCGTGCCCTCTACACCCTCGACGAGCGGCGGCTGGCCGAGCTCGAACCCGACCTGATCGTCACCCAGGCGGTTTGCGAGGTCTGCGCCGTCTCCTACGAGGACGTGGTCACGGTGGCGGCGCGCCTGCCGGGGAAGCCGCGGGTGCTGCAACAGGATCCGAGCAGCCTCGGCGAGGTGCTGGAGGACGCGACCCGGCTCGGCGAGGCGACCGGCATCCCCGAGCGGGCCGCCGCGGTTCGCGACGGACTGGAAGCGCGATTGGAGGCAGTGCGCAACGCGGTGGCCGGTGCACCCCGGCCGCGGGTCCTCGCCCTCGAGTGGCTCGACCCGCCCTTTCTCGGTGGCCACTGGGTGCCGGAGATGATCGAGCTCGCCGGCGGCGAGGACGTCGCCGGTCGGCCCGGCGAAAAGTCCCCGCAGGTCGAGTGGGAGCGGCTGCGGGGCCTCGAACCCGACGTCGTCGTCGCGATGCCCTGCGGCTGGTACCTCGACGATTCGAAGGCGCAAGCCCTTGAGCACCGCCGCCATCTGGACTCCCTCGGCGCCCGCCAGCTCTTCGCCGTCGACGCGGCCTCCACCTTTTCCCGCCCCGGCCCCCGCCTCGTCGACGGCGTCGAACTCCTCGCCCATCTCTTTCACCCCGAGCGCGCCGAGCCCCCCGCGGGGATCGGCTTCGCCCAGCTGACGGCTCAGAGTTCGCGCTCGTAGAAGAGCATTGAGGGACCGTCGGGGGTCCCTTCCCTGTTGGTGAAGCCCATGGTCTCGTAGAGGGTGCGGGCGGCGGTGTCGGTCTCGCCGGTGTTGAGGTCGATGCCGGAGGCGCCGGCGGCGCGGGCGAATTCGATCGTCTCCTCGAGGAGGCGGCGGCCGATGCCCTGGCCGCGCAGGTCGGGGACGACGTAGAGCTCCTGCAGGTACGTTTCCGGCCCCTCGGCCCAGAGCGCGGGACGGAAACGGAAGAGGGAGAGGCCATCCGGCCCGTCGCCGGCCAGCAGCACCGCGATCTCGCTCTCCTCGATCAGTCGGCGGACGGTCTCGGTCAGAGTCGCGACGTCGGGCGCCGGTTCGTCGTACTCGAGGTTGAAGTCGTGCAGGAGGCGGGCGGTCGCGGCGGCGTCCTCCGCCGTCGCCTGGCGAACGTGTATCTGTGACTGCTCCATGTCTTCAGTCTCCCTCCCCGACGAAGTCCGAGCGGCCTGCGCCTGGGTGATGGAGCGGGCGGGTCACGTCCACATCGAAGCGGGAGCGGTCGTGGAGTATGCGGCGGGACTCGTCCGGGCTGCGGCTGACGAGGCTCCCGCGGAAACGCCGGCCGATCGCGATCCGGAAGCCGCTGCCGCCTTCGCGATCTGCATGAACGCGATCAAATTCGGCTCCGGCTGGTGGCCGACGATCCGCAAGCGGCCTGGGCTGAGCGGCTACGGGACGATGGCGGCCGGAGTGCGTGACCGCTTCGAGGCCGAGGGTCCCTGGAGCGCTGAGGAGCTGGCGGCGATCGAAGCCGAAGAGCTGCTTCCGCACGGCTCCCCGCAGGAGGTCGAGCTGCGCGCCGCCGCCGTCCACGCCGTCGAGCTGCTCACCGCCGCAACGAAGGGTGGCCTCTCCCCCGCCCAGATCGACGGTGCCCTCTGGAATCGTGGTGCCGATCGCCGCTACAAGTCGCTGCCGCGCCCGCGCTCCCGCAACACCGCTTACTAAAAAGGCGCCGGGGACCAGAGGGTCTGGTAGAGACCTGCCAGGGCGTCGCTGAACAAGCTCTCCTCGCCGCCGACGAGGATGTTGTTCGCGTTGCCGTCCATCAGCGCCGAAATCCAGGTCGCGACTTTGCCGCGACCCCAGGCGTCCGGCTCGGCCGGCGCCTCGGCGCAGCTGTGGACGCAGCCGTCCCCTTCGACCTCGGCGTAGACCTCCTCGCCCTCGCCGCCGGGGGCGCCCTCCTCCTGGAGCACGCTCAGCTGCAGGCACCTGCCTTTGTGCTCGGGAAGCTCGACCAGCGGCAACGCCGCACGCAGCGCCGTCGCCATTTCCTCCGCCGACATCCCTTCTTCGCCCTCGTCGACGACGTGGTGGTGACGCCAGCGGGCGACGCCGACGACCAGGCCCATCTTGCGGCGGGTTTTCTCGGTCAGGCCGTAGCAGCGGCGCCGGCCCGTGCCCTGCCACTCGGTCAGCAGCCCTCCCGCCTTGAAGAGACCGGCGCGGCGGTTGACCTGGTGGTAGCTGAGGCCGTGTTCGCCCTGGGCGAGTTCGGTCGGCGAGCGGCCGCCGCAGGCCAGCTCCTCGACCATGCCGGCTTCCCACAGATCCGCCAGAAGTCCGAGCGAAGCCCAGGCGTGGGCGTCGATGCGTCCGTCGGGAAGGCGCGTCAGCGAAGCGTCGGCGAAGCGGTTGACGAGTTCGTAGAGCTCGGTCCCGCAGGGGTCGCTGAGAGTGTGGATGACCTTCGAGGGCACCCCCGGCTCCTCCTCACGCTCGACCACGTCAAGTTCGGCCAGCTTGTTCGCGTAGCGGTAGATCGTCCGCGGCGCGTACCCGGGCACCTGCTCGGTCAGGGTCTTGGTCCGCAGCGGTCCTTCGCCCAGCGCCATCAGGATTGCCCCGGTGGCCCCGGCGCTGAGCAGCCGCAGGACATCCGCGGTCGACGCACCCGCGACGCACTCGTCCGCGCCCGGCGCGGGCTCCGCGTGTATCCCTTCGAGTCCAGTCGTCATCGCTCCGCCTCCAACGGGGCCTTCGCTGCATCATCCACAGACTGGTTCCCTCTCGGTACCCTCTGATATGGCTTGCTAATCCCTAAAACTCGAAGGACCGCGCCTCGCGATGGCGATCGACCGCGAGCTGGACGAGGCGGTCGCAGAGACTGGGGTAGTCGATCCCGGTCGCCTCGAAGAGCTTGGCGTAGACGCTGGTGTCGGTGAACCCGGGCATCGTGTTGATCTCGTTGACGAGGACCGTGCCGTCGGGCTCGACGAAGAAGTCGCAGCGGGCGAGGCCGGAGCAGCCGGCGAGGGTGAAGACGGAGACGGCGAGCTCGCGCACCCGGGCGACCGCCTCCTCGCCGATCGGGGCGGGGACGCGCAGCTCCATCCCGCCCTCGGTGTACTTGGCCTCGAAGTCGTACCAGACCCCCTGGGCGACGATCTCGCCCGGCAGCGAGGCCTCCGGCTCGGCGTTGCCGAGGACCGAGCACTCGACCTCGCGGCCGCAAGCGTTTGCCTCGACGATCACCCGCGGGTCATGGCGCAGCGCCAGCTCGACCGCGACGTCGAGCTCGGCGAGCTCGGCGACGCGGCTGATGCCGACGCTGGAGCCCATCCGCGAGGGCTTCACCCAGAGCGGCAGCCCCATCCCCTCGCAGCGGCCCCACCAGTCGTTGCCCTCGACCGCGGTGAACTCGACCTGCGGCACGCCGTGGGCGGCGAAGAGCCGCTTCAGCGTCAGCTTGTCCATGCAGATCGCCGAGGCCAGCACGTCGGAGCCGACGTAGGGAAGGTCGAGCCACTCGAGCAGGCCCTGGATGCTGCCGTCCTCTCCGAAGGCGCCGTGCAGCGCCGGGAAGACCGCCTCGGCGCCGAGCAGGCCGCCCCCGGGGACCAGCTCGACCGCGGCGCCGGCGGCGGTCCAGCCCCCGTCGCGGCCGATCGTCACCTCGATCGCCTCATGGCCCGCCTCGCGCAGGCCGCGGGCGACCGCGGCACCCGAGCGCAGCGACACCTCGTGCTCGGAGGAGCGGCCGCCCGAGAGCACCGCCACCTTCATTCTTCTTCGCCTTCTTCGCTCGCGGCGGCCTGCTTGCCGACCGTGATCGCCACCGTCGAGCCCGGTTCCCCTTCGCTGCCCGGGGGCGGGAACTGGTCGATCACCCGGCCGACTTTGCCCGCCACCGGGGTTTCTTCTTCTTCGACGACGGGGGTGAGGCCGGCGGCGCGGATTTCTTCGACCGCCTGCCGCCGTTCCTTGCCGATCACGTTCGGGACCTGCGCCTGTTCTTCTTCCTTTTCGCCACTGGAGACGACGATCGCAACGGTCGAGCCCGGTTCGACCCGGCTGCCGGCGTCCGGCGACTGGCGGATCACCTGCCCCCTCGGTTCGTCGCTTTCCTCTTCGGAGATGCTGGCTTCGAGCCCGTTGCTGCGCAGCCGCTGCACCGCCACTTCGCGCTTGGCGCCGACCAGAACCGGGACCTTCGCCAGCTTCGGCCCGCGCGATACGAAGAGGGTGACCGCGGACCCCTTGGTCGCGGTGTTGCCGCCGCCCGGTTCGGAGCGGATCACGGTGCCCGGTTCGACCGACTCGGAGTTGACCCGTTCGACCCCGACGTCGAAGCCGGCGGCCTCCAGCCTGCGCGTCGCCTCCGCCTCGGTCCGACCGGCGACCGAGGGCACCTTGGCGCTGCCGGGGCCGGCGCTGACCGTCAGCGTCACTTGCGGCTTCGAGCAGAAGAAGGTGAGGAAGGCGCAGTCTTCGGAGGCCTGGTCGGCCGGCGGCGAGGCGGCCGGGTCCTGCTCGAGCACTTCGTTCGCCGGCGCTTCCCGCTCGACCCGGATCACGTCGCCGACGCTGAAGCCGTCCTGTTCGAGCAGGGTGATCGCGACGCCGAGCTGGTTGCCGGTCACGTTCGGGACCCTGGTGCTGGTGTCCCGGGTCAGCGCCAGACCGACGAGGATCCCGATCAGGATCGCGGCGACGAGCAGGCCCCAGAGCCACCAGTTGCGCCGGCGCTCGTCCTCCAGCGCCTCCTCCTCAGGGACGGCGGCGATCGGCGGTGCGGCCGCGAAGGTGGCGGTCCCCTGGGCGACGCCGGGGTCTTTCAGGGCCCCGTCGAGGGCGGCGATGAAGGCGTCGGCGCTCTGGAAGCGCTGCCCCGGTTCCTTCTCCAGCGCCCGCATCACCACCGCGTCCAGCGCCGGCGAGACCTGCGGGTTGACCGAGCTCGGCCGCTGCGGCGTCTCGGAGACCTGTTTCATCGCCACCGCGACGGCGCTGTCGGCCTCGAAGGGGACGCGGCGGGTCAGCGCCTCGTAGAGGATCACCCCGATCGAGTAGAGGTCGGAGACGGGGGTCACTTCGAACCCCTGCGCCTGCTCGGGCGAGAGGTACTGCGGGGTCCCCATCACCGAGCCGGTCTGGGTGATCTCCGAGAGCCCGGCGCGGGCGATGCCGAAGTCGGTGACGACCGCCTTGCCCTCCTCGTCGACGATCACGTTCTGCGGCTTCAGGTCGCGGTGGACGATCCCGTTGCGGTGGGCGAAGCGGGCGCCCTCCAGCACCTGCCGCACCAGCGCCACCGCCTGGTCGGGGCCGAGGCCACGGTCGATCAGCTCCTTCAGCGTCGGCCCCTGGACGTAGCGCATCGCGATGTAGTTGACGTCGCCGTCGGAGCCGCGGTCGAAGACGGCGACGATGTTCGGGTGCTGGAGGCCGGCGGCGTGCTCGGCCTCGCGCTGGAAGCGGGAGACGAACTCCTGATCCTGCAGGTAGCGGCGGTGCAGGACCTTCAGCGCCACCTGCCGCTGCAGGTGGGTGTCCTCGGCCAACCAGACGTCGGCCATGCCACCGCTGCCGATCCGGCGCAGGACCCGGTAGCGATTGTCGACGATGCTTCCCTCGCTGACCTCAGCCACCGTTCCTCCTCATTCTCCGTTCAGGATTGCTTCCGCGACGTCGCGGAAGATCGGGGCGGCGACATCGCCGCCGAATTCCCGGGTGCACTCGATCGAGACCGCGATCGCGGTCTGCGGGTCGTCCGCCGGCACGAAGCCGATGAACCAGGCCTGGTTTTCTTCGACGCCGCCGCCGCAGGCCAGGTTGCCGGGGGTTTCCGCGGTGCCGGTCTTACCGGCGACGGGCACCCCCGGGATCGCCGCGTTGGTGCCGGTCCCTTCGTTGACCACGTCCTCCATCGCCGTCGTCAGCTCTTCCGCGGTCTCCTCGCTGACCGCGTCGCTGTAGACGGAGGGGTCCATGGTGTCGACGGTGCGCCCGTCGGGGTCGATCACCCGTTTCCAGATCTGCGGCTTCATCAGCTCGCCGCGGTTGGCGACCGCCGCCGCGACCTGCGCCATCTGCAGCGGCGTCGCCAGCAGCCGCTCCTGACCGATCGCGAGGCGGGCGAGGTCAACCGGGTCGTTGGCGCGCAGCAGTTCTTCGTTTTCGATGTCCCAGACCCCGCTCGCCGAGACTTCGTCTTCGGGCAGGTCGATTGCCGGCCTGGCGTTGAAGCCGAACCGTTCCATGTATTCGAACAGGGTGTCGTTGCCGAGCTGCTGGCCGAGCTGGCCGAACCAGGTGTTGACCGAGTTGGTCAGGGCGGTGTCGAGGGTGGCACCGAGGAAATCCTGGTTGAAGTCGTTCTGCAGCGGCGTCCCTTCGACTTCGTAGGTGCCAGGGGCGTCGATCGCCGTTTCCGGCGTGATCGCGCCGCTGTCGAGTCCGGCGGCGGCGGTCACGACCTTGAACGTGGACCCCGGCGGGTAGCGCCCCTGGGTCGCCCGGTTCAGCAGCGGCGTTTCGACTTCGTTCGTGCCCAGCTTCGAGAATTCATATGGGATCCGGTTGGGGTCGAAGGACGCGTTCGAGGCCATCACCTGAACGGCCCCGGTCTTGGGATCGAGTGCAACGACGGCACCGAAGCCGGCTTCCTCGAGCTCGGAGAGGGCGAGCCGCTGCGCTTCGGTGTCAATGTTGGTGACGATGTCGTTGCCTTCCTGGGTGTGGCCGAGCAGCTCGTCGGCGATCGAGCTGAACTCGGAGCCTTCGCCGATCAGCTCATCGTTGTGGAACTGCTCGAACTCGGTATCGCCGTACTTGACGAAGCTGTAGCCGATCGGGTGGCCGAAGAGGGAGCCTTCGGGGTAGCGCCGCACGTAGCGTTTGCCGGCTCCCTTCCCCTTCGGCACCGACTTCGCGATCACCGTCCCGTCGGCGGCGAGGATGCGGCCGCGGGGGATCTGCTGCTGCTTCAGCAGTGGCCGCTTGTTCGCGTCTTTTTCCTTCAGCGCCTCGGCGTCGAAGACCGACCACCAAGACGTGAAGCCGATAAGAACCCCGAAGAGGACGACGATGAAGCCGAATAGTTTGACGATCTGACGGTTCACGCCGCGGCTCCCAGGGCAGCCGCTCGTCCCGCCGGTTCGGTCGCCTCACGCCGGGCCCGGTCGGAGACCAGGAGCAGCAGCGCCAGCAGCACGAAGTTGGCGACGATCGAGCTGCCGCCGTAACTGATCAGGGGCAGGGTGACGCCGGTCAGCGGGATCACCCGGGTGACGCCGCCGATGATCACGAAGGCCTGGATCGCGAAGACCGAGGTCAGCCCGACCGCGAGCAGCTTCGAGAAGCCGTCGCTGGCGAGCAGGGCGATCCTGAAGCCGCGGGCGGTGACCAGCAGGTAGACGAGGACGACGCCGACGGCGCCGAACAGCCCGACCTCGTTGACGATCAGGGCGTAGATCATGTCCGTCTGCGCCGCCGGCAGCAGCGGCCCGCCACCCCCGGGCACGTTGATCAGGGCCTGGCCGAAGCCGACCCCGAAGAGGCCGCCGTCGGCCTGGGCGAAGATCGAGTTGAGGATCTGGTAGCCGCTGTCCTGGGGGTCGTTGTAGGGGTGGAGCCAGATTTCCACCCGGTCGTGGACGTGGGGCACGGTGCTGGCGAAGAACCAGGCGCCCAGGAGGAACATCAGCATCCCGAGCACGACGAAGGAGAAGCGCCCGGTCGCCACGTAGAGCAGGGCGAGGAAGGCGGCGAAGAACATCAGCGAGCTGCCGAGGTCGCGGATGAAGACGAGCATGAACATCGAAGCGCCCCAGACGACCAGCAGCGGCCCGAAGTGCTTCAGCGGCGGCAGCGTCACCCCGAGCACACGGCGGGCGCCGACGATGAGGACCTCGCGGTGCTCGCGCAGATAGCTGGCGAGGAAAACGATGATCGCGATCTTGGTGAACTCGGCCGGCTGGAAGGCGATCGGACCGATCTTCACCCCGAGATAGGCGCCGTTGACCTGCTGCCCGATCCCCGGCAGCCGCGGCGCCAGCAGGAGCAGCAGCCCGCCGATTGCGATCGTGTAGCGGTAGCGCTCCAGCACCTCGTAGTCACGGAGGAAGTGGATCGTCAGCGCGAAGAGGACCAGCCCGAGGACGAACCAGTTGGCCTGGTCGCGCGCCAGGGTCTCGTCGATCCGGTAGATCATCACCAGCCCGAAGGCGGTCAGGGCGGCGACCAGCGGGAAGAGGTACGGGTCGGCGTCGGGGAGGCGGATCCGCAGGTAGATGTGGGTCGCCAGGCAGATCGCCAGGAAGTAGGCGCCGTAGATTAGGCTGAGGTTCCCGAGCTGTTCGTTCTCCTGCGAGAAGACCCCGGCGAAGCCCGCCGTGAGCAGAACGGCGACGGGAACCAGGGCGAGCAGCTCCCGGTTCCTGGCTGACGTCAACGAAGGCCCTCGGTCTTTTCGATGTCTTCGATCAGGGAGACGGCGTCCTCGCGCGAGCGCAGCTTGTGGTCGGTGACGGCGCCCCGGCGCCCCGGCGGCAGCGAGCCGGTCTGGATCGGGCTGGCGTAGCGCTGCGAGTAGAGGTCGATCCCGAACGGCAGCTCGTAGGGGGCGCCGCGGTAGAGGGCGACGCGGCCCGAGTCGTCGGTGCCGAGGAACCAGATCTGTCGGTTGCCGTACCAGGTGCCGAAGGCGACCGCGGCGATGACGAGGAGGGCGGCCAGCACCTTGAGGGCGGTGCGCAGGCGGTGACGCGAGGGTCCTGCCTGCTGCTCCTCCCGCCGCTTGCGGGCGGCCTCGGCGGCGGCGCGGCGGCGGACCTCGGTGGCGCTGAGGCCGGCCTCCTCGGCGCTGGAGCCGATCAGGGTCGCGCCCTCGTCCGGGCCGCCGCGCGGGTTCCCGGCGGCCGGCGCCGCGGTGTCCTCGAGCCGGAAGGCGACGACGGTGATGTTGTCGCGGCCGCCGGCCCGGTTGGCTTCGTCGACCAGCGCCCGCACCGCCGCCTCCAGCGAGGTCGCGCGGGCGAGAAGGCGGGAGATCTGCTCGTCGTCGAGCATCGTCGTCAGCCCGTCGGAGCAGATCAGAAAGAGGTCGCCGTCCTGGGCGGGGACCGTCTGCACGTCGACCTGGACCTCGGGTTCGGGGCCGAGGGCGCGGGTGATGATCGAGCGCTGGGGATGGTCCTCGGCCTGGGCGTCGGTGATCTGACCTTTGCGCCGCATCTCCTCGACCAGCGAGTGATCACGGGTCAGCTGCTCGAAACGGCCGTCGCGGAGGCGGTAGGCGCGGCTGTCGCCGACGTGGCCGATCGCCACCTCTTCGGCGTCGAGGTTGACGATCGCGGCGGTGGTCGTCGTCCCCATCCCGGCCAGGCCCGGGTCCTTGCGGGCGAGCTCGTGGATCGTCCGGTTGGCCCCCTCGATCGTCTCCTCCAGGACCCGCTCCGGCGGTGCCGCGGGGAGCTCGCCGGCGAAGGACTCGGCGGCGGCCTTGGAGGCGACCTCGCCGGCCTGGGCGCCGCCCATCCCGTCGGCGACGACGAACAGCGGCGCCCTGGTGAAGTAGGAGTCCTCGTTGGCGTTGCGCTGGCGCCCGGTGTCGGTGCGCACGGCCTCCTCGGCGATCCGCAGGCTCATCGGACACACCTGCTGCCTCGCATGCTCCACGGCCGAAGAATCAGAAATGCACGGCCGCTCCGCATGCGGGTCACGGCCCCACCTCGAACCTGAAGACGGTGTCGCCGATCTGCACGGTGTCGCCGTCGACCAGGTCCGCCTCCCCCTGCAGGGTGGCGCCGTTCAGCAGCGTCCCGTTGGTCGAGTTCATGTCCTCGACGAAGAACCGTTCTCCGCGCGAGAAGACGCGGGCGTGGAGGCTGGAGGCGTAGCGGTCGTCGATCCGCACGTCGGCCTCCTTTGAGCGGCCGATCGAGAGGCCGCCGATCAGGTCGAAGCGTTGCTCCCGTTCGAGGCCGCCGCCGCGCTCGGCAACCAGCCAGCCGTCGGGCCCGCGCGGGGCCTCGGCGAATGCCGGGCCGGCGTGGAACCCGGTCGAGTCGGGGGCCGGGGCGAGCGTCCGCCGCAGGTCCTTGAAGGCGCCGCGCGCGATCACGAGCACGAACAGGTAGAGGACGGCGAGGAAGCCGAACTTCAGTGCGACTGAGATGGGGTCGTAGTCCACGCGTCCAGCACCTTAATGACGGAGCCAGGCGACGCCATGCGGCGTCCTCGGTCTCCCGAATAGCGCTGCTATTCGGAATCCCTGCGTCCTTGCCTGACGCCGCCTGGCTCTCGTCATCGACCCTCCTACCTACTGCTCTATGTCAAACGTGAAGGTGGTGGTGCCGACGGTGACCTGGTCGCCGGGGCTGAGCCGGGTCGAGGGGACGCGGCGGCCGTTGACCTTGATCCCGTTGGTGGAGCCGAGGTCGACGATCTGCCAGTCGCCGTTGTCGCCGCGCCGCAGCTCGGCGTGGCGACGGGAGACGTTGGGGTCGGAGAGCACGCACTCGACCGACTTCGAGCGCCCGATCGTCGCCGCCGGGCCGTCGAGCACGTAGCGGCGGTCGCCGAGCGAGACGACGGCGCGGGTCGAGACCAGCGCCCCCACCGCCTGCTCGGGCCGCTTCGGCCGGCTGCGGTCGCGCTCGCGCACCGCCGAGTAGACCATCGTGTGGCCTTCTTCGCCCTGTTCGGGCGCCTGGCCCTCGTGCGCCGGCGGCTTCACCAGCCGCGCCTGGATCCCGAACTCCCCCAGCCGCAGCCGCTCGTCGGTCTTGAACTCGACCGCCGGCCGGGTCAGCAGGTCGTAGCCGCGTCGGCGCGCGTGCTCCAGCAGGTAGCCGGATAGCTCCTGCTCGAGCGAGCGCTCGTAGCCTTCGAGCTTGCCGCGGTCCTGGCGGCCGAGGAAGACCGTGTACTCGTTGGGGACGTAGACGCGCTGGACCGAGGCGGTCTTGTGGGCGTCCATTTCCTTCGCCAGCTTGCGCGCCAGTTCGACCGGCTGCACCTCCGAGCTGAAGGCACGGCTGAAGACCCCCTCGACGAGGCCTTCGAACATCGACTCCAAGCGACTGAGAGCGCCGATGGCGAAATCCTAGATGGTCGTGGAAACGACCATCTAGGGAAGCGCCGCTACGGGAGAGCCGCGCCGTGGAGGGCGAGGAAGCCGCCGACCGCGGCGGCAGCCGCGAGGGCACCGGCGCGGGTGAGGATGCCGTGGCCGTAGGCGCCGGGCGGGTGGTCGCTGAGCTGGTCGAGCGCCTCCTCGATCGTCGTCCCAAGTTCCTCCAGCGAGGGCCGGTGGTTGGGGCGCGGCGAGAGACAGGCGTCGACCGTCCCGGTCAGCTCCCGCGGCAGGTCGGGACGGAGCCGGCGCAGCGGCCGCACCCGGCCGCCGATCGCCCGCGCGGTCGCTGCCGGGGTGGCGCGGCGGTGCGGGTTCTCGCCGCTCCAGCACTCGTACAGCGTCAGGGCGAGCGAGTAGACGTCGGCCTCGGGACCGGCCGGGCGCCCCTCCGCCTGCTCGGGGGCCATGTAGGCGAGGGTGCCGACGACGTCGCCGGCCGCGGTCAGGGCGGCCGCGTCGGCGAGGTGGGCGACGCCGAAGTCCATCAGCTTCGCCCGCGGCTCCGAGTCGTCGACGACCTGCACGTTCTGCGGCTTGATGTCACGGTGGACGACGCCGCGCGAGTGGGCGTGGTCGAGGGCCTCGCAGAGGTCGGCGCCGATCTCGCCGACTTCGCGGTCGGAGAGCTCGCCGGCGCTGGCGAGGCGGGCCAGGGTCGAGCCCTCGACCAGCTCGGTCACCAGCAGCGCGTTGCCGTCCTCCTCCCCCAGCTCGTAGAGGGTGACGATCCCGGGATGGTTGAGCCGGGCGGCGGCCTGCGCCTCCCGCAGCACCCGGCGGCCCGCCTCGCCCCGCTGCTCGATCGCCTTCACCGCCACCGGCCGCTCGAGGCGGCCGTCCCAGGCCTCGTAGACGACGCCGAAGCCGCCGCTGCCGATGCGGCGCTCGATCAAGAAGCGGTTGAGGACCAGCGAGCCGACCATCGCTCTTCCCACTTCGCCAGAAAAGAAAGCCTTCCTGCCCGTGGGAGGACTGGGAAAAACCCACCGTTTGCGGGGTCTCCTGGCGGCGCGGCCGCATCAGAAGTCATACTCTCGCCCCCGTGGAGGACTTAACCTCACGACGCCCGCCCCGGCGCGAGCGGCCCCAACGTCGACCCGAGCGCCAGCAGATCATGCTGCGGCGCGGCCTCGCCCTCGGCGGCGGCCTCGTCCTCCTGATCCTGATCGTGCTCGGGGTCAAGGGCTGCCTCGACGCCCGCGCCAACCGCGAGCTCAGCGACTACGCACGCAACGTCGCCCAGATCGTCGAAGAGACGCAGCAGACGAGCAAATCCTTTTTCGAACGGCTGGAAGAACCGGGGAGCCTCTCGGTCACCGACTTCATCGATCAGGTCAACGCCGACCGCAGCGCGGTCGACACCTACGCCACCCGGATCGACGACCTCAGCACCCCCGGCGACATGTCCCGCGCCCAGGCCAACCTCGAGCTGACGTATCAGCTGCGGGCCAGCGCGATGGGCGAGATCGCCGAAAAGACCGACGACGCGTTGGGCGACGCCGGAGCGGAGAAGGCGATGGAGGCGATCGCCAGGCAGATGCAGGAGCTGCTGGCCTCCGACGTCATCTACGAACAGGTGGTGCGGCCGGAAGTCGACGCGGTCCTCGCCGACAACGGGATCTCCGACAGCGATCTACCCAGGGACAACTTCCTACCGGATGAAAAGTGGCTCGAGGAGAGCACCGTAAGCGACGCGCTCGGGGCGATCAGCGGCGGCGTCGACAGCAACGTCTCCGGCCTCCACGGCACCGGGCTCGAGAGCGTGCTCGTCAACGAAACCGAACTGATCGAAGGGGCGCCGACCACGATCTCGGCCGAAGAAGGGGTCGAAGTCGAAGTCTCGGTCCAGAACCAGGGCGAATCGACCGAGAACGGGGTCAACGTCTCGGTCACCTTCGAAGGCAACACCGTGAAGGAAGAAATCGACGAAATCCCGGCCGGTGAAACCGGCACGGCGATCATCCCGCTGACGCCGACGCCAAGCGGCGAAGTCACGCTCGAAATCGAAGTTGAACCGGTCGGCGGCGAGCAGGTCACCGAAAACAACGAAGCGACCTACACGCTTTTGATCGAATAGTTCAGGCTGTGGGCATGCGAATTGCCTACCTTGGCCCTGCCGGAACCTTCACCGAGGACGCGCTCGGCGAAGCGATCCCCGAGGGCGGCTTCGAGCCGCTGCGGACGGCGACGATCCCGGATGCGATCCTCGCGGTCGAGCGCGGCGAGGCCGAGCGAGCCGTGGTCCCGATCGAGAACTCGCTCGAGGGCTCGGTCCGCCCCACGCTCGACACGCTCGCGTTCGAGGCGGGCGCGGTGACAATCGTCGGCGAGCACGACTACCGCGTCCGGGTCCACCTGATCGCCCGCGAGGGGACGCGGGCCGAGAACGTCGAGGCGGTGCTCTCGCACCCGCAGCCGCTGGCGCAGTGCCAGCGCTTCCTGCGCGAGACCTTCCCCGCGGTCGAACTGCGCAACGCCAGCAGCACCGCCGCGGCGGTGCGGATGGTCAGCGAGTCCTCGCGGCCGTGGGCGGCGCTGGGCGCGCGGGCGGCGGCGGCACTTTACGGCTGCGAGCTGCTGCGGGAAGGGGTCGAGGACCAGGACGACAACGTCACCCGCTTCGTCTGGATCGCGGCGGCCGGAAGCGAGCCGGAGGGGTCCGGGCCGTGGAAGACCTCGCTCGTCTTCTCCGAGGTCGGGGCCGATCACCCGGGCGCCCTGGTCGAGTGCCTGGGCGAGTTCTCCGACCGCGGTATCAACCTCACCCGGATCGAGTCGCGGCCGCTGCGGCAGGGTCTCGGCCAGTACATGTTCTTCTGTGACCTCGAGGGACGTGAGACCGATTCGACGGTCGCCGAGGCGATCGCGGCGCTGCGCACGAAGGCCGCTTCGGTGCGGATTCTGGGCTCCTATCCCGTGCAGTGAGGCCGTATGCCTACAATTTCCGGCAGTTATGGCCAGGGTTCTGGTACTCAACGCGACGTATGAGCCGATCAACGTCTGCACGTTGAGACGAGCCGCTGTCCTTCTTCTCAAGGAAAAGGCCGAACTTCTCGAGCAGCGGGAGGGCGCCGCGCTCCACTCCGAGCGGATGACGATGGAGCGACCGGACGTGATCCGGCTCGTCAACTACGTCCGCATCCCGCGCGAGGCGCACCGCCGCAAGATCACCCGCCGCGCCGTCCTCGCCCGCGACTCCTGGACCTGCCAGTACTGCGGCTCGACCAAGTCGGGGCTCACCGTCGACCACGTCATCCCCCGCTCCCGCGGCGGCCTCTCGGTCTGGGAGAACATCGTCGCCGCCTGCCCGCCCTGCAACCGCCGCAAGGGCAACCGGCTTCCCCGCGAGATCGAAATGCACCCGGCGAAGACGCCGAAGGCGCCGCCGCCGACCGTCTTCATCCAGGTCGCCAGCCCGAAGATCCCCTCGGCCTGGGAGCAGTACCTGCCGCAGGCGGCTTAGCTGGTCTCGACCAAAAGAGGCTTCTGAGCGCATAGGGCGAATCCCGCTCTGATGAATTCGAGGGCTGGCGGGATTCGACGCGCGGTCGCTGCTGCCGTATTTGCGGCAATCCTCGTCTTGGCCGCGATTCCAGTCAGCGGCGCGACCGCTGCGCGCAGCGGCGTCTGGGTGAAGCCAACCTCGGCCCGCAAGGCCGCCGCCTTCTGGACGCCGGCGCGGATGCGGGCGGCGAAACCGATCGAGGTGTTCCCGCGCCGGCGTAAGGCGCGGGCGACGGTGCGACGGGGGCGGCGCGGTGAGGCCAGGCGGGTGGCGGCCTTCGGTGTTCCCGGCCCCGGCTTCGGCGCCGACTTCGAACAGGTGCCCGATCCGACGCTGCCGGAATTCCGGGTCAACGGCGCGCTCTTCCTCTCCTTCGGGATCTTCGGCTACGGGCGCTGCTCGGGGACCGCGGTGCGCTCTCCCAACAAGAGCGTAGTCGTCACCGCCGCCCACTGCCTCAACAGCGGCGGCAAACGGGGGCGCTGGTTCACCGGGCGGATGGTCTTCATCCCCGCCTACCGCTACGGCCAGCGCCCGTTCGGGGTCTTCCCGGCCCGCTGGATCGACACCACCAAGCAGTGGCGCGCCAACGGCAGCGAGAACTACGACGTCGGCGCGCTCGTGGTCGGCCGCAACGAGGCCGGCGACAAGCTCGGCGAGGCGGTCGGCGGCACCGGGATCGCCTTCAACCAGAGAGCGAGCCAGACCTTCGACGTCCACGGCTACCCGTCCGAAGCGCCCTTCGACGGCGAAACCCAGCGGATCTGCCGCGGCACCCGCTTCCTCGGGCACGATGCCAGCTCCTTCGTCTTCCGCGGGCCGCTCAACCTCGCCGTCGACTGCCAGGTCACCGGCGGCGCCTCGGGCGGCGGCTGGACGATCGCGGGCAACCGGCTCAACAGCGTCACCAACTACGGCTACTTCGACGAAACCTCCCCCACCTACGGGGCCTACTTCGGGAAGGAAGTCGCACGGCTCTACGGCCGCGCGACGAAGAAGCGATGAGGGGCCGTCTCGCCGATGTGGTCGTGCTGGCGCTCGTGCTGACCCTGGCGGTGGCGCTCGCCGTCGAGGCTGCGCCAAACGACCAGCGGAGCCGGAAGGAGCATCAGGCCCGGAAGGACCCCGGGCCCCGGGTCAAGCACCGCCGCGCCGCGCCACCGGTCCGGCTCCTGCCGCCGCCCCCGCGCAGCCACCTGCTCGGTCAGCACGGCGGGCCGGTCAAGCCGACGGCCTTCTTCCGCTCCGGGTTCGTGCTCAGGGCCGACGGCTACAAGGTCGGCGTCAGCACCTTCGGCAGCGCCGTTTTCCTCGAGGTCTGGCGCGGCGATCGTGGCAAGCGCATCGCCACCTCCTACATGGCGCGCGGCGTCGCCCGGCCCGAACGGCTGCAGGCGACCTTCGGCCAGTTCGGCAAGGTGAAGATGCGCTTCCGCCCCTCCCGCCACCGCACCTGGGTCGGCAAGCGCCGCACCTGCCGCGGTGCCAACCGCTTCATCAAGAAGCACGGTGTCTTCCGTGGCAACCTCCGCTTCCGGGGCGAAGGCGGCTACGTCAGCGTCCGCATCCACCGGGCCAAGGGGGCGGTCGTCATCCCCGCCCCCAAGTGCCGGAAGCGCCGCGGCGGGCCGGGGTTCGACTTCAGCTTCAACCCCTTCGAACCGAGAGCGGGCCTCCTCTCCGTGATGCGGCAGGGCATCGACGCCACCGCCCTCCTCGCCCTCGAAGGCCGGCGCACCACCCAGTTCGTCGCCACCACCGAAGACTCCCGCCCCCGCGTCGCCATCGTCCGCACCGCGGTCCTCCGCAAACACAGCCCGATCCGCATCGACGAAGCCCTCACCGCCGCCAGGCTCACCCCCCCGGCCCCCTTCCACGGCACCGGCCGCTACCGCGCCTACCCCGACGGCGCCACCTCCTGGTCCGGCGACCTCACCGTCAACTTTCCCGGCGCCCCCCGCTTCCCGCTCACCGGCCCGAGCTGGGAAACCTTCCTCGAAGTGCCGTTCTAGCGATATAGCTAAAGACCAGGCCTCGAAACGAGAAACGGCGCCCCGCCCCTCCGACCATCTAGGACTTCGCCCTAGGCTCCGCTTCTTGAAACGGAGTCGTCCTTTCGACGCGCGAGCGGGCAACGCGCCGGACGCCCTACCTCAGGCCGTTAGCTCCCCCTGCGGGTTGCCGACAGCATCAGGGTCAGGACCTGGGTGACCAAATTGGCAATGCCAATCCAGTCCACTTTGGTACTCCTTGATGATCTTGCGGGTCACCATTGCCAGATTCTACGAGGCCTACCGATACCGTTTCGACCCGATTACCTACGTTTCCCGCAAAGAGCAGGGGCTATCGTCTACTCGCGAGCGCGACTCGCCAGGCGGCTTCTGATCTAATCTCCCGCGCCGTCGGGAGAGCCTTCACCCAGCTCGCCTTGGCCGTTGTCCTCGGGCACGCCTGACTCGGCTTCCTCGGACTCGACCACCAGGGCGACGGCGCTGACGCGGTCGTCGTCCTTGATGTTCATCACCTTGACGCCCTGGGTGGAGCGGCCCATCTGCGAGATGCCGCTGACCGAGGTGCGCTGGACCATCCCGTTCTGGGAGATGAAGAGGAGGTCCTGGTGCTCGCCGACGATCAGGGCGCCGGTGAGGCCGCCCTTCTTCTCGGTCAGCTTCACAGTGAGGACGCCTTTGGTGCCGCGGCCCTTCACCGGGTACTCGGAGACCGGCGTCCGCTTGCCGTAGCCGTTCTCGGTGACGACGAAGAGTTCGGTGTCGTTGCGGGCGATGTCCATCGCCAGCACCCTGTTGTCCTTGCCGGCGACGTTCATGCCTTTGACGCCGCTGGTGTCGCGGCCCATCGTCCGCACGTGCTTCTCGGAGAAGCGGGAGGCGTGGCCGGAGTGGGAGACCATGAGGATGTCGTCTTCGCCCGAGGTCAATCGCACCTGGACCAGCTCGTCGCCGTCGCGAACCTTGATCGCGATGATCCCGTCGGCGCGAATCGGCGTGTTGTAGGCGAGGAACTCGGTTTTCTTCACCAGGCCCTTGGCGGTGGCGAAGGCGAGGTACTTGTTCTCCTTGAAGTCGCGGGTCGGGATCACCGCCATCACCCGCTCGCCTTCGCGCAGCGGCAGCAGGTTGTTCAGCGAGCTGCCTTTCGCCTGGCGGGCTCCCTCGGGCAGCTCGTAGACCTTGAGCCGGTAGACCTTGCCGCGGTTGGTGAAGAAGAGCAGGAAGTCGTGGGTCGAGCAGATGTGGAGGTGGGCGATGTAGTCGTCCTCTTTCAGGTTCATCCCCATCACCCCGACGCCGCCGCGGCGCTGCTGGCGGTAGGTCGCCAGCGGCAGTCGCTTGACGTAGCCGGAGGCGGTCAGCGAGATCACCATCTGCTGGTCGGCGATCATGTCCTCGATCCCGACGTCGCCCTCGAAGTGGACGAGCTCGGTGCGGCGCTCGTCGCCGTAGGAGTCGACGATTTCCGCCAGCTCGTCCTTGACCAGGCCCATGATTTTCGCTTCGTCGCCGAGGATCGCTCGCAGCTCGCCGATCCGCTCCATCAGGTCGGAGTGCTCGGCGCGGACCTTGTCGGCCTCGAGCGCGGTCAGGCGCTGCAGGCGCATGTCGAGGATCGCCTGCGCCTGCTCGCGCGAGAGTTCGAACCGGTCGATCAACCCTTCGCGGGCGCTGTCCGGGTCTTTCGAGCCGCGGATCAGTTTGATCACCGCGTCGAGGTTGTCGAGCGCGACCAGCAGCCCCTCGAGGATGTGCGCGCGCGCCTCGGCCCGGCGTAGTTCGAACTGGGTGCGGCGGGTGATCACCTCGCGCTGGTGGTCCACGTAGTGGTGGATCAGCTCGCGCAGGCTCAGCGTCTTCGGGACGCCGTCGACCAAGGCCACCATGTTGGCGCCGAAGGTCGTCTGCATCGCCGTTTTCTTGTAGAGGTTGTTGAGAACGACCTTGGCCGGTGGGCCGCCGCGCTTCAGCTCGATCACCAGGCGCATCCCGGAGCGGTCGGACTCGTCGCGCAGGTCGGAGATGCCCTCGAGTTTCTTGTCGCGGACGAGGTCGGCGATCTTCGTGATCAGGCCGCCTTCACCGCCCTTCTTGACCATGAACGGGAGCTCGGTGACGACGATCGCCTCCTTGCCCCCCTTCAGCGGCTCCACGTGTGCCCGCGCCCGAACCCGGATGCTGCCGCGGCCGGAGCGGTAGGCGTCGGTGATCCCCTCGCGGCTCATGATCCCGCCGCCGGGGAAGTCCGGGCCCTTGACGTGCTGCATCAGACCCTCGAGGTCGAGCCCCGGGTCATCGATGTAGGCGGTGACCGCGGCGGCGACCTCGCGCAGGTTGTGCGGCGGGATGTTGGTTGCCATCCCGACCGCGATCCCGGAGGTGCCGTTGACCAGCAGGTTCGGGAACCGCGCCGGCAGCACCAGCGGTTCGCTCGCCTTCTCGTCGTAGTTCGGGCCGAAGTCGACGGTGTCGGTGTCGATGTCCCGCAGCAACTCGGTCGCAAGCCGGCCGAGGCGAGCCTCGGTGTACCTCATCGCCGCTGCCGGGTCGTCGTCGATCGAGCCGAAGTTGCCCTGGCCGTCGACGAGGACATACCGCAGGGAGAAGTCCTGCGCCATCCGCACCAGGGTGTCGTAGATCGCCGAATCGCCGTGGGGGTGGTACTTGCCCATCACCTCGCCGACGATGTAGGCGCACTTGCGGTAGGGCCGGGTCGGCTGCAGGCCGATGTCGTGCATCGCGTAGAGCACCCGCCGGTGTACGGGCTTCAGCCCGTCGCGCACGTCCGGCAGCGCCCGCCCGACGATCACGCTCATCGCGTAGTCGAGGTACGACGAGCGCATCTCCTTCTCGAGCTCGCGCTCTTCGATGCGGCCGCCGGTAAGAACGTTGGCATCCATCAAGTAATCACCTCATCATTCGAACGGGCGCGCTCAAACATCTAAAAACCTGACTTCTTTCGCGTGCGTCTCTATGAAGTCGCGCCGGGGCGCTACCTGGTCGCCCATCAGCATGCTGAAGATCGTGTCGGCGGCGGTCGCGTCCTCCAGCGTCACCCGCGCCAGGGTGCGGCTGGCCGGGTCCATCGTCGTCTCCCGCAGCTGGTCGGGGTTCATCTCGCCCAGACCCTTGAACCGCTGAACGTCGACGCCTTTGCGGGCCAGCTCCAGCACCGCCCCGCGCAGCGCCTCGAAGGAGAGCGCGGCGTTACGTCGCTCGCCGAACTCGATCTCGAACGGCGGCCGCCCGACCTGCTTCAGCAGCGCTTCGTGGACCTCGGCGAACTTGCGGTAGTCGTGATGGTTGAACAGCGCCGCCGGCAATCGGTGGGTGCGGGCGAGGCCGGTCTTCCGTTCCGTCGCCTTGACGACCAGCAGCTCGTCGTCCTGAGAGAGCACCTCGGTGTCGAAGGGCTCGCTCTCCGGCGCTTTCGTGGCGAGCAGCGTCGCCGCCGCCTTCAAGGTCTTGGTGCCCTCGTCGAGCAGGCTCGACTCCTCGAGGAAGCGCACCGCTTCGTGGCCGAACTCGGCCTGCAGCGACGAGCCCCAACCCTCGTACTCTTTCGAGCGACGGATGTACCCCTGCCAGCGGCTCGCCGTCAGCTTCGTCTTCCTGCCGTTGGCGTCGGCCAGCTCGAAGTCCTCGAGCTTGTCGCGGAGCAGCACCTCTTCGAGTTCGGAGTCGCGCTCGAGGTAGGTGATCTGGTTGCCCTGTTTGACCCGGTAGAGCGGCGGTTTGGCGATGTAGACGTAGCCGGCGTCGATCAGCTCCGGCATCTGCCGGTAGAGGAAGGTGAGGACGAGGGTGCGGATGTGGGCGCCGTCGACGTCGGCGTCGGTCGCCATCACGATCTTGTGGTACCGCGCGTCCTCGAGGTTGAACTCGTCGTGGACGCCGGTCCCGATCGCCGTGATCAGCGCCTGGATCTCGTTGTTGGCGAGAACCTTGTCGATCCGGCTCTTCTCGACGTTGATGATCTTCCCCCGCAGCGGCAGCACCGCCTGGGTGTTGCGGTCGCGCGCCTGCTTCGCCGAGCCGCCGGCGGAGTCGCCCTCGACCACGAAGATCTCGGCCAGGCTCGGGTCTTTCACCGTGCAGTCGGCGAGCTTGCCCGGCAGCGTCGAGTTCTCCAGCGCCGACTTTCGGCGGGTGAGGTCGCGGGCTTTGCGAGCCGCGTCACGGGCGCGGGAGGCGTCGATCGCCTTGCTGATGACCCGCCGCGCATCGCCGGGGTTCTCCTCGAAGTACTCGGCCAGCTTGCGGTTGACCGTCTCCTCGACCAGGCCTTTGATCGGCGGGTTGCCGAGTTTGGTCTTGGTCTGTCCCTCGAACTGCGGGTCGTGCAGCTTCACCGAGATCACCGCGGTCAGCCCCTCGCGCACGTCCTCGCCGGCGAGGTTGTCGTCCTTCTCTTTCAGCAGCCCTTTGTTGCGGGCGTAGGCGTTGAGCGTCCGCGTCAGCGCCGCCCGGAAGCCGGAGAGGTGCGTCCCGCCCTCGTGGGTGTTGATGTTGTTGGCGAAGCTGAAGATCGACTCCTGGTAGGAGCTGTTCCACTGCATCGCCAGCTCGACTTCGCCGGCCTCCTCGCTGCCCTCGAAGTAGATGACCTTGCGGTGCAGCTCGTCCTTGTTCTCGTTCAGGTGGCGGACGAAGTCCTCGATCCCGCCCTCGTACTGGAAGGTGACGCTGTTGGTCGCGCCGCGCTCGTCGACCAGTTCGATCTTCAACCCGCGGGTGAGGAAGGCGGTCTCGCGCAGCCGCTCGGCCAGCGTCTGGAAGTCGAACTCGATCTCCTCGAAGATCTCCAGGTCGGGGAGGAAGGTGATCTTCGTCCCGTGCTCCTTCGTCTTCGCTCCTGCCGTCAGGTCGTTCTGCGGTTTGCCGCGCTCGTAGTCCTGGGACCAGACGCTGCCGTCGCGGCTGATCTCCAGGTGCAGGCGCTCGGAGAGCGCGTTGACGACGGAGACGCCGACCCCATGGAGGCCGCCGGACACCTTGTAGCCGCCGCCGTCCCCGAACTTGCCGCCGGCGTGGAGGACCGTCAGCACGACCTCGGCGGCCGGCCTCCCCTCTTTCTCCATCGTCTCGACCGGGATCCCGCGGCCGTTGTCTTCGACCGTGCAGGCGTTGTCGGGATGGAGGACGACCCGGACGCTGTCGCAGTGGCCGGCGAGGGCCTCGTCGACCGAGTTGTCGACGACCTCGTAGACGAGGTGGTGAAGACCGCGCGGGCCCGTCGAGCCGATGTACATGCCGGGGCGTTTGCGAACCGCTTCCAGGCCCTCGAGGACGGTGATGTCCTTGGCGCCGTAGGAGTCGCCGCTGGCTTTTTTCTCAGGCAAGGAGTCCCTTCCGATTGAAACGTAGACACACAAAGCCCCGACTCCTGGAGAGCTCGCTCCACGGCTGTCGGGGCGTCATGCGAGTTGCCATAAGAATACCAGTTGGGGGCCGCGGACGAGCCGGTCGTTTGAGCCAATTTCCCTGCAAATCGTGCAGAAATTGTGCTCAAAAACGCTCGGAGTTGACGCGAAACCGGAGTGCTTCGGGCGCCTCATCCTCCAGTTCGCTTTTGAGCTTCCCCAGAATCGTCGCCTGCATCAGGTCCAGCTCCTGGGCCGTAACGGCATCCGCGCACTCGATTACGACCTTTCCCCCCCTTTCAGAGACAGGAACAGCGACAGTGGCCAGGTGCTCCCCAGCAGCTTTTGCCCAGACGCGCTGAACCGCGGCAAGGGGGGTTTTTGGAGCGACTTGCTCCAGTGCGGTTCGGAAGGCATTCGCACCAGGACGGGGAGCACGCCGGCGGCTCACGTCTCAGAACCTTCCGTCTGCGGCGGTGGCATCGGGACCGCCTTCTCACGCGCCACCGCCGGAACCTGTTCCTCGTCCGCAGCCGTGATCAGAACCTGGCCGCCGTCGCCGAGGCGGGCGACCAAGCGCTCGCGCCGACCCGGGTCGAGCTCGCTCATCACGTCGTCGAGCAGCAACATCGGCGTCACCCGCCGCGCCGCGAGCAGCGCCTCGCGCTCGGCGAAGAGGAGCGCGAGCAGCGCCGTCCGCTGCTGTCCCTGGGATCCGAACCGCCGCAGCGAGCGCTCGGCGCTGTTCAGCTTCAACTCGTCGAGGTGGGGGCCCCAGGAGCTGCGGCCGAGGCGGATGTCCTGCTCACGCCGCTCTTCGAGTCCCGCTCGGATTTCCTCAGCCGACCCCGCCGACCGCGGTGCGTACTCAAGCGCCGCCGCCTCCAGGCCCAGCTCCTCGGCGGCGTCCGCGAACGGTTGGGCCAGCTCGGCCACGGCCTCCGCCCGCGCGTCGATCAGAGGAGCGGCCGCGTCGGCCATGCCGGCGTCCCAGATCCGCAGGTCCTCGGGCGAGCCGTAGCCACCGGAAAGCCGCGAGAGCAGCGCGTTGCGTTGTGCCACCGCCTGTCCGAAGCGCTTGCGCAGCTCCCCGCGGGCCGGCCAGCGGGCGGCGACGAAGCCGTCGAGGTGAGCGCGGCGCTCCGCCGGCGGTCCCTTGACCAGCGTCAGCCGGTCGGGGGCGAAGACGGCGACGGGGGGACGGCTGCGGGCGATCGTCGCCGGGTCGGCCGGGCTGCCGTCGAGCAGGTGGCGACGGCCTTCGCTGCGGCTGACCGAGGCGAGCAGCCTGCGCTCAATCCCGTCCTCGTCCCGAATCGTCGCCTCGGCGCGTGCGAGAGAGCCGCCGAAGGGGATCAGGTCGCGGCGGTCGCTGGTGCGGAAGGAACGGCCGGTGAGCGCGAAGTAGAGCGCCTCGACCAGGGTCGTCTTGCCGGCCCCGTTGGGCCCGATAACGCTGACGATCCCCGGCGCCAGCTCGACCCGGACCCGGTCGAGGCTGCGCAGCGGCTTCGCCTCGATCGCGGTGACGAGCACGGCGCGCTCACCCGGCCGGCGCCGCCACGATCAGACGTTGAGCCTGATCGGCATCACCAGGTAGCGGAAGTCGTCCCCCTCCACCGGTTCCAGCAGCCCCGGCCGCAGCGGCGAGATCAGCCGCACCAGGATCTCGTCGCCGGCGACGCTTTCGATCCCTTCCTTGAGGAACTCCGGGTTGAACCCGATCTCCAGGTCCTCGCCCTCGAACGCCGCCGGCATCGTCTCCCGTGCGTCTCCCACCTCGGGCGTCTCCGCCGCCACCGTCAGCTCGCCGGAGCTGAACGAGAGCCGCAGCGGCGCGTTGCGCTGCGCCAGCTGGCTGACCCGGCGGGTGACGTCGAGCAGGTCCGACCGCGGCAGCCGCACGTCGTGCTCGTAGGACTCCGGCAGGAGTTGTCGAAAGTTGGGGAACTGGCCGTCGATCAGCCTCGTCGAGAGGAGGATCGACCCTGCCCGGAAAACGGCCTGGTTGGTCAGTAGCGAGATCGAGGCCTCGCCCGCACCCTCGGAGGAGAGGATGCGGCCGAGCTCGCGCAGCGCCCGCGCCGGGATGTTGGCCTCCAGCTCACCACCGAGCTCCGCCTCCAGCTCAGTCCGTTTGACGGCCAGCCGGTAGGAGTCGGTGGCGACCATCGTCATCTCCTTGCCGCTGGCGGAGACGAAAACGCCGGTGAGGACCGGACGCATGTCGTCGCGCGAGGCGGCGCGGGCGACGAGCTCGATGCTCGCTTCCAGCGCCGCGGCCGGGATCTTCAGGCCGGGGGTCTCCTCCGGTTGGGGCAGCTTCGGGAAGTCCTCGGCCGGCAGCACCCGCAGGTGGAAGCTGGAGCCGCCGCTGCGGATCTCGACGTCGTGCTCCGCCTCGCGCGATTCGATCTCCACGCTCGGGTCGGCCAGCGAGCGGGCGACCTCGGCGAAGAGACGGCCGGGGAGGAGGACCGAGCCCTCGGCCTCGACATCGGCCTCGAGCGTCGTCTCCAGCCCGAGGTCGAGGTCGGTGGCGGCGAGGGTGACGCGGCCTCCCTGCGCGTTGAGGAGGACGCCCGAGAGCGCCTGGGTGGCGGCGCGCGTGGAAACAGCTCGGGAGACGATCGAGAGCTTGGAGACGAGGTCTTCTCGTTTGGTCGTGAGCTTCAAGTTGATAAGTGCCTTCTTAAGTTGAGTTAGGGCCTGTTGAAAAGGTTCTGGTCGCGGAGGATTTGGCGTCGGGGTGCGGTTTGCCGGATGTGGAAGGCGCTGTGGGAGGCTGGGGATTCTTACAGCGCCGGCGGTTGTCAGCGCTCTTCGGCAACCGGGTTGTGGATAGCTCCGCGCAACTCCCGCACCTTCTCCGCCAGCTCCACGTCCTCGGAGAGGCCTGCTTCGACCCGCCGCAGCGAGTTGAGGACGGTGGTGTGGTCGCGGCCGCCGTAGAGACGCCCGATCTGGGGAAGGGAGAGGTCGGTGAGGTCACGGGTGAGGAAGATCGCCACCTGTCGCGCCCGCAACGGGGTGGCGGCGCGGCTGGAGCCGACGAGCTCGGCGCGGGAAATGCCGAAGAGCTCGGCCACCCGTTGCTGGATCTCCTCGACCGAGGTCGGATCGGTGCGACGGTGCCGGGGGATCACTTCGGAGATCAGCTCGACGCTGAGCGGCCGGCCCATCAGGGAGGCGTGGGCGATCACCCGGGTGAGGGCCCCGTGGAGCTTGCGCACGTTGACGTCGATGCGGTTGGCCAGCTCGGTCAGGGCGTCTGTGTCGGCGATCTCGACTCCGGCCTCCTCGACCAGGCGCCGCAACACCGTCAGCCGGGTTGCCAGGTTGGGCGGCTCCACGGCAACGGTGAGCCCCCACTCGAAGCGGTCGCGTAGACGCGCCGCGAGGGTGGAGAGCTCGCTGGGGATGCGGTCGGCGGAAAGGACAAGCTGGCTGCCGGACTCATAGAGGGCGTTGAAGGTGTGGAAGAACTCCTCCTCGGTCGCCGGCTTGCCCTGGAGGAACTGGACATCATCGATGAGGAGGACGTCGATGTCGCGATAGCGCGCCTTGAAGCCGTCGCTGCCCTTGGACTTGAGCGCGGCGACGAACTCGTTGGTGAAGGACTCGGCGGTGGTGTAGCGGACGCTGAGACCGGGGGCGTTGTCGCGCAGGTAGTTGGCGATCGCGGCAAGGAGATGGGTCTTACCCAGCCCTGGCGGTCCGTGCAGGAAGAGGGGGTTGTAGGCCTCGGAGGGAGCCTCGGCGACGGCGAGGGCGGCGCCATGGGCAAGGCGGTTGCCGGGACCGATCACGAACCGCTCGAAGGTGTAGCTGGGGTTCAGCTCGGGATCGTGGTCGCCACCGCCTTCGAGCAGTCGGGGCTCGGCGAAGCTCACCCGCTCGAGCCCACCGTCGATGCTGCGCAGAGCTTCCGCGATCAGCGACGAGTAGCGCCGCTCCGTCCAGGCCCGTTTGTTCTCTGGAGCGCCGAGGAAGAGGGTGTCCCCCTCGACCGCGACCGGCTCCAGCGGCTCCAGCCAGAGGCGGAAAGTTGACTCCGGGACCGATCCCCTCAGCCGCTCCTGGGTTGTCCGCCAGAGGGCTTTGAGGTCGGATGGAGGAGCATCATCGGGCACCGGGCGGCGACCATAGCGCCGTGCCTGAGCAGGCAGCATCGGTGCCTCGCAAATCCCGCAGAAAAGATTTTCGGGCTCCGTCCCTATACTTCCGCCGGCATGAAGCGCACCTACCAACCGAAGAAGCGGAAGCGGGCGAAGACCCACGGCTTCCGTGCCCGGATGAGCACCCGCGGCGGTCGCGCCGTCCTCAAGCGCCGCCGGCGTAAAGGCCGCAAGCGCCTGACGCCGTAATCGTGGCGCCCAAGCGCCGACGCCTTTCGCGCAGCGGTGAGTTCGACCGCGTCTATCGCGACGGCTCCTCCCACGCGACCAGGTATCTGGTCCTCCACACGTTCCCTCGCAAGGACGAGGAGCGGGACGAGGTTCGTCTCGGGGTCTCGGTCAACCGCAGGGTTGGCGGGGCGGTGGAGCGCAACAAGGTGAAGCGCACTCTGCGAGAGGCGTTCTGGAACCTGGCCGACCGGCTGCCGCCTCGCCACGACTTCGTCATCGTCGCCCGCGCGGAGATCAAGGACCTGATCGATCGTGAGGGAATGCAGGGGGTTTCAGCCAACCTCGAAGAGGCACTGGCGGGGAGCCGTTCCACGTGAAACGCCTCTTCCTCGCCCCGGTGCGGGGGTACCAGCGCTGGATTTCACCCGCTTTCCCACGCCGCTGTCGCTATGAGCCGACCTGCTCCAGGTACATGGTGGAAGCGGTCGAGCGCTTCGGCGTGATCCGTGGCTTTCTCCTCGCCGGCTGGCGGATTCTGCGCTGCAACCCCTTCAGTCACGGCGGCTTCGACCCCATCCCCGATAGATTCACGCTCCGCACCGGTCCGGTACACCCCGCCGACTGGCACGAAGCCCACCGATGACGCCCCTCACGGCCAACATCTTCCAGCCCCTGATCGACCTCGCCAACGCGGTCCTGCAGTTCTTCCACGACAGCGCCGGTCTCAGCTGGGGGATGTCGATCATCGCCCTCACCGTCGTCACCCGGGCCGTCCTCATCCCGCTCACCTACAAACAGCTGAAGGGGATGCGGGCACTGCAGGCGCTGCAGCCGCAGATCAAAGAACTGCAGGAGAAGTACAAAAACGACAAACAGCGCATGCAGCAGGAAATGATGCGCTTCTACAAAGAGAACAAAGTCAACCCGCTGGCGTCCTGCCTGCCGTTGATAGCCCAGTTCCCGGTCTTCATCTCGCTCTTCTTCGTGCTCAAACACGAGCTGCCCGACGACATCGGCTGCAAGGCGGGGGAATGCGGCAGCGAAGCCTCTTTCCTCTTCATCCACGATCTCACCGCGAAGGCGACCGGGGGCGAACTGATCGTCCTGATCGTCCTCTACGTCGGCACCCAGCTGATCTCAAGCATGGTGATGATGATCACCGCGGATAAAAGTCAGCGGACGATGATGATGTTGCTGCCCTTCATCTTCGTCCCCTTCATTCTCAGCTTCCCGGCCGGCCTGATCCTCTACTGGATCACCACCAACATCTGGACGATCGGCCAGCAGCTGGTGATCAAACAGATCGTGCCGCCGCCCGTGACGGCGACGCCGGAGGGCGCGGCCGCGATCCAGGAGGCGAAACCGCCTCCGCCTCCGCCGCGGAAGAAAAAGAAGCGGAGGTAAGCGGGGGAGGGTTCGGTACCCCCTCCTCTCTCAACTTGCCCGGGTGGGGCGTGGGCTGTCGGTCCGAGATGGTTTCTGCCCGAGAAGTACAAGCCGTTCGGAGGGGGTACCGAACCCTCCGGTCCAGCGGTGGCGATAGAGCTGCTAGCCCTTGGGACGTTTCTTGGCCATCCCAGGCTTGCGGGGCAGGTTCGGCGGAGTTGGAGCGGCCTTGCGGATTACATGCAGATGGCGGTGCTTGCTGCCGGCTCGATCGCCGACGTCGAGGATCGTCTCGGGGCGCATGGCAAGTGCTTCAGCCGCGTTTTCGAGCTGGTGCTCCTCCCCCTCATCGCGCTTTCCCTTCCAGGCGACGAGGACCCCATTTGGCTTCAGAAGGGGGCTGGCGAGCTCGGCCAGGGTCGAAAGGCGCCCCACGGCCCGGGCCGTGACGGCGTCGTAGGTCTCCCGCACCTCTCCCGCTGCCAGGTCCTCGGAGCGCGCGTTGAGGACGATGGCGTTGGCGATCCCCGCGGCCTCAGCCGCCCGCCGCATGAACTCACACTTGCGACCGACCGACTCGATCAGGTCGACCTGGGCGTCTGGTAGCACTACGGCCAGCACCAGTCCGGGGAAGCCCGCGCCCGCGCCGACGTCGGCGATCCGCTTCGCCTCCAGCAGCTCCGTGACCTCGAGGCCGGTGAGGCTATCGGCGACGTGCACCTGCCAGGCGCGCTCGTCGACCACGGAGCTGACCGAGGCCCGCTCCTCCGCAAGCACCGCGAGGATGGCCTCCAGCCTTCCCCGCCCGGCGTCGTCGATCACTCGGGCAGGAGCGGGGCGACGATCACGCAGCGATTCGGCTCATCGCCCTCGCTGTAGGTCTCGATCCCGGAGCGCTCTTTCAGCCGTTCGTGGACGACGCGCCGTTCCTGCGCGCTCATCGGGTCCATCTCGACCACGCTGTTGTTCGCCAGCGCCTGCTCGGCGGCGCGATCGGCGCGGCCCTCCAGGGTCTCTCGACGCCGCGCCCGGTAGCCCGCGGCGTCGACAACCACCCGCTTGCGCTCGCGCAGGCCGCGGAAGGCGGCCTGGTAGCAGAGCAACTGCAGGGCGGCGATCGTCTGACCGCGCTTGCCGATCAGAAGGCCGTAATCGTCCTCGCCCTCGACCGTCAGCAGGATCCGCTCGTCATCCTCCTCGACGACGACCTCCCCGTCGAGGTCGAGCTCGTCCAGCACGCCCTCGACGAGCTCCTGTGCTCGCTCGGCCGGGTTGTCGGGCCACTCGTAGCTCTCGGACACGGGCAGGAGGCTATCCCACCGCCGGAAAGCGCGTTGCAGCGCGCAGAGGAATACGCCGGCGGCGCGTTGACTAGGCTGACCTGTGATGGGCAAGGTCTATGCCGTGGCGAACCAGAAGGGCGGGGTCGGGAAGACGACCACCGCCGTCAATCTCGCCTCCTGCGCGGCCGGAGAGGGGAGCCAGACGCTCCTCGTCGATCTCGATCCCCAGTGCAACGCCACCGTTGCCGTCGGGGCGGCCCGTGACCTCCATCCCTCCTCCTACGATTGCCTGACCGGCGAGACCTCGGTTGCCGAGGCCGCGCGGCCGGCCGGGCCGGACAACCTCTGGATCGTTCCCGCCAACAAAGACCTTGCCGGGGCGGCGGTGGAGCTGCCGCGGATGCAGGGCTCCGAGACCCGCCTGTGTGAGCGTCTCGGCCCGGTGCGGGAGCGCTTCGCGGTCACCCTCCTCGACTGCCCTCCTTCCCTCGGCCCTGTCAGCGTCAACGCTTTGACCGCCGCCGACCGCGTTATCGTGCCGGTCCAGGCGGAGTACCTCGCCCTCGAGGGTCTGGTCCAGTTCCTGGAAACGCTGGGCCTGATCAGGCGCGAGCTTAACCCTCAGCTGGAGGTTGCGGGTCTGCTCATCACCATGCATGACGAGCGCACCAGGCTGGCCCAGGACGTCGAGGCGGAGCTGCGCGACCATTTCGACGGCATGGTTTTCGAGACCGTGATCCCCCGCAGCGTCCGTGTCGCCGAGTCCCCTAGTTATGGTCTGCCCGTGACCGAGCACGCACCGGCCTCCCACGGCGCCGTCGCCTACCGCGCCCTGGCGAAGGAGCTTGCGAGCCGTGGCTAGCGCCCGCCGAGGAATCGGCCGCGGGCTGTCGGCGATCCTCCCCGAGTCGGAGACCTCGGCGGCGGGGGAGCTGCGCGAGCTGCCGGTCTCGCTGATCAAGCCGAACCCCTCCCAGCCGCGGACCAAGTTTGACCCCGAGGCCCTCGCCGCCCTCGCCTCCTCGATCGAGGTGACCGGCGTCGTCCAGCCACTGCTGGTCCGACCCCTCCCCGACGGCAGCTACGAGCTGGTCGCCGGCGAGCGCCGCTGGCGCGCCGCCCAGCAGGCGGGGATCGAGAAGGTGCCGGCGGTCGTCCGCGACCAGGAGGAGGCCGAGCGGCTGCAGGCGGCGCTGATCGAGAACATGGTCCGGGAGGACCTCAACCCGGTCGAGGAGGCGAAGGCCTGCGACGCCCTGGTCCGCGAGCTCGGCCTGACCAAAGAGGAGTTGGCCCGGCGCGTCGGCCGCAGCCGCCCGGCCGTCTCCAACCTGATCCGCCTGCTCGAGCTGCCCGACGAGGCGCTGGAGCTGCTCGAGGCCGGAGAGCTCAGCGAGGGCCACGGCAAGGCTCTCCTGGCGGCTCCCGGCCACGATGTGCGGCGCCGCCTCGCCCGCGATGCCGCCCGCGGCGGCTGGTCGGTCCGCGAAACCGAGGAGAGGGTCCGGCTGGCCAGCCAGCCAAAGGCAAGGCCCAGGCGTGCGCCCGTCGACCCCGACGCCCAGGCCGCCCTCCGCGACGCCGCCGACGCCCTCGAGGAAGCCCTGGGCCACGAGGTCACCACCCGCGCCAAAGGCGAGAGCATCGTCGCCGAGCTCCGCTTCGACGACGTCCGCGAGGCCCACGCACTGGCGAGGCGCCTGCGCAAGCGCGACGGCTCCTGAGCGCTCCGCCTCCCGTCGCTATCATCGCCGTCCCCGGGCGATTAGCTCAGTTGGTTAGAGCGCGTCTCTGATAAGGACGAGGTCCCTGGTTCGAATCCAGGATCGCCCATCGGGGCTGCCGAGATGCCGCTGCGTTCCCTTCCTCCGGAGCGGGTAGAAGCCGGACCTATACTTCGGCTTTCCAACCACGGTCCGGAGCCCCTTTTGCAGCAGATGCAGATCTACGGCGTCAGTTTCGACATGGTCGGCAAGCAGCCGATCGTGTTGCTGAAGACCGTGGACGGAAACAGGTTCCTGCCGATCTGGATCGGGCACCCGGAGGCGGCGGCGATCCTGATGAAGCTGCAGGGGGCCTCGACCCCGCGGCCGATGACCCACGACCTGCTCTCCGACATGCTCGACAACCTCGACGCCAAGTGCGAGCGGGTCGCCGTCACCGAGCTGCGCGACAACACCTTCTACGCCTCGATCACGGTCTCGATCAACGGCTCCGAAATCGAGATCGACTCCCGCCCCTCCGACGCGCTGGCCCTCGCGGTCCGCGTCTCGGCCCCGATCTTCGCGGCCGAGGACGTGATCGAGGAGTCGGCGATCGAGTTCGAGCACGAGGTCGAGGACACCGAGGAGGTCGTCGACAAATTCAAAGAGTTCTTGGATGAAGTAACCCCCGAGGACTTCGCGCAGGGCGATTCCTGAGGCCCTCATGCCGGCGCATCTCGGGGTCCTCGGTCGGCTTCGTCGGGTCACGCACGTGAGTGCGCTCCCCTCCTCATCCTCCCTGCGTCCCCCGACCTGCTTGGCCTGAGAACCTCAGGAAACGGGAGCAAAAACTGCGAGTTCGAGGATCTTCTCGACCAGCTGCTCAAAGGAGAGCCCTGCGGCCTCCGCCGCCTGTGGCAGCAGGCTGGTGTCGGTGAGGCCGGGGATTGCGTTGGCCTCCAGCAGCCACGGGCCGTCCTCGGCCAGGATCAGATCGATGCGGGCGAAGCCGGTGCAGCCGAGGGCGCGGTATGTGCCGAGCGCGGCCTCGGTGACGGCGCGCTCCTCCGCGTCGCCCAGCGCGGCGGGCACGTCGAAGCGGGTGCGGCCGATCTCGTAGCGGGCCTCGAAGTCGTAGCGGTCGCCCTCGAGCAGGATCGCCTCGACCACCGGCAGCGGCTCATCGCCGAGGATGCTGACCGCCAGCTCGCGCCCGTCGACGAAGCGCTCGAGCAGGACCCGGTCGTCGTAGCTGAAGGCCGAGACCAGCGCCTGCGGCACCTCGCCCGCGCTCCGCGCGAACCTGACCCCGAGCGAGGAGCCGCCGCGGCTCGGCTTCACCACGAGCGGGAAGCCGAGCGTCTCCTCCAGCCGTCCCAGCGCATCGGCGGCGCCGAACTCGCGGAAGGCGGTCTGGTTGAAGGCGAACCAGTGGGGGGTCCTCAGGCCGTCAGGCGTTTCCCGGCCGGCAAGCTCGATCGCGTCCTTGCCCTGGACCTTGTCCATGCAGCGGGCGCAGGCCGCGGCGCTCGGCCCGGTGAAGGGGATGCCGAGGATCTCCAGCAGCTCCTGCACGGTCCCGTCCTCGCCACCGACCCCGTGCATGGCGACGAAGGCGACGTCCGGCTGCTCGGCGACCAACCGTTTCACGAGGTCGGAGCCGACGTCGATCGGCAGCACCTCGTGGCCGAGCCGCTCCAGCGCGTCCTCGACCCGCGCCCCCGAGCGCAGCGAGACCCCGCGCTCCAGCGACCGCCCGCCTTTCAGCACCGCGACCTTCATCCCGCCTCGCCCGCCTTGCGGAAGGGGACGACGTTCGGTGCCGACTCCTCCTGCGGCTCGGGCAGCGCCCGTTCGCCGGTCAGCGCTTCGTAGAGCTCGACCTGCTCGGCGATCACCTTGCCGATCCGCCGCACGCCCTCGCGGATCTCGTCCTCGTCGACGCCGGAGAAATTGAGCCGCATCGAGTGGCTGCCGCGGCCGTCGACGTAGGCGGCCTGGCCGGGGACGAAGGCGACGTCGGCGCGCAGCGCCTTCGCCAGCAGGTCGCTGGTGTCGATGTAGTCCGGCAGGGTCGCCCAGATGAAGAGGCCGCCCTCGGGCTCGGTCCAGGTCGCCTCGGCCGGGAAGTAGGTGCGCAGCGCCTCGACCATCGTGTCGCGGCGGCTGCGGTAGATGTCGACCAGGTCGTCGACGTAGCGCTGCCAGCGCCGTTCGGCGAAGTACTCGCGGACGAAGTACTGGGTCAGGGTCGAGGTGCAGAGGTCGGCCGCCTGCTTGCCGAGGACGATCTTCTCCATCACCGGCGGCGGCGCCACCGCCCAGCCCAGGCGGATACCGGGGGAGAGGATCTTCGAGAACGTCCCCAGGTAGATGACGAAGTCGCCGCCATCGAGCTGGTAGAGCGGCGGCATCGGCTCGCCGCCGTAGCGCAAGAGGCCGTAGGGGTTGTCCTCGACGACCAGCAGCTCCCGCGAGCGCGCCAGCTCGACCAGGCGGTGGCGGCGCTGCAGCGACATCGTCACCCCGGCCGGGTTCTGGAAGCTCGGTACCGAGTAGATGAACTTCGGCCTCCGGCCCTCCGCGCGCAGGTCGGCCAGCAGCTGCTCCAGAGCCTCGACCTGCATCCCGTCCTCGTCGCACTCGACCTGGACGACGTCGGCCTGGTAGCTGCAGAGGGTCGGGATCGCCCCCGGGTAGGTGGGCGCCTCGCAGATGACGACATCGCCGGGGTCGATCAGCGTCTTGCAGACGAGGTCGATCGCCTGCTGGCCGCCGGTGGTGACGATCACGTCGTCGGGGTCGGGCAGCATCCCCTCCGCGCCCATCACCTCGAGGATGCAGTCCTTGGTCTCCTCGAAGCCCTCGGTCGGCCCGTACTGCAGTGCCTTCGCCGCCGACTCCTGGGCGATCCGGGTCATCTGCGCGGCGAAGCTCTGCGGCGGGAAGGTCGAGGTGTCGGGGAGGCCGCCGGCGAGCGAGATCACTTCCGGCCGCGCCGTGATCGCCATCAGGTCCCGCATCGCCGAGGAGCGCATCACCCCGGTCCGCTCGGCGAAGAGGCCGGCGTAACGCTCGAGGTCGCGGGTGCCGGCGTGCGAGCGGCGGCGATGGGTCGGCTCGGGGACTTCGGCCATCGCTGAAGTGTGGCGGATCGCCGCCCGGCCATCGCACTTGGGTTAGGTTTCGGGCGTGGACGTTCTAACCGAGCTTGGAATCGGGCTGGCGGTCGGCATGCTCGCCGGCACCACCGGCACCCACGGATCCGCCCGTGGCCGGATGACGATCCTCGCCGCCGTGATCGGCTTCGTCATCGGCTTCCTGCTGGAAGGGATCCTCGGCGCGGTGCTCGGCCTGGTCGGCGGCGCGCTGGCCTGTGTGATCATCAGCGACGTCGTCTACGGTGCCAGTCGCCGCGAGGGCAGCGGCGGCGGAGCGCTCGCCTTCATCGTCAGCCTCGCCGCCCTGGTCGTGATCGCGATCGCCCTGCTGGTGCCGATCGTGGTCATCGTCCTCGTCCTGGCGCTGATCTGGCTCGGGATCACCCGCCACCGCCGCGCCCAGCGCAAACACGCCGGGCTCCGCGTCCTCCGGTAACAGCGCCCTTCGGGCAACACCGGCACCGGGCATCATTCGGACGATGCCGCCGCGCAAGAAGCTCGTCCTCACCTACGTCGACTCGCTGCGCACCGACATGCTCGAACGGGCGATCGCCGAGGAGCGGGCGCCGACCTTCGGTGCCCTGGTCGAGCGCGGGGTGCTGATTCCCGACTGCGTCTCCAGCTTCCCCTCGGTGACCCCGGTCGCCAGCGCCGAGATGGTCACCGGGGTCGGCGCCGACCGGCACTGGATCAGCGGCATGAACTGGTACCACCGGCTCGAGCGGCGCTACGTCGAGTACGGGTCCTCGCTGGAGGCGACCCGCGCCTTCGGCGTCTTCCTCGCCCTTTACGACCTCGTCTACAACATGAACCTGGCCCACCTCAGCTCCGAGGTGGAGACGGTCTTCGAGAGCCTCGAAGACGCCGGCGCCCGCACCGCCTGCACGCCGTTCCTCGTCTACCGCGGCCGCCGGCGGCACGAGGTCTCGCTGGAGGGGCTGCTGCGCCGCGCCGTCGACGCGACCAAGTTGAAGTTCCACCACCACACCTGGGGTCCGACCGACCTCTTCTACGGCGACCTCTACGCCAGCCGCAGGGTCCCCTGCCGCTCGACCTCGATCCCCGGCAACCGCGACGGCTACGCCGCCTGCTGCTCGGCCGAGCTGCTGAAGGAGGATCTCTACGACTTCCTCCTGCTCTCGCTGCCGGACAACGACAACTACTCCCACCATCACGGGCCGGAGGCGACGGTCGAGTCGATCGCCAAGGCTGACCGCGCCTTCGCCACCTACGCCGAGGAAGCCGGCGGCCTCGACGAGTTCTTGGAAACGCACGCGGTGATCCTGCTCGCCGACCACGCCCAGACCGAGGTCCACCGCGGGCTGCCGCTGGCCGAGCTGCTCGGCGCCGAGTGGTCCGTCCTGCAGCCCTCCGAGGAGCGGCCGGAGTTGGCGCAGCTCGCGGTCAGCCCGACCGGGCGGGCGGCGCACGTCTACCTGCTGCCGGGGGAGGGAGAGCGGGCGGAGCCGCTGGAGGTGGCGGCCCGGCTGGGTGTGATCGAGGGCGTCGACCTGGTCTGCCGGCTCGAGGATTCGGACGGGATGCCGCTGCGGCGCGAAGGGCCGGGGATGCCGGCGGCCGGCGGCGGCGGGTGGGCGGTGGTCGAGCGCGGGGGGGAGGCGGTCCGCTTCCGTCCCGGCGGCGAGGTCGCCGACCTGCGCGGCGGCAGCTGGGAGGTGGAGGGGGAGATGGGCGCTCTGGAGGCCTCTATCGAGGACGGGCGGCTGCGCAGCGAGACCTACCCCGACCCGCTGGCGCGGGTCTGGTCGGCGCTGACCGCGCCGCATGCCGGCGACTTCGTCGTCTCCCTCGAGCCCGGTTTCGAGGCGGTCGACTGGGGCGGCGTCTCCCACGCCGGCGGCGGCAGCCACGGCGCGCTCCACGCCGGCGACTCGCTCGGCCCGCTCCTCTTTGTCGGTTGCGGCCCCGGGTCGGCGGACGAGCGCGAGCAGTGGGCGCTGCGCGACGTCGCCCCGATCATCCGCGACCACTTCGGGGTGCGCGACGGATGAGGGACGGGGGTTTGTCGGACCCGGGGCGTGGGTGCCTTCTACCGGACCCGCTCGCTTCGCTCGCTCGAAGTGTCCGTACGAAGACACCCACGCCCCTCCCCGTGATGGCCGTTGCGTCCCTCCTGATCGCGCTGTTGATCCCAGTTGGATTCCCGGCCCCGGCGAGCGCCGCCGACCGGATCACCCGCGCCGAAGCGATCGCTGCCGCCGACCAGGATCCGAAGGTCGTCGAAGAGGAACGGGAGCACGGCGAACTCGGACCAACGGCCTCGCTGGACGACGAGGAGAAGCACTGGGAGGTCGCCTACTTTGCCGGCGGTGACGAGCTCGTCCTCGTCCTCGTCGACGCCCACAGTGGCGAGGTGACCGAGTCCTGGACCGGCTACCAGGTCGCCTGGAAGATGGCCCGCGGCTACTCCGGCGCCTTCGGCCACAAGCTCAACGCCCCCTACGTCTTCCTGCCGCTCTGCCTGCTCTTCCTCGTCGGGCTGGTCGACTGGCGGCGGGTGTGGCGGGTCGCCAACCTCGACCTCCTGGTTCTGCTCGGGTTCGGCGTCTCCCACTACTTCTTCAACCGGGCCGAGATCGGCACCTCCGCCCCGCTCGTCTACCCGGTGCTGCTCTACCTCCTCGGCCGCTCGCTCTGGATCGGGCTGCGGGGGAGGGGGGACGGCCTGCGGCCAGTCTGGTCGGTCGCCTGGATGATCATCGCCGCCCTCTTCCTGATCGGCTTCCGCGTCGGGCTCAACGTCGCCGACTCCGGCGCGATCGACGTCGGCTACGCCGGCGTGGTCGGCGCCGACCGGATCGCCCACGGGGATCCGATCTACGACAACTTCCCCGACGACGTCTCCACCGGCGACACCTACGGCCCGGTCAACTACCTCGCCTACCTCCCGTTCGAGCGGATCTGGCCCTGGTCGGGCGAATGGGACGACCTCCCCGCCGCCCACGCCGCCGCGATCCTCTTCGACCTCGCCGCCTTCGCCTTCCTCGCCCTCCTCGGCATCCGCATCCGCCCCGGCCCCGAGGGCCAGCGCCTCGCCGCGACCCTCGCCTTCGGCTGGGCCGCCTACCCCTACACCGCCTACGCGTTGGAGTCCAACTCCAACGACTCCCTGGTCGCCGCCCTCCTCCTGGCCACCCTGCTCCTGGCCGCTCGACCCCTGGCGCGCGGCGCGATGCTTGCCGCCGCGACCTGGACCAAGTTCGTCGCCGCCCCGCTCGCCCCGATGTACCTGACCTACCAGCGCCGCTGGCGCCCAGCCCTCATCTTCGTGGCCGGCTTCCTCCTGGTCACGATCGCCGTCCTCGCCTGGCCCGCCATCGACCCCGGCCTGAAGACCTTCTACGACAGAACGATCGCGACGCAGGCCGGCCGCGACTCACCCTTCAGCATCTGGGGCCAAACGAACCTCGAACCCCTTCGCATCGCGCTCCTGGCCCTGACCGGACTCGCCTCGATCGCCTTCGCCTTCCACCCCCGGCGCAAGAGCCTGCCCCAACTCGCCGCCCTCTCAGCGGCGCTAATGGTCGCGTTGCAGCTAACCCTCCACCACTGGTTCTACCTCTACATCGTCTGGTTCTACCCGCTGTTCCTCGTAGCACTGTCCACGATCGAGAAGGGACCCGGGACCCCCTCCGAACGGCTTGTACTTCTCGGGCAGGAGCGCTCTCGGACCGACAGCCCACACTCCACCCGAGCAAGTTGAGAGAGGAGGGGGTCCCGGGTCCCTAACCCAAGGCCACCGGAACCATTACCTGCTCAAACGACTCAGCGAGCCCCCGCTCGTTCACGTCAACCACCGCCCCCATAACCCAGACGTCCTTCTCAGCGGTCTCAAACCGGGTCGGCATCTGCGTGATCAGCGACCGCAGCGCCTGCTCGGGCTTGACCCCGAGCACACTGGTCCGCGACCCCGTCATGCCGACGTCGGAGACGTGGGCGGTGCCGCCGGGAAGGATGCGACCGTCGGCGGTGGGCACGTGCGTATGGGTCCCGAAGACCGCCGCCGCCCGCCCGTCGAGGTGCCACCCCATCGCCACCTTCTCGGAGGAAACTTCCGCATGGAAGTCGACGATCACCGCGTCCTGTTCGTGGTGACTGAGGATCGAGTCGACGGTGTCGAAGGGCGAGCGGGCGACGCGGAGGCCGACGCCGCCGCTGAGGTTGACCACCCGCACCCGCATCCCGCCGACCTCGACCACGGTGTGCCCGCGACCCGGGTTCGCCTGCGGGTAGTTGGCCGGGCGTACCACCCGCTGCTCGGAGTCGAGCCAGTCGTAGGCCTCGCGGTGGCGGTAGACGTGGTTGCCGCTGGTGATCACGTCGGCGCCCGCGTCGAAGATGTCGTTGGCGGTGCGTTCGGTGATCCCCATCCCGCCGGCCGAGTTCTCGCCGTTGACGATCACCAGGTCCGCCGCGTGCTGCTCGCGCAGCCCCGGCAGCACTTCGCGCAGCCCCTGCCGCCCGGGGCTGCCGACCACGTCGCCGATGAAGAGGACCTTCATGTCGCCCCGACCCTATCTGCGAGATTGAGCGGGATGGCGGATCCGGGGGAGACGGCAGCGATCTTGAAGCGGGCGCTCGAGTACCCCTACGCGACGCCGGACCGCTCTTACCTTTACCTCGACGGCGCGGCGCACGAGCTGCCTGACGACGGCCCTGACCTAACCGGCCGCACGCCCCTCCTCTCCTACGGAGCCAACTCGGCACCGGAGGCGCTGGGGCGGAAGCTGGCCGCGCTGCCGGGGGCGGCGATGCCGGTCGTGCAGTCGCAGCTGCAGGGCTACGACGTCGTCTACTCCGCCCACGTCTCTCCCTACGGAGCCGTGCCCGCAACCCTGCACGAGAGCCCCGGAACCACCGCCCCCGTCTTCGTCCTCCATCCGACCGAGGAGCAGCGCACCCTGCTGACCGCCAGCGAGCCCAACTACGACCTGGTCGAGGTGAACGGCATCGCCGCCTACCGCAGCAAGCACGGCTGCCTTCAGCTCGACGGCTCGCCCGTGGCGCTGGCGGCGGTCCGGTCGCAGGGGCGAACGCTCCCGGAGTTCGACGAGCCCGCGATCCTCGAACGCGTCCGCGCCATCCTCGAGCCCGAACTCTCCCTCGAAGAGTTCATTCACACCTCCATCGTTCGTGGCGGCGCATCGTTTCCACCTTTTGAGCTCCTATAGGAACCAAAAGGGTGGAAACGATGCAGGGAGGTGCGTCTAAACCGTGCCGAAACGGCGGAGGGCGAGGCGGGCGGCGGCGCCGTAGGCGACGCTGAGGATCGCCAGGTGGAGCAGCGGGCCGCCGATGCCGGGGCCGGCCTCGTCGAGGGCGGCGGTGATCGCTTCCAGGGCCGGCTTGAAGGGGAAGAGCGCGGTCAGGTAGCGGATCAGGTCGAAGACGGTGGGGCTGACGGCGCCGGAGGGGACCAGCGAGAGGACGGCGATCGGCAGCGTCACCATGAAGGCGAGGAGGGAGACCGCGCGCACCTCCCGGGCCGCCGCCCCGAGCGCCGCGCCGGCTGCCCCGAGCGCCGCGCCGGCGAAGAGGATCGCCAGCAGCCAGAGCCCGAACCGGCTCCACTCGAGCGGGACGAAGATCGCCATCCCGAGCAGCATCAGCAGGGTCACGACCAGTCCCACCGAGATCCCAAGCAGCACCTTCTCGCCCAATAATCCGCTGCTGGAGACGAGGCCGCGGGTCAGCCGCGGGAAGGCGTTCTCCTCCCGCTCCAGCGCCAGCGATCCGGCGACGAGGAGGACGACGACGAAGGCGAGCGTCAGCGTCGCGGCGACCGCGATCGCGAAGATTTCCAGCGGCGGGCTCTCGCCGCCGACCACGACCTTGTCGACCTCGATCGGCTGGGCGAGCCGGTCGATCAGCGGTTTGGCGACATCGAGGTTGTCGCGCGCCTGCGAGGCGAATTCGGCCACTTCTTCCAGCGCCGGCCGCAGCTTCGGCGGCAGCGCCGGAGCCACCTGTTCGAGGATCCGCGCGCTCGCCCGCAGGCCGAGGATCGGGATCGCCTGCCCGAGCAGGTGGAACTCGCCGCCGTTGACGATCAGCCCCAGGTAGCGGCTGCCTTCGGAGCCGATCCGCCGTGCGATCCGCAGGTTCGCCTGCGCCAGCAGGCTGGTGATCCGGTCATCAACGAGTTCGGCCTTGACCGCGTTTTCCTCGTTGACGAGGACTTCGACTTCCGGCACCCCCGGGGCCAGCGTCGAGAGCGAGTTGATCTTGTTGACGAGGTCGTAGGGCAGGATCAGCGCCGCCAGCACGTCGCCCGATTTGACCTTCTCCCGCGCTTCGTCGCGGTCATCGACGAAGACGCACTCGACCCGCTCGCAGATCTGCTCGCGGACGTTCGCCTTCGGCAACTCCTGGCCGCCGACGTTGATCCGCGTGTTCTCCGGCACTTCGTTGAGGAAGGCGACGCGCGGGTCTTCCGGCCCGCGCGAGATCGCGAAGCCGACGAGGACCGCGATCAGGATCGGGTAGGCGACCAGCAGCACCGCCTGCAGCGGCGAGCGGCGCAGGATCTGCAGGTCCTTCAGCAGTATCCAGCGCACACCCCGCATCAGTGCCCCCGGTGGTGGAGGTAGGCGACGAAGGCGGTCTCGAAATCGAGGTCGGCGGCCTCCGGCGCCTCGCTGCGCACCGCTTCGCGCAGCTCCTCGGCGGAGCCGTCGAAAAGGGACTCGCCGTCGGCCAGGACAAGCACGCGGCCGCCGTAGCGCTCGGCCTCCTGGATGTCGTGGGTGGAGAAGATCACCGTCGTCCCGCGGCCGGCAAGCCCCGAGACGAACTCCCACAACCGCGCCCGCTGCCGCGGATCCAGCCCCACGCTCGGCTCGTCGAGCAGCAGCACCGCCGGCCGCGACAACAGCCCGATCGCGATGTTGATCCGCTGCTGGTTGCCCCCCGAGAGCCGCGAGACCGACTCGCCCCGCCGCTCGCTCAGCCCGGTCAGCCCGAGCATCTCCTCAACCGATGCATGCGGGTCCGCGTGCCCCTCCAG
>JBIOVP010000006.1:0-4629 GCA_044867815.1 Solirubrobacterales bacterium | reverse complement strand
CCGAGAGCTGCACCGCGCCTGCGGCCGGTGCGCCCGCCGCGCTCACCCGCCGTGCCTGGACGAGGAAGTTGCTGCCGTCGTAGCGCTCCCAGGCCACGGTCGCGACCCCGTCGTCGTCGAGTGCGAGCTGCGGCTCGGCGGCGCTGCGGCCGCTCGCGGAGAGGTCGAAGACGGCCCCGTCGAAGACGCCCGTGGGGCTCAGTCGCCGGCCCTGGATGATCCAGTTGGCGCCGTTGAAGCGGTTCCAGACCACGGTCGCCTCCCCGTCGGGACCAAGCGCGACCTGCGGTTGGATCGCGCTGCCGCCGGCGAGGGAGAGGTTTACGGGGGCCGCCGCCAGCGAGCCGTCCGGTTCCACCCGCCGCGCCTGCACGACCGATACGGCGCCTTCGACGAAGCGGCTCCAGACCGCAGTCGCGCTGCCGTCGTCGGCCACCGCGACCTGTGGTTCGACGGCGGCCTGGCCGGCTTCGGAGAGCCGCTGCGCGGGCGTTTCGGAGGTCCCGTCCGGCGCGACCCGCCGCACCTGGGCCAGGTAGTTGAACCCGTCGAAGCGCTTCCAGACAACGGTCGCTTCCCCCTCGGGGGAGACGTCGACCTGCGGGTCGAATGCGTTCTGACCCGATCCCGAGAGCGTCCTGGTCGCTTCCTCGGGGGTCCCGTCGGCGGCGATCCGGCGCTCCTGGATGCGGAAGTTCGTGCCATCCCAGCGCGCCCACGCCACCGTCGCGGTCCCGTCCGGCGCCAGCGCCACCTGCGGCGCCAGCGCATCGCCGCCGGCGGCCGAGAGCTGCACGGTGGCGCCGCGGCTGCCGTCGGCGGCGATCCGCCGCGCGAAGACCCTCATCTCCGGGCCGCTGCGGGCGCTCCAGACGACGGTCGCGGTGCCGTCGTCGGCGACCACGACGTCCGGGCCCGCGGCCATCTCCGCGGCTGCGGAGAGGTCCTCGGCCCGCGCCGCTTCACCGGCCCCGGGGGGCGGCGCCGGCACCTTGGTCAGGTTCGGCAGCGAGACCGGGCCGGGAACGAAGAGGCTGCTCTGGATCGCCCGGCGGAAGCTCTGCTGCGAAGGCGTCGAGCTCTCGATTGGCCAGTCGGAGCGATTCCCTCCCTTTTCGAAGTTCCAGTTGAACCAGAGGAAGGCCCTGATCTCCGGGTGGTGGGGCAGGTAGCTGCTCAGCATCTCCCGGATCCAGTCGGGCTTGTTGCCGCCGAGCTCGCTGGCGGCGGTCTCGACGATCGCAATCGGCTTCGTCGGCGCCACTTTGCGGAGGATTTCCAGGGTCGGCGTGAACGTCTGCTCCGGCGTCGTCCACCTGTCCGGCTGGGCGGGGTTGAGGCCCCAGTTGTAGGAGTCGAGCCCGACCCAGTCCACGTAGGCGTCGCCGGGGTAGTAGGGAGTCGGGTCGGACGCCGGGTCGAACCAGACGCTGTTCGAGACCCAGGTCCAGGTGACGTTGGTCGCACCCTGCGCGACGACGAGGTCGTGGAAGCGCCGCCAGGCCTCGACGAACCGGAGATGGCGGCCCCACGGGTACCAGGTCCCGTTCATCTCCCACCAGGGCGCGAAGAGGAAGGGGTGTCCCCAGGCTTTCGCTTCCTGCGCCCATTTTTTGATCGCCGTGTCCTGGCCGCCGTCGGCGACCTCGTCGATCGAGGTACCCGCCAGACCCATCGTCACCATCGGGATCGCGCCCCGGGCGTGGGTGGCGTCGAGCTCTTCTTGGTCGAAGGTGGTCCAGACCTGGCTCTGGTTGAGGATCGCCACCCTGCGGCCGGCGTGGCGCTCGAAGAGGTCCCAGGCCTGGGTGCTGCGCGGCGCGTCGCCGGTCAGGCCGTAGGTTTCGCCGCTGATCGTCGCCCCGAAGTACGTCGACGCCTCGGCGCTGCCGCCGGCTCCGAGCAGCAGCGCCAGCGCACAGACGCAGCCAACCGCTGCGCGGACAAATCCTCCCTGGACCATTGTTCGATGCTGGCGAAGGCGCGGCGTTTCGTCAAGTCTCGCGATCCGCGGAGACACGGGCTGTCGACAGGCCGCCACCTATGGAGCCGGGGTGGTCTTCGCCTGGATCACGTCGCCCGCCCCGTTGAAGCGGCGCCAGCTCATCGCCAGGGTCCCTCCGCCCCAGCCGACGACCGGATCGCTGCCTCGCCGCCCGGCGCTCGAGAGGTTCTCGGTCGTGCCGAGGGTGCCGGCGGCGGCGAGGTCCCGTCGCTGGACGATCCAGTTCGAACCGTCGAAGCGGGTCCAGAGGACCGTGGCCTTGCCCCCGGAGCCGAGCGCGAGCTGCGGGTCGGCGGCATCGCGACCAGTGGCGGAGAGGACGACGGTCGCCCCGAGCGCTCCGGCCGAGGTGATGCGGCGGGCCTGGATCGCGAAGCTCGTGCCGTCGAAGCGGCTCCAGGCGATCGTGCTCGTCCCGTCCCCGCTCACCGCCACCTGCGGCTCGGCCGCGCTGCGGCCCGTGGCCGAGAGGCTCTGGACGCTCCCCACCAGCGCCCCGCTGGCGGAGAGACGGCGGGCCTGGACGATCCAGTTGAACCCGTCGAACCTGGTCCAGGCGATCGTGACGGCTCCGACCGGGTTCACCGCGACCCGGGGCTGGACCGCGCTCTCGCCCACCGCGGAGAGGCTCGTGGTCGTCGTCGCGGGAGCCCCATCCGATCCCACCCGCCGCACCTGGACGATCGAGTCGGAGCCGTCGAAGCGGGTCCAGACGACCGTCGCCCTGCCGTTGCCGTCCACCGCCACCTGCGGTTCGACCGCATCCCTCCCGCTTGCCGAGAGGGTGCGGGCAGAGGCCTCGAGCGTTCCGTCGGCGGCGATCCGCCGCTCCTGCACCAGGTAATTGGCGCCGTCGAAGCGCTTCCAGACGACGGTCGCGACGCCGCCGGGGCTGACCGCGACCTGCGGCGCCATCGCATCCTGCCCGCTTGCCGAGAGGGTCCTGGTGCTTTCCTCGAGGGTCCCGCCCGGCAGGATTCGCCGCGCCTGGACCAGGAAGTTGGCGCCGTTGGAACGAATCCAGGTGACGGTCGCGGTCCCGTTCGAGGCCACCGCGACCTGCGGAGCCAGGGCGTCCTGCCCCGAGACCGAGAGCTGGCGGATCGGCCCGCGGGCGCCGGAGGCGGTGATCTGCCGCGCGAACACGGTGAAGGCGCCGCTGCCGCTGCGGGAGCTCCAGACGACCGTGGTGGTCCCGCTGCCCGAGACGGCGAGGTCCGGCCCGGCGGCGGTTTCCGCCGCCGGTGAGACGTCGGCCGCCTGGGCGGCGTCGCCGGTCCCGGCCTTCGGCGGCACGACCTTCGTCAGCCACGGCAGCGAGACCGGGGCAGAGACGAAGAGGCTGCTCTGGATCGCCTTGCGGAAGCTCTGCTGCGCCGGCGTCGAGCTCTCGATCGGCCAGTCGAAGCGGTTTTCTCCCTTCTTGAGGTTCCAGTTGAACCAGAGGAAGGCCTTGATCTCCGGGTGGTGCGGCAGGTAGCTGCTCAGCATCTCCCGGATCCAGTCGGCCTTGTTGCCGCCGAGCTCGCTGGCGGCGGTCTCGACGATCGCCACCGGCTTCGTCGGCGCCAAGGCCCGGAGGATCTTCAAGGTCGGCGTGATCGTCTGCTCCGGCGAGGTCCACTTGTCCGGCTGGGCGACGTTGAGGCCCCAGTTGTAGGAGTCGAGGCCGACCCAGTCGACGTAGGCGTCCCCCGGGTAGTAGGGCGTCGGGTCGGAGGCCGGGTCGGACCAGACGCTGTTCGAGACCCAGGTCCAGGTGACGTTGGTCGCCCCCTGGCCGACGACGAGGTCGTGGAAGCGGCGCCAGGCGGCGACGAAATAGGAGTTGCGCCCCCAGGCGTACCAGGCCCCGTTCATCTCCCACCAGGGTGCGAAGAGGAAGGGGTGCCCCCAGGCTTTCGCTTCCTGCGCCCAGTTCTTGATCGCCGCGTCCTGGCCGCCCTTGGCGACCGATTCGAGGCTCGTCCCCCTCAGACCCATCGTCACCAGCGGGATCGCCCCCCGCGCATGGGTGGCATCCATCTCGTAGGCGTCGAAGGCCGTCCAGTCCTGGCCTTGGAGGAGGATCGCGACCTTCCTGCCGGCATGGCGCTCGAACAGGTCCCACGCCTGCATGTTCCGCGGCGCGTTGCCGCCCTGGCCATAGACTTCGCCGCTGATCGCCGCGCCGAAGTAGGTCGAGGCGCTGGCCGCCGGGACCGCTACGAGCAGCAGGGCCAGTGCGCACAAGCACACGACCCCCACCCTGACAAGCCCTCCCTGGACCATTGTTCGATGGTGGCGAAAACTGGGCAACCCGTCAAGTGACTGCCCGCGCGCCTCATGCAGCTAAGGCTGTTTCCCGGAGCCCTTGCCGCTGCCAACGCCTGAAGTCGGCGTCGTCGCTTCAGTCTTCGCCGTCGGCTGCGGCGGCTGATTCTGGGACGGAGCTTCCGGCGCCGCCCCCCTGGGAGGGTTTTCCGGCGCTTCCTTCGGCGGTGGCGGCGGGGTGGCCGCGGGTGGCTCGGGGGCGGTCGTCTTTTCCGGCTTCACGGCCGCGTCGTCGTCCTCGTCGACCGGGGCGCTCGCTTCGCGTTCGGACTTACGTTCGGCTGCGGCTTCCTGGCCGCCGGCGGCTTCCG
>JBIOVP010000005.1:0-13506 GCA_044867815.1 Solirubrobacterales bacterium | reverse complement strand
GGAGTCCTCGATGCCGTTGTAGAAGCTGACGGCGTCGGTGAGGGCTTTGAACGCGGTGGGTTGGGAGTCGATGCCGGTGTCTAGGCCGAGCTGGGAAGCCAGCTGGGAGAGGACGATGATGTTGGAGAGGACTTCGTCGGGGCGGCCGGCCGAGGGGCGGACTCGTTGCAGGCGGCCGTCGGGGTGGGTGACGGTGCCGTCTTTCTCGGCGTGGGTCTCCAGCGGGAGGACGACGTCGGCCTTGGCGGTGGTCGCGTTCTCGTGCATCGAGAAGCTGACGACGAAGTCGGCCGCGGTCAGCGCCTCTTCCCAGGCGGGGGTGTCGGGGAAGTCGCGCAGGGGGTCGGCGCCGAAGAGGATCAGGCCGCTCAGCTCGCCGCTGATCAGCGCCTCGCGGATCTCCTCGGTCGACTTGCCCTCGGCCGTCTCCCCGAGGCCGGGGCCGGCGTCGGGGAGGACGCCCGCCTCGCGCAGGCCGCGGGCGTTGGCGGTGTCGGGGACTTCCAGCAGACCGGAACCCTCGGTGCTCGCCATGTTCGTCGCGCCGGCGACCTCAAGCAGCGCCGCGGCGGCGCCGGGCTCGCGGGCGACCCGCTCGCCCCAGATGACGACGACCTTGCCGGCCTCGCGCAGGGTCTCTGCCACCGGGGTGGCGACGTTCTCGGCGCCGCCGATCGCGCTCGCCAGCTCGCTGACGAAGTGGGCCGCCTGGCCGGGGGCGTAGCGGGCGATCGCCTCGGCGCCGCCGTCGAGCGCGGTCGGCCGCTCGGTCGCGACCACCAGCTTGGCGCCGTTGCGGCGGATCGCCTTGCGCACCCGCAGGTCGAGGATCGGGCTGCTGTGCAGCGGGTCGGTGCCGAGCACCAGGATCGCGTCGGCCTCGTCGATCTCGCGCACCCGGGCCGAGATCGCCGGCTCCGCCAGCCGCCGCAGCGCGTCAGCCCGCAGCCCGCGCGAGGGGCGCGAGTCGAGGTGCGGCGAGCCGAGCGCCTCGCGGACGATCCGCTGCAGCAGGAAGCCCTCCTCGTTGGAGGCGTCGCCGGCGATCGCGGCCACGCGGCTCGGCGTAGCCGAGTTTGACCCCACTGGGGTGTGGTCGATATCGGCTGCGGCGCGCAGCCCCTCGGCAACCGCCTCGAGCGCCTCGTCCCAGCTGGCCTCGCCGCCTTTCAGCCGCGGCCCGCGCACCCGCTCCGGCGCGTCGAACATCTCGAACCCGTAGCGGCCGCGGTCGCAGAGCCAGCCGTCGTCGACCTCGTGGTTGTCGCGGCTGATCACCCGTTTCACCTTCTCGTCGCGGACGGTGAAGCTGACGTTGCACTGGCTCGGGCAGATCGTGCAGACCGAGCCGGCGTGCTCGATGTCCCAGGGCCGGGCGCGGAAGCGGTAGGTGTAGTTGGTCAGCGCCCCGACCGGGCAGATGTCGGTGATGTTGCCGTGGAAGGGGGCGACGTAGGGGCGATCGTCGAAGGTGCCGACGTAGGTGCGGTCGCCGCGGTCGATCAGCTGCAGCTGGGCGTCCTCGGAGACCTCCTGGCTGAAGCGCACGCAGCGGTAGCAGAGGATGCAGCGCTCGCGGTCGATCGCGACCAGCGGCGAGAGCTCGATCGGCTTCTCGAAGTGGCGCTTTTCGTCGATCACGCGACTTTTGCCGGGGCCCCAGCCGTAGGAGATGTCCTGCAGTGGGCATTCGCCGCCCTTGTCGCAGACGGGGCAGTCGAGCGGGTGGTTGACGAGGAGGAACTCGACGACCGAGTTCTGGGCCTCTTTGACCTGCTCGGTGCGGGTGTGGACGACCATCCCCTCGCGCACCGGCGTCGAGCAGGAGGTCTGCAGTTTCGGGATCCCCTCGATCTCGACCAGGCACATCCGGCAGGCGCCGACCGGCTCGCCGAGTTTCGGTTCGTAACAGAAGTAGGGGATCTCGACGTCGCCCATGCGGGCGGCGTCGTGGAGCATCTCGCCCTCGACCGCGGGCACCTCGCGCCCGTCGATCATGATCGTCACCTCGCGGCCGGCGGGGCTCACGTCGAGGCCCCCAGCGTCTCCGGCGCGCCGCGGACGACGGCGTGTGGGTCGACGACCAGGTCGGGATCTTCCATGACCTGCTCGAACTCGTCGCGGAATTTGCGGACCATAGCCCCGACCGGCATCGCCATCGAGTCGCCGAGCACGCAGAGGCAGTGGCCGATGATGTTCTGCTGGACCGAGCTGACGACGTCGAGGTCCATCGGGGTGGCTTCGCCGCGGACCATCCGCTCCAGCATCTTCACGGTCCAGTTGGTGCCCTCGCGGCAGGGAACGCACTTACCGCAGGACTCGTGGTGGTAGAAGCGTGCCGTCCGCAGCGCCAGGTGCGGGATCGAGACACGGTCGTCGCAGACGATGATCGAGCCGGAGCCGAGCATCGAGCCCGCCTCGGCCATCGCCTCGAAGCTGTAGGGAAGGTCGAGCCCCTCGTCGGCGGTCAGCACCGGGGAGGACGAGCCGCCGGGGAAGAAAGCCTTGATCTCGTGCCCGTCCTCGGGGCCGCCGGCGAGGTCGCAGATCAGCTCCCGGGTCGGGATCCCCAGCTCGACCTCGTAGTTGCCGGGGCGCTTGACGCCGCCGGAGATCGAGACGACCTTGGTCCCGGGCGACTGCTCGGTGCCGAAGCCTTTGAACCACTCGGCGCCGTGGCGGACGATGTGGGGGACGTTGGAGAGGGTCTCGACGTTGTTGATCAGGGTCGGCCCGCCGTAGAGGCCCTGGACCGCCGGGAACGGCGGCTTCAGCCGCGGGTTGCCTCGCTTGCCCTCGAGCGCGTCCAGCAGCGCGGTCTCCTCGCCGCAGATGTAGGCGCCGGCGCCGCGGTGGACGACCAGCTCGAGGTCGCGGTGGCAGCCGAGGATGTTCGTCCCCAGGTAACCCGCCTCGTACGCTTCGGCGACGGCGGCGTCGAGGATGTCGGCCTGCTCGTCGTACTCGCCGCGGATGAAGATGAAGGCGTGGCCGGCGTCGGCGGCGAGCGCGGCGATCGCGATCCCCTCGATCAGCTGGTGCGGGTTGCGCTGCATCAGCTCCCGGTCCTTGAAGGCGCCGGGCTCGGACTCGTCGGCGTTGCAGCAGAGGTACTTGGCCATCTCGCCGCGGGGCAGGAAGGAGGCCTTTTTGCCCATCGAGAAGCCGGCGCCGCCGCGGCCGCGCAGGCCCGAGTCTTCGAGCTCCTGGAGGACCTCGTCCTGCTCCATCTCCTTGTAGGCGCGCTCCTGCGTCTCGTAGCCGCCGGCCAGCCGCCGGTAGCCGGTGAGCGTGCGCAGCGCCGGGTCCTCGGCGTGCTCGAGAAGCACCCGCGTCTCGCGCGGATCAGCCATCAGAACCGTCTCTCTCATCGCCGACGGGACGATTTCCCTCCATATAGGGGTATTTTCGGCCCGTCGGCCGCTCGGTGTTGCCGGCGAGTGGGCGCTTCGCCAGCGCCTTCTCGGGGAGGACCTCGTCGCCGGCGCGCAGCTGCTCGATCGCGACCCCGGCCTCGGCCGCCTCCAGCGGGCCGTAGTAGCGCTGGTCGATCGAGGCCATCGGGGCGATGTCGCAGGCGCCGAGGCACTCGAAGCCGGTGACGAAGAAGTTCTCGGCGTCTCCATCGGCCGCCGCCTGGAAGGCGTCGAGGAGGCGGTCGCCGCCGCGCATCCAGCAGCTTATGTTGGTGCAGACCTCGATCCGGTGGGTCCCGACCGGTTTGGTGTGCAGGAGGTCGTAGAAGCTCGCCACCGACTCCAGGTAGGCCGGCGTCACCCGCATCACCGCGGCGGCTTGGCGGATCCCCTCCGGGGTGCACCAGCCGTAGCGCTCCTGTACCGCCCAGAGCGCCGGGATCGAGGCCGAGCGGCGGTCGGGGTAGCGGCCCATCAGGGCCTCGATCCCCTCCCGCAGCTCCTCCGGGCAGTCGACCTCGTGCAGCTCCGGGATCTCCTCCTCGGCGCGGCCCGGGATGCGGCCCTCGTTGACCGCCGGATCGACGGGAAGGTTGGGGTTGCTCATCCCGGCTCCGTCGACGGGGCTCATCGGTCGACGCCTCCCAGGATCGGGTCGAGCATGCCGAGGCTGGCGATCATGTCGGCGACGTAGGTGTCTACGGCCATGTCGCGGAAGGCCTGCAGGTTGACGAAGGAGGGGTCGCGGAAGTGGACCCGCGCCGGCTTTGCCGAACCGTCGGCGAGGACGAAGCAGCCGAGCTCCCCGCGCGGTCCCTCGATCGAGTAGTAGACCTCGCCGGGGTCGACGCGAAAGCCCTCGGTGACGAGCTTGAAGTGGTGGATCAGCGACTCCATCGAGGTCGAGAGCTCCGAGCGCGGCGGCAGCACGTACTTGCGGTCGTCGGCGATGTAGGGACCGTCGGGGAGGGCGTCGAGGCACTGGCGGACGATGCTCGCCGACTCGACCATCTCCGCCACCCGCACGCGGTAGCGGTCGTAGTTGTCGCCGACGGTGCCGACCGGGATCTTGAAGTCCATCTCGGGGTAGGCGAGGTAGTCGAAGGCCTTGCGCAGATCCCAGGGATCGCCGGCGGCGCGCAGCAGCGGTCCGGTCACGCCCAGCTCCAGCAGTCGCTCGCGGGAGACGGCGCCGACGCCTTTGGTCCGCGAGAGGAAGACCTCGTTGCGGTCGAGCAGGTCCTGGTACTGGCCGACCCGGACCGGCATTTCCTCGGCGAAGGCGCGGCATTTGGCCTCGAAGCCGCGGGGGAGATCCTCGATCACGCCGCCGACCTGGAAGTAGCGGGTGTGCATCCGCTGCCCGGTCGCCATCTCGAAGAGGTCGAGGATCTTGTCGCGCTCGCGGAAGCAGTACCAGAGCATCGAGATCGCACCGAGGTCGAGGGCGGTGGTGCCGAGCCAGACGAGGTGGGAGTGGATCCGGTTGAGCTCGAGGAAGAGCGTCCGCAGGTATTTGGCGCGGGACGGGATCTCAAGCCCGATCAGACGCTCGACGGCGCCGCAGTAGGCCTCCATCTGGAAGAAGTAGGAGACGTAGTCCATCCGCTCGACGAAGGGGATGACCTTCCAGTAGCTCTTGTCCTCGCAGGACTTTTCGATCCCGGTGTGGACGTAGCCGATCACCGGCCTGCACTCGCGCACGACCTCGCCTTCGAGGTCGACGACAAGGCGCAGCACTCCGTGGGTCGCCGGGTGGTGGGGCCCGACGTTGACGGTCATGATCTCGCGGTCGCGGTCGACCAGCTGCTCAGCCATAGCGCTGCTCCGAGTAGGTGAAGGTGACCGGCTCGCCGCCGACCGGGAAGTCGCGCCGCTGCGGCCAGCCGACGTAGTCGTCGGGCATCAGGATCCGGGTCAGGTTGGGGTGGCCGCGGAAGACGATCCCGAAGAAGTCAAAGGCTTCGCGCTCCTGCGCCTCGGCGGTGGGGAAGAGCTCGACGCAGGAGTCGATCTCCGGCAGACCATGGCCGGGGCCCGCGGGTCCTGCCGCGGCAGGGGACCCCCCATGTCTTCCGGTAGCTAAAGCTTCCTCAGACATGGTCCCCCCTACCGCGTCACCCGCGGGAGAGGCGTCGGCGAGCATCGCTTTGACTCGGATGCGCTCTACTCGCTCGCGGTTGATCAGCTCGTAGTGGACCGCGAAGCGGGGTTGAGCTGGCAGGTAGTCCGCTGCGTGGAGGGAGCTGAGGAAGTCGTAGCGGTGGCCGGGCTGCTCCTTCAGCCAGCGCAGCACGTCGAGCAGCCGCGCGGGGTCGGCGATCAGCGCCGCCTGGGCGCGGTCGAAGGAGGTCGCGAGCACGGCCTCCGGGCAGTCGCGCTCGATTTCCCCCCGGATCAGCTCCAGTCCGGGGGCGTCAGGCAAGGCTCAGCTCCCGCGCTTCCCGGTAGGCCTCGGCGGCCTCCGGGCTCGGTTCGCTGCGGGGCCCGCCGCGCGCCCACTCCTCGGTCCCATAGGCGCCGTAGCGCTGGCGCCAGCCCTGGTCGGGGTTGCCCATGATCTGGCGCTGCAGCTTGGTGAAGCCGTAGAGGACCGCCTCCGGGCGCGGCGGGCAGCCCGGCACGTAGATGTCGACCGGGAGGAACTTGTCGGCGCCCTGGAGGATCGCGTAGTTGGCGAACATCCCGCCCGAGGAGGAGCAGGCGCCCATCGCCATCACCCACTTCGGCTCCAGCATCTGGTCGTAGAGGCGGCGGATGACCGGCGCCATTTTCACGCTGACCCGGCCCGAGAGGACCATCAGGTCGGCCTGGCGCGGCGAGGCACGCCCCGCCTCGGCGCCGAAGCGGGCGATGTCGTAGCGGGCGGTGACGGCCGCCATCGGGATCCCCTCGATCGCGCAGCAGGCGAGGCCGAAGGTGAGCGGGAAGATCGAGTTCGCCCGCGCGACGTTGAGGACTTTCTCGAAGTTGGTGGTGAGGACGCGCTCTTCGACGTAGCGCTCGAGGTCCTCGCCCTCGAGGTCGCCGCGGAGCATGTCGCGGGCGGCCAGCTGCTTCTCGCGCAGGGAGCGGCGCTCTACCTCCAATCCAGGGACCCCTTCCGCCAGACGTAGACGAAGGCGACGAGGAGAAGGACGATGAAGGTGACGACCTCGCCGAGGACGAGCAGACTGTCGGCTCCCTTCAGGATCACCCCGATCGGGTAGAGGAAGACGACCTCGATGTCGAAGAGGATGAAGAGCATCGCGATCAGGTAGAAGCTGACGCCGAAGCGCAGCCCCGTGGTCGCCTCGACCGGGATCCCGGACTCGTACGGCTCGCCCTGGCGGCGGCTGGCGGCGGTCTCCCGCACCGGCTTCTTCGGGCCGACCAGGTGGTTCAGCATCGCGAAGACGCCGCCGACGGTGAGGCCGAGGACGGCGAAGACGAGGATCGGGAGGTAGGTCTTGAGCACGGGGAGGTGGTGGTTCTACGGGCCGGGTGGCGTCTGTCGTTCGACTACCCGCTCAGGCGCCGCAGACGCTGTTATACACCGACATTGTGACAACTTGCTACATAGTGCTTTTCCGCATCAGCAAGCCGAATCCCGACCCCTCTAGGCGGAAATAGTCATGGTCGGCCTCCACATCGCCGTCGGCGTCCTCCTGATCGTCCTCAACGCCGCCGCCGGCCTCGTCGGCGGCATCGCCTGGTACCGAAACCGGCCCTCGATCCCCTTCTGGTACCTGCTCCGCGCCGCCCAGGCCGCCGTCTTCCTCCAAGCCCTCCTCGGCGGCCTCCTCGTTGTCACCAACCACGAGCCCGAGGAAGGACTCCACTACCTCTACGGGATCCTCCCCCTCCTCGTCTCCTTCATCGCCGAGGGCGCCCGCCTCGACGCCGCCCAGCGCGAGGTCGGCGACCTCGACCCCGAGTCCCTCACCCCCGCCGACCAGGAGTCCCTGGCCCTGGCCATCGTCCGCCGCGAGATGGGCATCATGGCCGTCAGCTGCGGCGTGATCTTCTTTCTGGGGCTGCGAGCCGCCGGGACCAGCGGGCTCTAGGCCGCAGCCGGTCGCCGATCCTGGGCGACCTGGATCAGCGCGACGATCGCGAAGATCGTGCCCGTGGCCATGTGGAAGATGGCGTCGTTGGCGTTGTCGGGGAAGGTGAAAACCCAGCCGGGCTGCTCGGTGAAGAGGGCCCAGATGCCGGTGAGCCAGAGGGCTGCGGCGACGTAGAACGTGTAGTAGAGGGCCCAGTCGGGCCGGCGGGCGAAGTAGAAGGCGGGGAGGAAGAGGAGGAAGCCCGAGAAGGCGTGGTAGCCGTTGAAGTCGACCCAGAGCACCTTCTCGGTCGGGGCGTCGGCGCCGACGTGGAAGCTCGGCTCGGCGAGGAAGCCCGCGGTCGCCCAGAGCAACTGCAGGGCCGCGAGGATCACCAGCGCTTTTTGGGCGAACGTCCAGTTATTCATCGAAAGCGGAATTGAACACCTTATGGGTGCTCAACTCCGCACTGAGTTTCTTGTCTATCGGAGCGGCCGGTACCCGCCGGCGTGGAAGACGAGGGGATCGCCCCCGCGGGCTTCGGCCGCCCGCACTTCGCCGGTGACGATCACGTGGTCGCCGGCGCTGATCACGTCGCGGAGGTCGCAGGCGATCCAGATCAGGGCGTCATCGATCGCCGGGAGGCCGTTGCGCTCGCTCCAGGCGACGCCGGACCACTTCTCGGCGACGGGGACCTTGGTGGCGAAGGCGCGGGCGATCGGCTCCTGGCCGGAGTGGAGGACGCTGATGCCGAAGCTGTCGGCGGCCTGGACGGCGAGCAGGGTGCGGGAGCCGCGGTCGAGGCAGGCGAGCATCATCATCGGCTCGATCGAGAGCGAGCAGACCGCGTTGGCGGTCGCCCCGGCCGGCCCCTCGGGCCCGCTGGCGGTGACGATCGTGACCCCGGTCGGGAGCCCCGACATGGCGGCGCGGAAGGCGTCTGGATCGGGAGCGGGCATCGTCAAAGAGCTTGACCGGCGCCACTAACAATATGATGCCCGCCGCATGCGTCTCCCGCTGATCATCGGAATTCTCGTCGCCGCCGCCCTCGGCCTCTCGGCCTGCGGTTTCGGCGAAGAAAAGCTCTCGGTCTCCGAGGACGACTCCAACCACAACGGGGCCGTCCTCTTCGCGACCCACTGCTCCGGCTGCCACACGCTCAGCGCCGCCGGCACCCAGGGCAGCGGAAACCGTGGCGAGCGCACCCAGGGCCCGAACCTGAACCAGCGGGAAGAGTCCTTCGACGATGCCCTCTTCGCGATCCAGAACGGCGGCTTCTCCGGCGCGATCATGCCCCAGAACATCGTCGTCGGCGAGGAAGCCAGGGAACTCGCCAAATTCGTCGCCAGGTACGCGGGCTCCGAAGCCGAACAGTCGCCGCGGCCAGGCGAAACCGCAGCCCCCTAGGGCGGGCCTCCCATGCTGGACCTGAAGGCGATCCGCTCCGATCCCGAGCGGTTCAGAGCCGCGTTGGCGCGACGCGGGGCGGCCGAGCAGGTTGACGAGCTGCTGGCGCTTGACGCGCGCCGCCGTCAGCTGCTGCCCGACGCCGAGAGTGCCCAGGCCGAGCGCAAGACGCTTTCCAAGCAGATCGGGGAAAAGAAACAGGCCGGCGAAGAGGCGGAGGCCGAGCGGCTGACGGCCACGGTCCAGGGACTGAAGGAGCGGATCGAGTCGGGCAAAGCGGAGCTGGAGCAGGTCGACGCGAAGCTCGGCGAGCTCGCCCTGACGCTGCCGAACCTACCCGACCCGGACGCGCCGGCAGGCGAGACCGAGGGGGACGCGGTCGTCGTCCGCGAGGTCGGCAAACGCCCGGAGTTCGACTTCGAGCCGCGCGATCACCTCGAGATCGGCACCGGGCTCGGCCTGATCGACATGGAGGCGGCGGCGAAGCTCTCCGGCTCCCGCTTCGCCTACCTGAAGGGGGACCTGGTCCTGCTCGAGCTGGCGCTGGTCCGCTTTGCGATCGAGCTGGTCCGCGGCGAGGGCCACGAGCCGGTGGTCCCCCCGGTCCTGGTCCGCGAAGAGGCGCTGGAGGGGACCGGCTTCCTTCCCGGCGACCGCGACCAGATCTACGAGGTCCCCAAGGACGAGCTCTTCCTCACCGGCACCTCCGAGGTCGCCCTCGCCGGCCTCCACGCCGACGAGATCCTCGAGGCTGGGGCGCTGCCGCTCCGCTACTGCGCCTTCTCCACCTGCTTTCGTCGCGAGGCCGGTGCGGCCGGCCGCGACACCCGCGGGATCTTCCGCGTCCACCAGTTCGACAAGGTGGAGATGTTCTCATTCGTCGCGCCCGACGCCTCCGGCGAGGAGCACGAGCGCCTGCTGGCGATCGAGGAGCGGATCCTCGGCGAGCTCGAGATCCCCTACCGCGTCGTCAACGTCGCCGTTGGCGACCTCGGTGCCCCGGCGGCGAAGAAGTACGACTGCGAGGCCTGGATCCCGAGCCAGGGCCGCTTCCGCGAGCTCACCTCCTGCTCCAACACGACCGACTACCAGGCGCGTCGCCTCGGCGCCCGCTTCCGCCCGGCCGAGGGCGAGGCTCCGCAGCCGGTTCACACCCTCAACGGCACCGCCTGCGCTGTCGGCCGCACGATCATCGCCTTGATCGAGAACCGCCAGGAAAGCGACGGGAGTTTCACGCTACCCAAAACTTTGCATCCGCACGGAGCGCCTGAAAGAATCGCGCCGCGATGAGTACGAGCGTCCGCGACGCGAAGCGAGTGGTGCTTTGCGACGACCACGAGATCGTCCGCGAGGCGATCAAGTCGCGCATGGCCAACTCCCCCATCGTCGAAATCGTCGGCGAGGCCGGCAACGGCCGCGACGTCGTCAACGTGGTCAAAGACCTGGAACCCGACGTCCTCATCATCGACGTCGAGCTGCCCAAACGCGACGGCATCGAGGCGACCAAGGAGGTCCTCAAAGTCCGGCCGCGGACGAAAGTGATCATCTTCACCGCCCACGCCCAGCCGGACCTGCTGGCGCTGGCGCTGCGGGCCGGGGCCTCCGGCTACGTGCTGAAGTCGGCGCCGGCCGAGGACATCGCCAAAGCCGTGAAAGCGGTGACCGGCGGCGGCACCTTCCTCGGCGGCGACTTCGCCGGCGGCAAGCCCTCGGAGGTGGAGAAACTGCTCGAGCTCTCGCCGCGCGAGCGGCAGATCCTCGAGCTCCTCGCCGAGGGCCTGCGGGTGAAAGAAATAGCCGACCGCCTGCAGCTGAGCCCGGCGACCGTGCACACCCACGTGCGCAACGCGATCGCCAAGCTCGAGGTCGACACCCGCACCGAGGCGGTGGCGCTGGCCGTGCGCTTCAGCTACCTCGGCGCTGGCGGCGGCGCGCTCTAGAAGGAGCAGGCGCTGGGCGCCTACTCCTTCTTCTCCAAATTCAGAGCGCAGCCGTTGATGCAGTAGCGCCTGCCGCCTTTGTCCGCCGGGCCGTCGTCGAAGACGTGGCCGAGGTGGGCATCGCAGTGCCTGCAGACGACCTCGGTGCGACGCATGAAGAGGCTGTTGTCGGGCCGCAGCTCCACGTGCTCCAGGTTCGCCGGCTCGGTGAAGCTGGGCCAGCCGGTGCCGGAGTCGAACTTGGTGTCGGAGGAGAAGAGCTCGGTGCCGCAGCAGACGCAGCGGTACATCCCCTCGGCCTTCTCGTCCCAGTAGGGGCCGGTGAAGGCGCGCTCGGTGCCGGCATTGCGGGTGACCTCGAACTGCTCTGGCGTGAGCTGCTCGCGCCACTCCTGCTCCGATTTCTGAACTTTCGTCGTCATCCTGCTCCTTTCTCGTCTGAGAAAAGGGTACGCCTCGGGTAATCCGGGCTGGATCAACCAGGACGCTTCCGGTTTTCGACCCAGCGGGGTGTGTCGAATCTCCGAAGCGGTGCGCCGGCCTAGGATGGCGGCGTGTTCGACGCCTTCTACCAGTGCGACGGCGACGTCTTCCGCGCCACCGAGCTGACGCGCGGGCCGTGGGACCCGGGCGCGCAGCACGCCGGGCCGCCGGCGGCGCTGCTCGGCTACGCGCTCGAGCAGCTGCCCGAAGCCGACGAGTTCCAGGTCGGGCGGGTCACCTTCGAGATCCTCCGCTCGGTCCCGATCGCGCCGGTGCGGGTGGAGGCGCGGGTGGCGCGGCCGGGCCGGCGCGTTCAGATGGTCGAGGCGGAGCTGAGCGACGCCGAGGGCGAGGTGCTGATGCTGGCGCGGGGGTGGCGGATCCGCAAGGCCAAGCTGGAGCTGCCGGGCGAGGCGCTGGTCGCGAGCCAACCGCCTCCGCCACCCGAGGAGGGCGACGCCGCCGAGTTCTTCCCGACCGCGCAGGAGCACGGCTACCACTCGGCGATGGAGGTCCGCTTCGTCGCCGGCGGCTTCCTCGAGCCGGGGCCGGCAACCGCCTGGCTGCGGATGCGCCAGCCGCTCGTGGCGGGGGAGGAGCCGACGCCGCTGCAGCGTACGCTCGTCGCCGCCGACGTCGGCAACGGGATCAGCGCCGCACTCGACTTCCGCCGCTACCTCTTCATCAACGTCGACCTCACCGTCCACCTGGAGCGGATGCCGAAGGGGGAGTGGATCGGCGTCGACGCCGCGACCCTGCCGCGGCCGAAGGGAGTCGGCACCGCCGAGTCGACGCTGTTCGACGAAGACGGCCGGGTCGGCCGCGCCCTGCAGACCCTGCTGATCAGCGAGCGGTAAAGCGCTTCGCTTCGCTCAGCCGCCCGGGTGCAGCCGGGCGAAGATCATCAGCGCCGAGGCGAGGCAGACGACGGCGGCGAAGGCGAAGGCACCCTCGTAGCTGCTGAGGGCGGCGACGGCACCCGCGATCGGAGCGCCGAGCCCGACCCCGGCGTCGAAGAAGGCGGTGTAGGTGCCCAGGGCCGCCCCGCGCGCCTGCTGGGTGACGCGGCCGAGGGCGATCAGCATCAGCGAGGGGTTGAGCAGCGAGAAGGCAGCGCCCATCGCCATCCCGCCGACGAGGGCGACAGGGAGGCTGTGGGCGACCGCGATCAGCAGTAGCCCCAGCGCCTCGCCGACGGTGGCGGCGATCGCCACCGGCGCCGCCCCCATGCGGTCGGGCAGGTCGCCGAAGTCGAGCCGGGTGAGGACGATCATCGCCGCGAAGGCGGCGAAGACGGTGGCGCCGTGACCGACCCCGCGCGCTTCCAGGTGGAGGACGATGAAGGTGGCGACGGTGGCGTAGCCGAAGGAGGCGAGGCCGATCGCGAAGCCCGGCCCGACCGCCTCGGGGGCGATCAGCGGGTGCGGCTCGGCTTGGGCCTGGGGGACGAAGGGGTCGCGGGCGGCGACCGCGATCAGCGCCCCGAGCACCGGCAGCGCTCCGGCGACGATCCAGACGAGGGTGTAGCCGCCGGCATCTAGTAACACCTCGCCCAGCAACGGTCCGACGCTGAGCCCGCCCCAGACGGCGAGCCCGTAGAGGCCGAGCACCCGGCCCCGCCGGTCCTCCGGCGCCAGGTCGACGATCCAGGCCGAGCCGGCGGTGTAGACGGCGCCCTCGCCGGCGCCGAGGATGAGGCGGGCGACGATCAGCCCGGCGATGCCCAGGCTCGGCAGGTAGAGGATCCCGCTCAGGGCCACCAGACACGCCCCCACCAGCATGGTCGGCTTGCGGCCGCGGGTGTCGGCGAGGCGACCGGCGACCGGCCGCAGCAGCAGGCCGGTGACCGCGTAGGCGCCGATGACGACACCGACCGTGACGTCGCCGGAGTCGAGCGGACCGTGGATGTAGCGGGGGAGGACCGGCAGCACCGAGCCGACGGCGACGAGGCCGCAGAAGGTGGCGGCGAAGACGGCGGCGAAGCTGACGCCGGGTCGGTGGTCCCGCGCGGGAGGCGGTGCCGCGATCGCGCTCACGCCAGCAGGCCGCTGAGGTCCTCGAGCACGAAGTCGGGGGCCGGATCGGCTACCGCCGCTTCCTCCCGGGAGGTGGTGCCGCTGAGGACGAGGACCGTCTCCAGCCCCGCCCGGCGGCCACCCTCGATGTCGGAGGTGATCCGGTCACCGACCATCGCCACCCGCAGATCCCGCGGTTCCTTTTGCACGTCATCGG
>JBIOVP010000004.1:0-6955 GCA_044867815.1 Solirubrobacterales bacterium | reverse complement strand
GGGGGTCCCCGGACAACAGCTGGGAGGGTCCGGTGACCCCTCCCCGGACCCCTGAGGTCGCGGCCGGGGTTCGAGTCATAAGCTGCTGGCGTGCGCGTTATCGACGTCATGCACCTGGGGCGGCCTCACGTCATCGGTTGCTGGGAGGTCGATGGGGTGCTCGTTGATCCGGGGCCGGAGTCTTCTCTCTCCACTGTTCTTGAGGCGATTGGGGGTGAGCAGCCGCGAGCGTTGCTGCTGACCCATATCCACCTTGATCACGCAGCAGCGACGGGGGCGTTGGTGCGGCGGTGGCCGGAGCTCGAGGTCTATGTGCACGAGCGGGGGGCGCCGCATTTGGTGGATCCTTCGAAGCTGCTGGCGAGTGCTGAGCGCCTCTACGGGGACAGGCTGAACCATCTGTGGGGGGAGATCCTGCCGGTGCCGGAGGGGAACGTACGCGCCCTCCGGGGCGGCGAGACGGTGTTGGGGATGAAGGTCGCCTATACGCCCGGCCATGCTTCTCACCACGTCTGCTGTTTCCACGAGGACAGTGGCACCGCCTTCGTCGGCGACGTCGCGGCCTGCCGGATCCCGCCCTCGAACCTGATCGTGCCCCCCACTCCACCGCCCGACATCGACATCGAGGTCTGGGAGGAGTCCCTCGACACGGTTGCCGCCTGGAATCCGCAGCGCCTTGCCCTCACCCACTTCGGTGCGATCGAGGACGATGTCGCCGGCCACATCGAGAAGGTGAAGACGAAACTGCGCGAAGAGGCTGAGTTGGCCAAGCGGATGGAGAAGCCCGTATACGACGCCGACAACGAGGCCCGCATCCGTCGCCGACTCGCCGAGGAAGGGATCGGCGATGAGACGGTCGACGAGCTCCTCCAGGCCGTCCCCACCGCCTACCAGTGGAGCGGCCTCGATCGCTACTGGCGCAAGAAAGCCGAGCGCGAAGCTGCCTGACTCAGGGGCGCCGGCTCATGGCGCGAGCCAAGATCAGCTCAGGTGCTCGCGCATCCGCTCGACCGCCTCTTCGATTCGCTCGTCGGGGGCGGTCAGGGCGATCCGGAAGAAGCCCTCGCCGCTCGGCCCGTACATCGAGCCGGGCGAGATGACGACGGCGGCCTCCTCGAGCACGAGCTCGCAGAAGGAGGTCGAGGTGTGGCCCTCGGGGACCGGCGCCCAGACGTAGATCGTGCCCTTCGGCGAGGTGACCTGGACGCCGATCTGGTCGAGCATGGAGACGACGAGATCGCGGCGGCGGGCGTAGGTCTGGTTCATCCGTTCCAGCGGACCGCCGGGGCCCTCGAGGGCGGCGACGCCGGCCATCTGGATCGCCTCGAAGAGGCCGGAGTCGACGTTGGTCTTCAGCCGCCAGTAGGACTGGATCGCCTCGGCGTTACCGAGGATCGCGGCACAGCGCCAGCCGGTCATGTTGTAGCCCTTGGAGAGCGAGAAGACCTCGACGCCAACCTCCTTGGCCCCGGGCGTGGCGAGGAAGCTGGGGGCGACGTAGCCGTCGTAGGTGGTCTCCGAGTAGGCGTTGTCGTGGACGATGAGGATCTCGTGCTCCCTGGCAAAGGAGACGACCATCTCGAAGAAGCCGTCGGGGACGACGGCGCCGGTCGGGTTGTTCGGGTAGTTGATGAACATCAGCCGCGCCCTGGCGGCGACGTCGGCGGGAACGGCGCTGAGGTCGGGGGCGAAGCCCAGCTCGGGCACCAGCGGCAGCAGCTCGGCCCTCGCGCCGGCGAGGATCGGGCCGCCGGTGTAGACCGGGTAGCCGGGGTCGGAGGCGAGGGCGACGTCGCCGGGGTCGAGGAAGGCGAAGCAGAGGTTGTAGATGCACTCCTTGGCGCCGATCGCCGGGATCACCTCGTCCTTCGGGTTGATCTCGACCCCGAAACGCCGGCCGTAGAACTCGGCGAAGGCCCCCCGGAACTTGTCGCGGCCGCGGTTGCTCGGGTACCGGTGGTAGTCCGAAACGCCGACCGCCTCCTGCATCGCCTTGACCACGTGGGGATAGGTCGGTTCGTCCGGGTCGCCGATTCCGAGGCTGATCACGTCGATCCCGGCAGCCCGCTTGTCGGCGATCTGCTGCTCAAGTTCCTGGAACTTGTACGGAGGGATGGCCTCCAGGCGCTTGGACGGGGTGGCGATGCCCATGGGCGCGGAAATCTATGCGATCCGGCCGCTCACCCGCCGCCCAGCTCGGCCAGCGCCCGGACCAGCTCCGGCGAGAGTTCGCCGGCGAAGACCGGCTCGGCCCAGCCGTCGAGGCGGACGTCGAGGTCCGGCGAGATCTCGACCTGAAGCTCCCCTCCTTCCAGCTCGACCACCAGCTGGTTCGGGGCGCCCCGGAGGAAGGCGGTGACGGCGGCGCCGCTGGCGCCGGTGCCGGAGGAGAGCGTCTCCCCCACCCCGCGCTCAAAGATCCGCGCCCGCACCCGGTCGCCCTCGACGGCGAGGAAGCTGACGTTGGTGCGATTTGGAAAGAGCTCGTTGCCTTCGATCCCCGGGCCGATCGCCCCCAGGTCGAGCCCGTCGAGCTCCTCGGCGGGGACGACGATCGCGCACTGCGGGTTGCCGATCGAAACGTGCTGGAACTCCCAGTTGCGGCCGCCGGACTCGATGGTGTCGCGCCCGTCCTCCGGACCCGAGGGAAAGTCCTTCGAGGTCGTGGACGCCCGGCCCATCGCAACCGAGCAGGTCAGCTCACCGGTGATCGTCGGCCGGATCGGGCCGGCGACGGTTGAGATCGCGAACTCGTCCGCCTCGGTCCAGCCGTTGCGCCGCAGGTAGAGGATCGCCTCACGGGCGCCGTTGCCGGAGAGCTCGGCTTCCGAGCCGTCGGGATTAAAAATCCTCAGCTCGGCGACGAACTCGGGGTCCTCGCTTTTCGAGAGCAGCAGGATTCCGTCGGAACCGACGCCGAAATGCTGGTCGCAGAGCCACTCGACCCGCGTCGCCGTCAGCTCCCAGGGCAACCCCTCCTGCTCGAAGATCAGGTAGTCGTTGCCCAGGGCCTGCCACTTCTCGAACTTCATCGCGGCAGCCTATGTCCTCGCGGTCTAGTTGGTCAGGAAGGCGGTCTTACTTGTGGTGTAGGTGGCCGTCGCCCACGTCACGGTTGCCGGGCAGTTCAGGTTTTTGGGATCTTCTTCTTTTTTGAAGACCTCGTTACTGGCGAGAAGCTGCGCCGGCAGTCCCCCTTTGTGGTCCAGGGTCACTCCCGCTCCGGCTTTGCAGAACACTTTCGATTCCACGCAGGAGATCGTGTAGCTCATGATCCAGGAGAGGGTGCCGTTGCCGCCCCCGGTGGCGGTCATCAAACCTCCACGGGGTGAATTCGCGGAGTTGACGGTGCACGGTTTCCCTGCCCCGGTGCAGCCGGACCAGACCAGGAACGTAACTTCGAACGGAAGCCCTTTGTCGTCTTCGGTCACCCCGCCCGTTTCGGATTCGGTGCAGGTCACTTCCAGTTTCAGCGGTTTCCCTTCGACAGTCGTTTCGATGATGAATTTGTTGTTGGTCGCGTTGCCGTTGAGCACGGTCCCAATTGTCCAGGTGTTTGCGACGGTGCAGTTGAGTTCATTTTTTGTGCACAGCTTCGTAACCGCAGCGGCCGGCGAAGCCGTGACGCCGGCGACGGCCAGCGACGCGAGAGCCGCGATCAGGCCAAGAAAGGCTCTCCTCGAGACGTTCATCGAATCTCTCCCCTTGTTTGTTCCGACCTGGCGGTTCCAGATCTGCGTTCCTGGTTAGCAGAAGAGAGACTCTTTAGTCAATGTGTCTTTTGTACAGCTCGGTGGCGACCCGGTCGTCGTCAATGCTGGTGCGGTCGAGCATCTCGAGGTTTGGGATTTTGCGCATCCAGGTGATCTGGCGACGCGCATAGTTGCGCGAGCGCTTCTTCATGGCCTCGATGTCACCGGCGAGCAGCTCGTCGAACCCGAGCGCCTTGCGAGCGGTACGGCCTGGCCCGACCGCGTCTGCCCGCCGCGCCTCCTCAGCCGCCCCAGCGGCAACGATCGCCTCCGTCCGCGCATCGATCCGCTCGTACAGCCGCCCCCGATCCATGTCGAGCCCGAAGATCGTCGTCGGGTGCCGCGTCTTCGTCGACCACAGCTCCGACTCCTCCGAATGAGGCGGGACCTTCTCCAAAGAGAGCTCAGCGAGGGCGGCGCGCAGGTAGAGACCCGTTCCCCCCACCACAATCGGCCGCCGCCCTGCCTCGAGGGCCGAATCAATCTCTCTGTGCGCCAGGGGCATGTAATCCCCGACCGAGAAATCCGCCGTGAGCGGCACAAACGAGAGCAATCGATGCTCCAGCTTCGCCTGCTCCTCCTCCGACGCGGCACCCGTGAGGGTCTCCAGCCCCTCATAAACCTGCAAGGCATCGCAGTTGACAGCGATCGGATCCTCTCCGCTCTCCCGCAGCAGCTCCGCAAGTGCAATGGCCACCCCGGTCTTCCCAACCCCGGTAGGGCCGAATATGGCGATCACGCTCATCAGGGTGTCGGTGAAGCCTCGGAACGGCTTGTACTTTTTCGGCGCGCGGCCCTCGGAAGGCGCGAGCCAATCACCGAAAAAGTTGAGTGAGAGGCTTCACCGACACCCCCGCCAGCGTCTGAGAAGTAGCGGAGGTGATCTCGACTTGGACAAACTCGCCGGGATTCGCCGCGCCTTCGAAGTTAACCGCCTTCCCGTGCCGCGTCCGCCCCCGCAGCTTCGTCTCATCCGTCCGGCTGGTCCCTTCCACCAGGACCTCCATCGTCCGCCCCACGAACCGCTGCGCCCTCTCCGCCGCTCGCCGCTGGACCACCTCCACCAGCCGTTCCAGCCGCTCGACCTTGACCGGGTGCGGCAGCTGCCCCTCCATCGTCGCCGCCTCGGTTTCGCGCCGGGGCGAGAAGATGAAGGTGAAGGCGCCGTCGTAACCGACCTCCTCCGTCACTTCCAGGGTTTCCTCGAAGTCAGCCTCGGTCTCACCGGGGAAGGCGACGATTATGTCCGTCGTAATCGCGCAGTCGGGCACATGCTCGCGAATTAGCGCCACCCGGTCCATGTAGCGGTCGCGGTTGTAGGTGCGGCGCATCCGTCTGAGGACGGCGCTGGAGCCCGACTGCAGCGGCAGGTGTACCTGCTCGCAGAGCGCTGGCAGCTCGGCGTGGGCGCGAATCACATCCTCCTTCATGTCCTTCGGGTGCGGGCTGGTGTAGCGGATCCGCTCGATCCCCTCGATCGCGTCCACACGCCGCAGGAGGTCGGAGAACCCGATCCGCCCCTCCAGCGGTAGGTCACGGCCGTAGCTGTTGACGTTCTGACCGAGCAACGTCACCTCGCGCACCCCGTCGGCGGCCAGGCCCTCGGCCTCGGCGATCAGCTCCTCGGGATCGCGGCTGACCTCCCGCCCCCGGGTCGAGGGGACGATGCAGTAGGAGCAGACGCAGTTGCAGCCCTGGGAGATCTGCAGCCAGCCCTGAAACTCGCGCTCGCGCCGGGTCGGCAGGTGGCCGGAGAAGTCCTCGAACTCGAAATAGCCCTGGGCGGTGATCGAATCGCTGTTGAGGAACTCGGCGAGCTTGTGGATCTGGCCCGGGCCGAAGGCGACGTCGACGAACGGGAAGCGCTCGAAGACCTCCTCCTTCACCGACTGCGCCCAACAGCCGCCAACGCCGACGATCCGCTGCGGATTTTCGCTCTTCAGCCGTTTCGCCTCGCCGAGATGGGCGATGAAGCGGCTGTCGGCCGACTCGCGGATCGAGCAGGTGTTGAAGAGGATCAGATCCGCCTCCCCGCGCTCGCTCGCCTCCTCATAGCCGAGCGAGGCCAGCATCCCCCGCATCCGCTCGGAGTCGTGCACGTTCATCTGACACCCGAAGGTGGTGACGTGGAACCTCTGCGCCATTACCGGCAGGGTAGCGGCGCTGGAACTACTTGACGGTCAGCGTGCCTTCCATGCCTAGTTCGGCATGTCCCGGGACGCTACAGATGAAGGTGTAGGTGCCCGCTTCGAGTTCGGCGGAGACCTCTTCCTTGCCTTCGGTGATCGGTTCGAAGCCGGCCAGTTCTTTGCCGTCTTTCAGGATCACCACGTTGTGTGGGACCGCCGAGGGGTTGGCGAAGTCGATCGTCACTTTGCCCGGTTTGGCGCCCAGCTCGGTCTTGTCGAATGCGATCTGGGTTTTGTCGGCGGCCAGCTCCAGCGTCGTCGACGCTTCGGCGCCACCCTTGCCGGCGCCTTCGCTGCCTTCTTTGGAGCCGGTGGTCGGACCGACCGGTTCTTCTTCGTTCGATCCCGCTTCCTCTTCGGCTTCTTCTTCGCCCTCCTCGGTTTCGCCGCCTTGGGCGCCGCCTTCGTTCTCGAAGCCGCCCGAGCCCTCTGCCTGTTCGATCTCTTCGCCGGCCTCCTCGAGCTCAGCCGCCCGCGCCTCCTGCTCTTCGCCGGAGTACTTGACGGCAAAGGTGGTGGCCCCGACGACGAAGATCGCGAACCAAATGATCACCACCGGCAGCGCCTTGCCGGGGAATTTCTCCGATTTCAGGCCGACGAAGGTGACGACGACGGCCGAGACGGCGAGGACGATGCCGCAGACGTAGAAGAGGGTCTCGTTGCTCATTGTGCGGCGGTGATCCTACAGAGGTCGACGCCTGGCTCGCCGTGAGGCGAAGCGGCTTAGGCCGCCCTCGCCTCGGCCGCGGCGGCCGCACCCTCGTCCTCGGCCGGCTGCGGCGCCTCACCGTCGATCCCGAGCGCCGCCCGGACCTTGGTTTCGATCTCCAGAGCCAGCTCCGGGTTGTCGACCAGGAACTGTTTGGCGTTGTTGCGCCCCTGGCCGAGCCGGGTCTCGCCGTAGGAGAAGAAGGAGCCCGATTTCTGCACCAGGTCCTGCTCCATCCCGAAGTCGAGCAGGCCGCCCTCGCGCGAGATCCCGACCCCGTACTCGATGTCGAATTCGGCCTGGCG
>JBIOVP010000003.1:0-5376 GCA_044867815.1 Solirubrobacterales bacterium | reverse complement strand
GATGTAGAACTCGCCGACGAAGTTGGCCGAGCCCGGCATCGCCAGGGTCGCCAGGGCGACGATCAGGAAGAGGGCCGCCAAGACCGGCGCCCGCAGCGCCATCCCGCCCATCTCGCGGATGTCTTCGCTGTCGGTCCGCTCGACCAAGAGGGCGACGATGACGAAGATCGGGGCGACGACGAGGCCGTGGTTGACCATCTGCAGGACGGCCCCGTCGGAGCCGTCGGCCCGCAGGGCGAAGATCCCGGCGGTGATGAAGCCGAGCTGGGCGACCGAGCTGTAGCCGGCGATCAGGCGCACGTTGGTCTGGGTGAAGGCCATCACCGAGCCGTAGAGGATCGAGGCCAGGGCGACAAGCAGGATCACCTCCTGAAATTCAACCGCGGCGTCGGGGAAGAGCGGCAGCACCACCCGCAGGAAGCCGTAGGCGCCGACCTTGGCGAGGACGCCGGAGAAGACCGCCAGCGCCGGCAGCGGCGCCGCCCGGTAGGCGTCGGGCATCCAGCCGTGGAGGAGGAAGGCCGGCATCTTGACCAGGAAGGCGGCGGCGAAGAACCAGAAGATCCACTGCTGGCTGCCGTGGCCGAGGCCGTGTTCGCTCAGCTCGGCGAGCGAGAAGGTGAGGTGGCCGCCGTCGGCGGCGATGATCCCGGTCGCGATCGCCGCGACCAGCATCAGCAGCGAGCCGATCAGGGTGTAGACGATCATCTGCAGCGTCGCCGCTGAGGCGGTCCTGCCACCTTCGTTCGTGCGGTCGTGGCCCCAGGCGCCGAAGAGGAAGTAGAACGGGACCAGCATCAGGTCGAAGAAGAGGACGAAGAGCAGCAGGTCCTGGGCGAGGAAGGCGCCGAGCGTCGCCGTCTCGGCGACCAGCATCAGGAAGTAGAACGTCCGCGGCCGCTCCTGCTCGCGGAAGGCGGCGAAGGCGACGCCGCCGACCCAGAGCACCGCCGTCAGCAGGATCAGGAAGAGGTTGAGCCCGTCGATGCCGAGGCTGTAGTCGACACCGAGGCCGGAGATCCACGGCTCGTCGACCGCGTACTGCAGGGCGGAGCTGCCGCCGTCGAAGCCGATCGCGGCGGCGATCGCCAGCCCCAGCGTGACGATGGTCCCCAGCGTCGCCCACCAGCCGACCGCCCGGGCGGGGAGGAAGAGGCCTAGGAGGCCGAACGCCAGCGGTGCCCAGAGGATCGCGCTGCTCATGAGCTGCTCAACAGGAAGTAGAGGGCGAGCCCGGCGAAGCCGGCGATCAGGAGCAGCGCGTAGCTGCGGACGAACCCGTTCTGGACGGCGCGGACGACGCCGCCGGCGCCGCGCACCGATCCCTCGGTGCCGGTGACGAGCCCGTCGACGACGATCCGCTCGAAGACGCGGTTGGCGAAGCGGCCGACAGCCAGGGTCGGGCGGACGACGAGGAAGTCGATCGCCTCGTCGAAGTACCACTTGTTGACGAAGAGGGTGTGCAGCGGGCGCAGGCGTTGTTCGAGCTGGCGCGGGCGCCCGGGCTTTTTCACGTAGAGCAGGTAGGCGATCCCGATCCCGACTATGGCGATGACGCCGCCGATCCCGAGGCCGGTGTAGTCCTGGCCGAGCGTGGGGTGGATTGCGGCCAGGGGCGAACCCTCGAAGACCGGCTCGAGGAACTTGGTGATGACCTCGTCGACGCCGGGGACCTGGACCAGCCCGCCGACCAGGGCGAGGAAGGCGAGGACCGCCATCGCCGCCCGCATCGGCAGCGACTGCTCGGCGATGTGGTGCTCGGGGCCGGGGAAGCCGACGTCGGTGTCCTCGGGCTCGCCGGTCGCGGGGTTCTTCGGCGCCTCGTGGGCGACGTGCCCGGTCTCGATCAGCGTCTGCGCCTCCGCGCACGGCCGGCCGGGGAGGACCCGGAAGACGAGCCGGAAGCTGTAGACGGCCGTCAGCAGGGCGCCGACGTAACCGAGCACGGTGAAGATCAGGTACATCCCCCCGCGCGCCTCGGCGAAGGCGAGGATCTCGTCCTTGGAGAAGAAGCCGGAGGTGCCGGGGAAGGCGGCGAGCGCGAGGGCGCCGCAGACGAAGGTGATCGAGGTGAACCGCATCGCCTTCCCGAAGCCGGACATGCGGTCGATGTTCTGGTCGTTGGCCATCGCGGCGATGATCGAGCCGGCGGCCATGAACAGCAGCGCCTTGAAGAAGGCGTGGGTCATCAGGTGGAACATGCCGGCGCTGTAGGCACCGATCGAAACTCCCATGATCATGTAGCCGATCTGGCTCATCGTCGAGTAGGCGATCGCCCGCTTCAGGTCGGTCATCACCAGTGCCATCGTCGCCGCGACCAGCAGCGTCGCCAGGCCGGTGAAGGCGGCGACGTCGGCGGCGGTCGGGGCGAGTTCGAAGAGGACGTGGGTGCGGGCGATCAGGTAGACGCCGGCGGTGACCATCGTCGCCGCGTGGATCAGCGAGGAGACCGGGGTCGGTCCCTCCATCGCGTCCGGCAGCCAGGTGTGGAGCGGCAGCTGGGCGGACTTGGCGAAGGCGCCGACGAGCAGCAGGAGGCAGATTGCGGTGACCGTCCACTCGTTGGTCGTGAAGACCTCGGGCGCTTTCTCGAAGACGGTCCCGTAGTCGAAGGAGCCGAGTTCGCGGAAGATCAGGAAGGCGGCGAGCACGAGTCCTATATCCCCGACGACGTTGATCACGAAGGCCTTCATCCCCGCCCTGGTCGCGGTCTCGCGCCGGTACCAGAAGCTGATCAGCGCGTAGGAGGCGAAGCCGACGAAGGCCCAGCCGACGGTCAGCAGGACGAAGTTGCCGGCCAGGACCAGCAGCAGCATCGAGAAGACGAAGAAGTTGAGGTAGCTGAAGAAGCGGTGGTAGCCCTCGTCGGACTGCATGTAACCGTAGGAGTAGAGGTGGATCAGGGTCGAAACGCCGGTGACGACGAGGACCATGAAGACCGAGAGCGGGTCGACGAAGATCCCGAGCTTGATCTCGAGGCCGGCGACGCTGGCGTAGTCCCAGAGCGAGGAGGCGTGGTGGCGCGCCTCGGGCTCGTCCCCGAGCAGGCTGACGAGCGCGGCGACGCCGCAGGCGAAGGCGAGGCCGATCGAGATCGTCCCGATCGCGCCGGCGACCTTCTGCGGCAGGGCCCGGAAGCCGAGCCCGATGACGATCGAGCCGAGCAGCGGGAAGAGCAGGACCAGCCAGGCCCAGGCGGTGGCGCTCATCCGCGCAGCTCCCGCAGGTCGTCGACGTTGAGCGGCAGGCGGCGGCGGAAGATGGCGACGATCAGGCCGAGGCCGACGACGACCTCGCAGGCGGCGATCACCATCACGATCACCGCGAAGACCTGGCCCTGGCCGTTGCCGACCATGCGGCTGAAGGCGACCAGGGCGAGGTTGCCGGCGTTCAGCATCAGCTCGAGGCAGAGCAGGATCACCATCGGGCTGCGCCGGATCAGGATCCCCATCGCGCCGGTGGCGAAGAGGAGGGCGGAGAGGACGATGAACCACTCGATGTTCATCGGGTGGCTCCGGCGGTGGGGGAGGGGGAAGTGGGTACCCCCTCCTCACGATTTGGGGAGGGTTCGTCGGGGGCACCCACTTCCCCCTCTCGACGGCGGGCAGCCAGGACAATCGCGCCCACTGCGGCAAGCAGGAGAAGGATCGACGAAGCCTCGAACGGCAGCAGGAACTTCTCGAGCAGGAGGCGGCCGATTGCGGCGGGGTCGCCGAAGCCGGCATTGACATCGGGTCCGTTGGTTTCGAGCGCCAGGAGTGAAGAGGAGAGGACGGCTACCGAGAGCTCGACGAAGAGAGCGATGCCGAGCAGGGGGGCGAGGAAGCGCTGGCCGGGGATCGGCTCCCAGGCTGACTCGCCGCCGCCGCCGACGTAGGCGACGACGAAGACGTAGAGGACCATCACCGCGCCGGCGTAGACGACCACCTGGGCGGCGGCGACGAAGGCCGAGGTGAGCAGCAGGAAGAGTGCTGCCAGCGAGAAGAGGTGGACGATCAGCGCCAGCACCGAGTAGAAGGGGTTCCGCATCGCGATCACGCCGAGCGCGCCGCCGAGCGCGCCGATCGCCGACCCGAAGAAGAGCACCTCTTCCACTACTCGCCCTCACTTTTCAGCGGCGTCCGCTCGACCGGCTCGGCGAGCAGCATCTCCTTGGTGAAGATCAGGTCGCGGCGGTCGTAGTCGGCCATCTCGTAGTCGTGCCCCATAGTGATCGCGTCGAAGGGGCAGGCGATCTCGCAGTAGCCGCAGAAGATGCAGCGGGCGAGGTTGATCTCGTAGACGGCGGCGTAGCGCTCGCCGGCCGAGACCCGCTCGCCCGGTTTGTTCTCGGCCGCGACGACGCGGATGCAGTCGGCCGGGCAGGCGGCGGCGCAGAGCGAGCAGCCGACGCATTTCTCCAGGCCGGTGTCCTCGAACTTGTGGAGTTTGTGGCGGCCGCGGAAGCGCGGGTAGACCGGCGTCTTCTCCTCCGGGTACTCGATCGTCATTGGCCCCTCGATCAGCCGCGCCATCGTCGTCTTCAGCCCCCGCAGGGTCTCGCCGAAGGCGCGGTAGGCGCCGCCGACCCCGCCCGGCTCGGGGCCGCGCTGGACCTCGACGACGTCGATCGAGTCGAGGTAGGAGGCCGATTTCGGGTCAAAACTCATAGCGACCCCCTTCGTCTGTTCCTTTTCGTTGCGGAACACGGATAAGGAACAGGCGAATCACCAGACCACCACCAGGACAGCGGTGACGAGGACGTTGAGGGTGGCGAGCGGCAGCAGCACTTTCCAGCCGAGGCTCATCAGCTGGTCATATCGAAGACGCGGCAGCGTCGCCCGCACCCAGATGAAGACGAGGACGAGGCCGAGCATCTTCGTCAGCATCCAGATCGGGTCGAGCCAGCTCGGGCCGGGGCCCATCCAGCCGCCGAGGAACATCGCCGCGGCGATCCCGGAGACGACGAGGATCTCCATGTATTCGACCAGGAGGAAGGAGCCGAAGCGCATGCCGCCGTACTCGGTCATGAAGCCCTGGACCAGCTCGGCATCGGCCTCGGGCATGTCGAACGGGGTGCGGTTGGTCTCGGCGAAGCCGGCGAGCATGAAGATCAGGAAGCCGACGAACTGGGGGACGATGAACCAGAGCTCCCCCTGCGAGTGGACGATCGAGACCAGCGAGAGCGAGCCGCTCATCATGATCACGCCGAGCAGGGCCAGCCCCATCGAGACCTCGTAGCTGATCAGCTGCGCGGCCGAGCGCATCGCTCCCAGGAGGCTGTATTTGGAGCCCGAGGACCAGCCGCCGAGCAGGAGGCCGTAGAAGGCGATCGAGCCGACGGCGAAGAAGTAGAGGATCCCGATCGGGACGTCGATCCCGTAGAAGCCGACCCCG
>JBIOVP010000002.1:0-5808 GCA_044867815.1 Solirubrobacterales bacterium | reverse complement strand
TAAATCGACGCGATTTAGGAGGCGATCCCGCAAATTCGGGGTGCCCCGGTGCCCACCTGTGAAAATCCTGTGAACGCAGGTGATTCCCGCCCTCTCCGGTGCATACACTTCGGTTATCCGAATCGCCGTCATCGACACCGACAGCGGCTTCGTCACCGTCCTTGCCCGCCGTGCCCAGGCGGCCGGTTGGCATCTAAGCCAGAAGACCGGCCCCGTGCCGCCGCGTGACCTGGTCGCGATGAAGCTGAACGCGCTCCTGGTTGACCCGGCCGTGCTGGGCGACGAAGCCTGGGACTACCTCGACCGGGTGGCCTCGATACTGCCCGACCTCGGGCTGGTCGTCTGCACCAGCCGCTCGACGGTGGCCCAGCGGGTGCGCGGCCTGCGTCTCGGGGCCGACGACTGGATGACCAAGCCCTGCCACCCCGAGGAGGCGCTGGCCCGCCTCGAGGCCGTCTCGCGCCGTCGCCGCCGCGGTCGTCAGGAGCACGAGGCGGCACCGCTCGCCGCCGGCGAGCTGGAGATCCGGCCCGATCGCTTCCAGGCCTTCGTCGGCGACGAGGCCCTCGACCTCACCCGCCGCGAGTTCGAGCTGCTCTACCTGCTGGCCGAGGAGCGCGGACAGGTGCTGGAGCGCGAGCAGATCTACCAGCGGGTCTGGGGCTACGCGATGGCCCACGGCGACCGCTCGGTCGACGTCTTCGTCCGCAAGCTGCGCAAGAAGCTGGAGAGCCTCTCGCCGAGCTGGACCTACATCCACACCCACTTCGGCATCGGCTACCGCTTCGACCCCGAACCGGCGGGGATCCTCACCGAGGAGCTGCACGCCGCCCCGGAGCAGCCGGTGGTGGCCGAGCCCCAGGCCGACGCGCCTTCACAACCCGTTCACAACACCTTCACGGCCGGATAACCGCGCGTCACTGAGCCGCCGCCATGCTCGCACGCATGGGACGGCTCGAGATCAAGCCTGAAGAGCACGCGGCCCTGGTCGACGGCCGCCCTCTCCGCTTGACCGTCCGCGAGCTGCAGCTGCTGGTCACGCTCTCCGCGCACCCGCAGCGGATCATGACCCGTGACGAGCTCTTCGCCCAGGTCTGGGGCGGGCAGCCGCGCAGCGACGACCGCTCGGTCGACGTCTACGTCAGCCGCCTCCGAGCCAAGCTCGGCGAAGCGCTGCCCGAAGCGCATCTGATCCACACCCACAATGGCATCGGCTACCGCTTTTCGCCGGACGGCTGAGGATCTCGGCTCGCTTTTACATCTTTTTTACATGCTCGACACAGCCGCGTAACAAGGTTCGGGTTGGCCGCTGCGAGGGTGGCGCCAACTGTGAATCGACCCGAAGGAGAAAGAGTTGACCAGCTCTAAGTGGTTCGTGGTGCTGAGCGCCGCGATTGTCCTCGCGATAGGCGTCGCCGCCTGCGGCAGCAGCGACGACGAAACGGCCAGCGGCAGCAGCGGCGGAGGCGACCTCTCCGGCTCGATCCGGATCGACGGATCCAGCACGGTGGCGCCGCTGACCGAAGCGATCGCCGAGGAATTCATGGCGGAAAACTCGGGCGTGCGGATCACGGTCGGGACCTCCGGCACCGGTGGCGGATTCGAAAAATTCTGCGCCGGCGAGACCGACATCAGCGACGCCTCGCGCGAAATCGAGCCCGAAGAGGTCGAAGCCTGCAAGAAGGGCGGGGTCGGTTACAAAGACGTCCATATCGCCACCGACGCGCTGACGGTGATGATCAACAACGAGAACCCGGTCTCCTGCCTCACCGTCGACCAGCTGGCCGCAATCTGGGGTCCGGATTCGAAGATCGACAACTGGAGCGAGATCCCCGACGTCGAAGAGAGCTTCGACGAGGAGCTGGCGCTGTTCGGCCCCGGCACCGACTCGGGCACCTTCGACTACTTCACCGAATCGATCAACGGCGAAGAGGGCGTCACCCGCAAGGACTACAACAACGTCGGCGAGGATGACAACGCCACCGTCAAAGGCGTCGAGGGCTCGCCCGGCGGCATGGGCTACGCCGGTTTCTCCTACTACACCGAGAACGAAGGCAAGCTGAAAGCGCTCGAAGTCGACAACGGCAAAGGCTGCGTGCCGCCGTCGGTTGAAACCGCGCAGGACGGCAGCTACGCGCCGCTGAGCCGGCCGCTGTTCATCTACCCGAGCGAGCAGGCGCTGGCGAAGCCCGAGGTCAAGGCCTTCATCGCCTACTACCTCGAAAATGTCAATTCCGTAGCCGAATCGCTCGGCTTCGTGCCGCTGACCGAGGAACAGCTGTCCGAATCCGAAGCCGCGGCGGAAAAGATCGGCGCCTAGCAGCGTGTTGCAGGCCGAGAGCAAGCGCTACGGAGAGCGGGCGATCCAGGGATTGCTCGCTCTCTGCGGCGTCCTCTCGGTCCTGACGACGACCGCGATCGTCGTCTCCCTGATCGGACCGACGATCGGCTTCTTCGAAGTCGTCCCGGCCGATGAATTCTTCTTCGGCATCGACTGGACGCCCCAGTTCGAGCCGGCCGGCTTCGGGGTGCTGCCGATCGTCGTCGGCACCCTCAGCGTCACCCTCTGGGCGATGCTGTTCGCGATCCCGATCGGGCTCGGGGCGGCCGTCTACCTCAGCGAGTACGCCACCCCGCGGGTGCGGAAGACGATCAAGCCGGTGCTCGAGGTGCTGGCCGGCATCCCGACGATCGCGATCGGCTTCTTCGCGGTCAGCTTCATCCTCCCCGAGATCATCGTCCCGCTCTGGCCAGGGGAGTTCCTCGGCGGCGCCGAAGGCAAGCCGTTCATGGCCCTGGCCGCCGGGCTCGGGATCGGCCTGATGATCGTCCCGATCATCGCCTCGATCTCCGAGGACGCGATGTCGGCGGTGCCGCGCGGCCTGCACGAGGGCGCCTACGCCCTTGGTGCGACCAAAGCGAAGGTGGCGACGCGGGTGATCTTCCCGGCGGCGCTCTCGGGGATCGTCGCCTCGATCGTGCTGGCGATCTCGCGGGCGGTGGGGGAGACGATGATTGTCGTCCTCGCCGCCGGCTCCAACCCCAACCTCACCTTCAACCCGGTCGAATCGATCCAGGCGATGACCTCCTACATCGCCACCACGGCGACCGGCGACATCCCCACCGGCTCGCTCGAGTACAAATCGGTCTTCGCGGTCGGGACCCTGCTCTTCGCGATGACGCTGATCATGAACGTGGTCAGCATCCGCCTCGTCCGCAGGTACCGCGAGGTCTACGAGTGAGGGCGCTCGGCGGGGCGGGGGCGGCGCGCAACCGGTTGGCGGTGGCGGGGGCGCGCTCGACCACCGCGGCGATGCTGCGCGACCAGCCCCGCGGCGACGTCATCCGCAACGCTCTCTTCGCCGGCCTGCTCCTGCTCGCGGTGGGGATCGCCCTCGCCGGGCTGCTGGCGCTGGTTGTCCAGGCCTTCGTCAAAGGCTCCTCGGCGCTGAGCCCGGACCTGCTCACCAACCCGCCTTCGACCGCCTTCCCCGACAAAGCCGGCTACCGGCCGGCGATCATCGGCTCGCTGGAGCTGATCGCGGGGGTGATGCTGTTCGTCGTCCCGATCGGGATCGGCGCCGCGATCTACCTCGAGGAGTACGCCGACAAGTCGCGCTGGTGGAACCGCCTGATCGAGGTCAACATCCAGAACCTGGCGGCGGTGCCGTCGATCATCTACGGCATCCTCGGCCTCGGCTTCATCGTCCGCGGCCCGCTCGACCTCGGCTTCATTCTCGCCGCCGGGGCGCTGACCCTGGCGCTGCTGGTGCTGCCGATGGTGATCATCGCGACCCGCGAGGCGCTGCGGGCGGTGCCGGACTCGATCCGCCAGGGCTCGCTGGCCCTGGGGGCGACGCGGTGGCAGACGATCCGCCGCCAGGTCCTGCCGGCGTCGATCCCGGGGATCGCGACCGGGGTGATCCTCGCCGTCTCCCGCGCGCTCGGCGAGACGGCGCCGCTGCTGCTGGTTGGCGCCACCGTCTTCGTCACCTTCGACCCGACCCCGTTCGGGAGCGACGGCTACTCGGCGATGCCGGTGCAGATCTTCAACTACGCGCTGCGGCCCCAGGAGGAGTTCCAGGCCCTCGCCGCGGCGGGAATCATCGTCATGTTGGTGGTCCTGCTCGCGATGAACTCATTCGCGATCTGGCTGCGAAATCGCTACGAGCAAAGGTGGTAGGTGAGTGTGTTGACCGAGCAGACGCCAAGGATCTCGGTGCGCCCTGAGTTCCGCCAGCCGGCGGCTCCCCAGATCCGGGAGAAGGTCTTCGAGCTGAAGGGAATCGACGTCCTCTACGGCGGCGTCGCCGCGGTCAGGGACATCTCGATGGAGATCGGCCACAAGGAGGTGACGGCGCTGATCGGGCCCTCCGGCTGCGGCAAGAGCACGCTGCTGCGCTGCCTCAACCGGATGAACGACCTGATCCCCAACGCCGAAGTGGAGGGGGAGCTGCTCTACCACGGCGAGGACCTCTACGGGCCCAACGTCGACCCGGTGCAGGTGCGGAAACTGATCGGGATGGTCTTCCAGAAGCCGAACCCGTTCCCGAAGTCGATCTACGACAACGTCGCCTTCGGGCCGCGGATCCTCGGTCGCAAGGAGGGCCTCGACGATGTGGTCGAGAGGGCGCTGCGCGGGGCGGCGCTCTGGGACGAGGTCAAGGACCGGCTCAAGGACAACGCCTTCGGCCTCTCCGGCGGCCAGCAGCAGCGGCTCTGCATCGCCCGCTGCATCGCCGTCGAGCCGGACGTGATCCTGATGGACGAGCCCTGCTCGGCGCTCGACCCGATCTCGACCGGGAAGATCGAGGACCTGATGATCGAGCTGAAAGAGCGGTACTCGATCGTCATCGTCACTCACAACATGCAGCAGGCGGCGCGGGTGTCGGACCGGACCGCGTTCCTGATGGTCGAGCTCGACGCCGAGGAGCACAACCGCTGGGGGCGCCTGGTCGAGTACGACGCGACCGAGAAGATCTTCACCAACCCGCGCGAGAAGCGGACCGAGGACTACGTCTCCGGGAAGGTCGGCAGATGCCCGAGGGCGTCCGCGTCCACTACCAGGAGGAACTCGAGCAGCTCGAGGCGAGCGCGCTCGGCGGCCTCGACCTGGTCGGCATCGCGCTCGCCCGGACGATGGAAGCGGTCGAGAACCAGGACGTCGAGCTGGCCCAGGTGGTGATCGCCGACGACGACCGTATCGACGGCCGCTACCTGGAGGTGCACCAGAGCCTGATCACGCTGCTGGCGACCCAGTCCCCGGTGGCGACCGACCTAAGGCTGATCTCGGCCCTGCTGCACGTGCTGAAGAGCATCGAGCGGATGGGGGACCAGTGCGTCAACGTCTGCAAGGTGATCCCGCTGACCGGCAACTACGCGCCGGCCGACCCGCGGATGGTCGACCTGATCCTGAAGATGGGCGGGCAGTCCAGGACCCTGATCACCCAGGCGAAGCGCTCGTTCGAAGAGCGCGACGTGGAGATGGCGCAGGACCTGGTCCGCCGCGACGACGTCGTCGACGAGCTCAACCGCGAGTGCTTCCACCTGGCGCTGGAGATCGGCGACAAGACCGACAAGCGCGAGTGGGCGATGACGATGCTGCTGGCGGCGCGGGCGATCGAGCGGGTGGGGGACAACGCCGTGGACATCGGCGAGCAGGTGGCCTTCGTCGTCACCGGGTTGTTCCGCGAGTTCGAGGACGCCTCGCACCCTTCGTAGCTTGAGATCCGCTTGCCCTGGGAAGATGCGGGGTACTCGTGTCTCTCTGCGCAGCCATCGATATCGGTTCGAACACCACTCGCCTGC
>JBIOVP010000001.1:0-15260 GCA_044867815.1 Solirubrobacterales bacterium | reverse complement strand
AGGCCGACGAGATCTGGAGCTACTGCTACGCGAAGCAGAAGAACGTCCCCGAGCAGTTCAAAGGCACTCCCGGCTATGGGGACGTGTGGACCTTCACGGCCGTCTGCGCCGATACGAAGCTCGTCCCTTCCTGGCTGGTCGGCGAGCGCACGAAATACGATGCGACCTACTTCCTCGAAGACCTGGCGAGCCGGATGGCGGGACGTATCCAGCTCTCGACGGACGGGCACGTGATGTACGAATCGTCGGTGCGGCAGGCGTTCGGCGTCGATGTGGACTGGGCGCAGATCCAGAAGACCTACGCGGCCGACACGAGCCAGGGCGGCAAATACAGCCCGCCCGTCTGCACGGGGACGAAGCGCCGGACGATGAAGGGCGACCCGGACCCGGCGAGGATTTCAACGAGCTACGTGGAGCGCCAGAACCTGACGATGCGGATGGGGATGCGGCGCTTCACTCGTCTGACTAACGGATTCAGCCGGAAAGTTGTGAACCTTGCCGCAGCCGTCAGCCTCCACTTCTGCCACTACAACTTCGCGCGCCCGCACAAGACGTTGAAGGATCGCTACCCCCGGACGCCGGCGATGGCGGCGGGGGTTGCCGATCACATCTGGACGCTGGAAGAGATCGCGGCGCTGCTGGACTAAAGAGGGCTATCTGCCCTCTGGGTCTTGGCCTCCGGGTCCAGCTCTTCAATGATGATCTCCAGGGCAGCGATCCGCGCAAGCGCCCACTCTCGGTGAACGGCATACCCCGCTGAACAGAGTTTGTCGGCCTCGATGAACCTTTCGCATTGCTCCCTGGTCGCGTATTCCGTCAAACAAGTGACGATGCTGTGGGTCCAGTCCTCCAGCTCGTCTAGCTCAGAAGTTTCGTAGGTGGGCGCTCTGCGGTGGCGATATGCCTCTAGCTCAAAACCCTGCCGGAGGTAGTTGCGGAGAACCACGATCAGCCGTTCAGACTCATCCATGTGGCTGTCGTCTTCAGCGAGACTGGCAACCCGCGTCTTCATGTCGTTCCAAGGCTGCCAGAGCAGGCACCAGAGGAACCGCGCCAGAGGGACGAGTATCGCCGCTCCAACCGCCGCGCCGATAGGGATAGCTACGGTTTCCATCGGGTGTTTGGGCCACTCAGTGACAGCGAAGAAGCCGCAGACCAGCACCCCGCCCACTGCGGCATAGGCCAGCTCGCCTCGCCAGCCGGAACTGGCCTCTTCCCATGCCTCTTTCGGCCGCCGTTCCTGCACGCGGCAGGTCTATGGGTTAGCTGGGTGAGCGTCAAGGGGCGCACTCAGCCGGGTCTGCGATAGCAAGCCGGTTCAAACTGACCCACTACCCGATCGCCCGCGTCAGCGCCCCGGAGGGGCCGATCTCCCGGGCCAGTTCGGGGATCGTGCGCCAGTGCGGGTAGACCTCCAGCGCCAACGCCATAACAGGACGCTGGAGGGGGATGCGGTCGGCAGGCCAGTGCCGCCGCATAGGCTTCGCATGCATCGGAAGGTTCCGCCTTTCGGTGCCTGGCGGGGGGCTGTTAGCGCAGCGCCCCCGCCGCTAGATTCTCTGGACGGGAAGAAACTAGCGCTAGATCAAGTGCCTTTGGGGGTCATTTCAAACTGACCCACTACCACCGACGCGTCCAGCTACACTTTGTGAAGTGAGCGATACGCCCAAAGCCGCGATCACCCTCACCGACAAGGCCGCCGAGAAGATCGGCGAGCTGCTCGGGTCGCAGCCCGACGGCGCCGAGCAGGCGCTGCGGGTCGCCGTCCGCGGCGGCGGCTGCTCGGGTTTCCAGTACGCGCTCGCCTTCGACAAGGCCAAGGAGGACGACAACGTCTTCGAGGTCGATGGCGTCGCCGTCATCGTCGACAAGGTCAGCATGCAGTTCGTCTTCGGCTCCGAGGTCGACTACGTCGAAGGCCTCCAGGGCGCTGGCTTCCAGGTCAACAACCCGAACGTGGTTGCGGCCTGCGGATGCGGATCGTCTTTCCAGGTGAAAGACGACGCGGCGGAACAAGCCGCCGTCTAGCTGTAGTTCCCAAGCAGGTTGTTCCCCTGCAGCTCGCTGAGACGAGCCGCAGGCGGGCGGTGGCCGAGGGAGCCGTGCTTTCTGCGGTAGTTGTAGCGGTCGAGCCAGCCAGGGAGCTGGCTGGCTCGTTCCGTCGAGGAGCCGTAGATGCGGCCGTAGGCCCACTCGCGCAGCATCGTCTGGATGAACCGCTCGGCCTTGCCGTTGGTGCGGGGCCGGTAGGGGCGGGTGCGCAAGTGGCGGATGCCGAGCTCTCGGCAGGTCGCGGCGTGGATCACCGAGCGATAGGCGGTTGGGCGGCTCGGGAGGCTCGAGGCGGCTGCGCTTGCCGAGCCCGATCCGCTTCAGCCAGGCAGAGACGGTCGAGAGCGCCAAGCCGAGGGTCTCGGTGATCTCAGACGCCGTCATCCGCACCCTCCGCAATGCCTCGATCGCCCGCACCGTCGCCTCGGGGGTGCGGTGGGGGATCCGCCTGGGCGCGGAGTTGCGATCGAGCAGCCCGGTGTCTCCCTCGGAGCGCCACTTGCGGGCCGATCGTTGTTAGGAACTACAGCTAGCTATTCGATTTGCAGCGGCGGTGACTGCTGCGGCACGCTCTGCTGTGCCTGGGGCGCCTGGGCGTTCTCGGGCTGCTCGACGCCGAGGGCCTCGGCCAGCTCGCCGGACTCGAACATCTCCTCGACGATGTCGCAGCCGCCGAGCAGCTCGCCGTTGACGTAGAGCTGGGGGAAGGTCTGCCAGTCGGCGATCTCCGCCGTCACTTCTCGCAGCGGCTGCAGAGCGGGGAGGACGTCGATCGCGCCGTAGTCGACATCGACCTGGTCCAGCACCTGGACCACCCGCATCGAGAAGCCGCAGCGCGGCATGTCCGGGGTCCCTTTCATGAACAGCAGGACCGGGTTGGCGGCGATCAGTTCTTCGATTTTGCTCTTCAGCTCTGGGTCGGCCATGGGGGCATTGTAGGGAGGCGGGCCGCTCGGCTAGAGCTTGGTGACAATCAAGCCCGCGACGCCCATGAATCCGGTCACCATGATTACTACGAGGGCTAGAAATGCCTGGACCATCGTGTGCTGAAGGCGGTCGATTCGGCCGCCCATTTCGTTGACCCGGCTGCTCATCTCGCCAACCCGGTAGTTCAGGTCGTCAAGTCGCGAGTCGGTCCAGGTTGATCGCATCAGCTTCATGGCTCCAGCGTAGAAGGTGAAAGCCTACGTGTGGCGCACGAAAGTGTAACTTTTTGTCCGTGAGATTGCGGACTAAGCGGGAACACTGGTCTTCACAGAGAGCGCGTGGATCGTGCCGTCGTCGAAGCGCTCTCTGACCGCGGCCTTGACCAGGCGATGCTGGTCGATCCGGGAGAGGCCCTCGAACTGGGGGGCGCTGACGGTGGCCCGCAGGTGATCGCCGGTGCCGGTTTCGTCGATCACCTCGACCGCGGCGCCCGGCAGGGCGGCCCCGATCATCCCCTTCAGCTCGGCGAGGTCGGCGGGCACTAGCCGGTGGCCGAGGGCTCGCCGAGGGTCTCGAGCATCTCCTCGACCCGGACGAACTTGACCCGCGGGCGGCCGTGGGGCTCGCCGCGGCCGACCTCGGCCTCGTCGATCGCCCGCCAGTCCTCGAAGCTGACGTAGCGGACGCCCTTCTCCCGCAGCAGGTCCTCGACCGCGACCGGATCGGCGTTCTCCGGGTTCAGGAGGGTGCCGGACTCGATGTCGGCGAAGAGGTGCTGGACGGTCTCCAGCGCATCTTTCTTGTTGGTCCCGATCACCCCCGAGGGACCGCGCTTGATCCAGCCGGCGGTGTAGTGGCCGACCTTGTGCCCGGCGTCGTGGGAGTCGAGGATGCGGCCGCCCTCGTTGAGGATCAGGCCGCGGCTCTCGTCGAAGGGGACGCCCTCGATCGGGATCCCGGTGTAGCCGACCGAGCGCAGGACCAGGCCGCACCCGAGCTCTTCGCGCTCGCCGGTGTCCCTGGCGCGCAGCGTCCCGCCTTCCTCGACCAGCTCATTGCGGCCGATCACGATCGATTCGACCTTGCCGTCGCCTTTGATCTCCGCCGGCGAGGCGAGGAAGCGGAGGACGATCCGCTGTTTCCTGCCCTCCGGCTGGCGCTCGGAGAACTCTTTCAGCGTCTGGTAGTTGACCTTCGTCGTCTTGTCGGCCTCGTCGGACTCGACGAATGCCTTGCTGGCCGGGTCGAGCTCTACCTCGGCCGGATCGACGACGACGTCGGCGTCCTCCATCTCCCCGAGCTCCTTGATCTCCGGGTTGGTGAAGGCGGCCTGGACGGGACCGCGGCGGCCGAGGACGACGATCTCGCGGATCTGCTTGCGGTCCAGCGCTTCGATCGCGTGGTCGGCGGTGTCGGTCTGGCGCAGCTCGTGGTCGGTCAGCGCCAGCATCCGGGCGACGTCCATCGCCACGTTGCCGTTGCCGATCACGACGGCGCGCTCGCAGGAGAGGTCGAACTCCCGGTCGGCGTAGTCGGGGTGGGCGTTGTACCAGCCGACGAAGGACGTGGCGGCGTGGCTGCCGGGCAGGTCCTCGCCGGGGATGCCGAGCTGACGGTCGGTCTCGCAGCCGACCGTGAAGACGATCGCGTGGTAGAGCCGCTCGAGCTCCTCGACCTCGACGTCGTGGCCGACCTTGACGTTGCCGAAGAAGCGGAAACCCTCGCGCGCGGCGGTTTTTTCGTAGACGCGGATCACCGACTTGATCTTCGGGTGGTCGGGGGCGACGCCGCCGCGGACCAGCCCGAACGGGGTCGGCAGGCGGTCGAACAGGTCGACCTGGGCGTGCAGGTCACCGTCCTTGAGGATGTGCTCGGCGGCGTAGAAGCCTGAGGGGCCGGCGCCGACGATGGCGACGCGGAGGGGGGTCTCTTCGGTTCCGATCTTGCTCATGGGAGCGCGAAAGAATAGGGGAGTCGGAGCCTCAGCCGAGGACCGGGGCGCCGGCGCCGACCGCGCCGGGGGTGCCGTCGAGCGCGTCCAGCGCCTTGCGAACCGACATCGCCACGCAGGTGAAGATCGGGGTCTCGCGCTCGGTGTACTCGCTCGACTCGGTCGGGCGCAGCTCGTTGACGAGGTCGAGGAATTCGCCCGGGTCGTCGCCCTCGAAGCAGACGACGAACTCCTGGTCGTCGATCCCGTAGGAGTAGGTCGTGTTGATCGTGATCTCGGGATAGCGGCGGCCGACCTCGATGTGGCTTTTCATGATTCGGCCGCGCTCCTCCGGCGCCAGCCCGTACCAGCGCCGCTGCTTGATCATCGGGTAGAGGAAGAGGTACCTGCGTTCGGAGGTGCAGATCTCCGGGCGGGCGTCCTCGGCCGAGTACGGCGAGCGTTTGGTCATCGAGAGGAACGAGTGCGGCGTCTCCGCCCACTTCGCCAGCCCGCTCTGCCCGAGGACGACGTGAAAGGTGTGGATGTCGTTCAGGTTGGGGCTCTGGCTGAGCAGGACCAGGTCGACGTCGCCTCGCGTTCCTATGGTTGAGTAGGCGCGCAGCGAGCGGTCGATCGCGAAGTCCTCGCAGGCGGCGAGGAATTCCTGCTTGTCCGCCGCGCGGAGCTCCGGGTCCCGACGACGCCAGGCTGGATCGATCTTGAAAAACGAGAACTTGGCGAACGTGCGATCGGCCATCGGGGCCACGATAGCGCTCGCCCTGCTTCTGCTCCTGGCGTCGCCGGCCTCGGCGCGGGAGAGCCGTACGGCTCGTCTCGTGCTCCTGCCAGCGGGAACGACGGTGGACGAGCTCACCGAAGCCGGTTTTTCCCCCGGCCTGATGAGCGCCGGCCTCGGCACCGTTCCGCCGGAGCAGACCTACCTCGACATCGGTCAGGGAAATCGCGTTTTCGACTCGCTCTACGACGAAGACCTGTCGGCGCGGACGGGCGACCGCGGGAGTTGGTGGCGAGCGGTGGTGAAGCGGGCGGAATCGGCGCCCGCCGACATCGTCCCCGGGCTGCTCTCAATGACCCTGCGGAAGCAAGGGGTGCCGCCCGGGAGCTTCCGGATCCGCTCGGCGGCTTCGGCCGAGGCCCAGCCTCGCAGGGGAGAGCTTCTGATCGCGATTGCGCGGCCTACCGGCGAGAGCGACGATCCCCTGCCGATCGGCATTGCCGGCCGGGGGTTCGACGGCAACCTCACCTCGGGCAGCACCCGGATGGACGGTTACGTGCTCGCGACCGACGTAGCGCCAACCCTCCTGCGGCATTTCGGGGCCGATGTGCCGTCGCAGATGTCCGGGCAGCCGATCGAAGCCGAGGGAACGGTGGATCCGGCGGCGATCGAATCGCTCGGCGACCGCATGGCGGTGATTTCCTCCCGCCGCGGCCCCGTCGTCGGTCTCAACATCGTCGTCTGGCTCGCGGCACTGATGCTGGTCGTCCTCGTCAGTCGCGGCCACCTCGCGCGCCCGGCGGTGCGGGTCGTGGGGCTGGCGCTCGTCTACCTTCCGCTCGCCCTCCTCCTCGGAGCGGCGATCGAACCGGGGGAGACCGCCGAACGGCTTCTGGTGCTCCTGTCGGCGCCTCTGCTGGGCGGGGCGACCCTCCTGTTCTTGCCGGGCTACCGGGCCCTCGCCGTCGCTTCGGCCCTCACGGTCTTCGCCTACGCGGTCGATGTCGTCGGCGGCTCGCCGCTGACCTCGCTTTCGCTGCTGGGCCCGAACCCCGGCCTTGGCGTCCGCTTCTACGGGATCGGCAATGAGCTGGAGGCGCTGTTGGTGGTGCTGACGATCGCGGGGACGGGTGCGGCGCTGTCGGGGTTTGCGCACGGCCTGTCGCGGCGGGGAGCGGCGGGAGTCTTTCTCGGCACCGGGTTGACCGCCGCCGCGGTCTTCGCCGCCGGTGGCTTCGGCGCCGACGTCGGCGCCGCGATCGTCTTCCCGGTCGGCGCCGCCGTCGCTGCCGCGGTCTTGGCGGGACGCGGCAGGCGCCCGCTCCTGCTGGCCGCGGTCGCGGCGCCTGTCGCGGTCCTCGCGCTGCTGGCCCTCGTCGACCTGGTGAGCGGCGCCAACGCCCACCTCACCCGCTCCGTCCTCGACGCCGGTGGTCTCGGCGACCTCGCCGACGTCGCCCAGCGCCGACTCCAGCTCTCGGCTCACAGTTTCGCCCGGCCCGTCCTCATCGCCTTCCTGCCGGTGGTCCTGGCAGCGGCGTTTCTCGCCTACCTGCGCCGGGACCGGCTGCGATCCTGGCTTCGCGACGTGCCGGCCGTACGCGCCGGTCTCGCCGGCGCGCTCGCCGCGACGGTGGTCGGCACCCTCGCCAACGACTCCGGGGCGCTGGTCCTGGAGATCGGCGCCGCCTACCTGCTCGTCTTCACCGGCTTCGCCTGGGCGGAGCGTGCCGGGCGATGATTTACCCTTAATCGCCCGTGCGCATAGGTCTCGTCTCGCCATATTCCTGGTCCTACCAGGGGGGCGTGAACCGGCACGTTGAGGCTCTCGCCGAGGAGTTCCTGCGGCGAGGCCACGATGTCCGTGTCCTCGCTCCCGTCGACCCGCCCGGGAGGGTCAGCCGAGCCCTGCACCGGGCGCAGGCGGAACCGCGGGAGCTGCCCGATTACCTGATGGCGCTCGGCCGCACGATGGGGTTCGGGGCCAACGGCTCGGTTTCCAATCTCGCCCCGTTCCCCGCCGGCGGCGTGGTCGCGCCCCGGCAGCTGGTCCGAAGCGGCAAATTCGACGTCATCCACGTGCACGAGCCGCTGGTGCCGCTGGTCGGCTGGAACGCGACGCTCGGCGCCCGCGACCCGATCGTCGGCACGTTCCACGCCTACTCGACCAAGGCGCTCCCCAACTACATCGCCAACGGGCTCGGCGCCCGGCGGGTGTTCAACCGGCTTGGGGCCCGGATCGCGGTCTCCGAGGCCGCCGCCTGGACCGGCCGCCGTTGGTTCGGCGGCGAGTACACGATCATCCCCAACGGGGTCGACGTCGACGCCGCCCCGAACGGGCCGAAGCCGACCGGGGGAGACCTCGAGATCCTCTTCGTCGGCAGGCCGGAGGAGCGCAAGGGCCTGCCGGTCCTGCTCACCGCCTTCAACGCCCTGGTCGAGCACGTCCCCTGCCGGTTGACCGTGATCGGGGCCGAACGGGAGGACGTCCTCCGCTACGTCGCCGACCCCGAGCTGCTGCGTTTCATGAACATCCGCGGTCGCGTCTCCCGCGAGGAGCTCTGGGCGGAGTTGCACCGTGCCGACCTGCTTTGTGCCCCCTCGCTCTCGGGCGAGAGCTTCGGCATGGTCCTGACCGAGGCTTTCGCGGCGGGGACGCCCGTGATCGCCTCCGCGATCGCCGGCTACAGCGACGTCGTCTCCGACGGTGTCGACGGTCTCCTGGTCCCGCCCGGCGACCCCCAGCGCCTGGCCGAGGAGCTGCAGCGGGTGCATTTCGAGCCGGAGCGGCTGCAGGAGATGGGCGAGGCCGCGCGCCGTAGCGCGCAAAGGTACGCGTGGCCCCGGGTAGCGGACCAGGTGACCGCGGTGTACGAGCGCGCGATCGAGGTCCCCAGGCCCGCCCTGGCCAGCGAGAGGTTCGCCCACTGGGCCGGCCTGCGTCCCGCCGACGGCGGCCCCCGCCGACCCGCGGAGCGTCTCCCCTCGCTTGATCCCGCTCCCGCACGGGCGGGAAACCGGGGTCGCGCCGTCGCCCGCCGACTCGGCCTTGCCGTCGCCGGCGTGATGGGGGTCGGCCTCACCCTGCTCGCCGCCCAGAAGATCGGGATCGACAACGTGGTCGAAAGCATCGTCCGCTCGAACCTGACCTGGGTCCTGATCGCCTGTGCCCTGATGGCCAGCTCCCTCTTCTTCCGCGCGGCGTCCTGGTACTGGATCGCCCGCGCCGCTCTGCCGAACCGGCCGATCCGCCGCCGTGACGTCACCTCGGCGACGATGATCGGCGTGCTCATGTCTGCGACCCTGCCGGCCCGCCTCGGGGAGCCTGCCCGCGCGATGACGCTGGCGCGGCGCAGCGGGCGAATGCGGGAAACCTTCCCGGTCCTGTTGGGGACCCTGGTCTCGCAGACGATGCTGAACCTGGTCGCCCTGGTCTTGCTGGGCGTGATCATCGTCTCGACCACGCCGCTGTTCCATTCCGGGACGAAGCAGATCTTCGCCTTCAGCCTGGTGCCGCTGCTGGTCCTCATCGTCGTGCTCGTGGCGCCGTTGCTGATGCGCCGCGGCGGCAACGGCCGCCTGGCGCGGGCGGGCGCGACCGTCCACCGGGCGCTGATCCAGGTCCGGGCCGGCCTCGCGGTCTTCCGTGATCCCCGCCAGGGTTCCGCCGCCGCCGCCGCCCAGCTCACCGCCTGGGCGATCCAGCTCGGCGCCTGCTGGGCGCTGCTCTACGCGCTCGGGCTCGACGGCCGAACCGGGATCGGGGCCGCCGCCGCGGTCCTCTTTGCCGTCAACGTCACCGCGGTGGTTCCGGCGACGCCGTCGAACATCGGCGTCTTCCAGCTGGCGGTGATCAGCGTCCTCCACACGGGCTTCAACGTCAGCACCGCCGACGCGCTTGCCTACGGCGTGATCCTGCAGGCGGTCGAGATCGCCACCGCAGTGGCCCTCGGCCTCCCCGCCCTGGTCCGCGAGGGCCTGACCTGGAGCGATTTGCGGGTGCAGGCGGTCTCGGCGGCCCCGGTCCGGCTCGACCCGAAGCCCCGGGCGCGCCCCGGTCAGCCGCGAGCTTAAGGCTTACCAAAGCCGGCTCAAGTGCTAAAAAACTCTGGTGTATTGATTTAGTATGGGGAGGGAGGCGTGCCGCCACCATTCCCAGGCCGGCACTCCCTGAGTCGAGAAGGCGCGCGGGCCGGCGCTGTCCATCCACCTGGCGCCCGGCCCCCCTTCTCGCTCTTTTTGTCATAGCGGGACCAGCAAGGTTCCTTGACCGGACCCCAGTAATATGCATAGAGTCGAGCAATCGGCCAACAACTCACGCGAACTGGGGGAAAGTGAGCCGTGAGATACGACTCGGCAGTGTTGGAGAGAGTCGCGCAGCGCTTCCGGCGCGACATGTGGGACTCGGTGGTTCCGGAAGCAATCTCCGAATCGGGGGTTGAAGTAGAGAGGTTTGGACCGGTTCAGGCGACCGCTTTCGGCGACCTGCCCGAGGTCCATCTGCTGCAGCAGATCCAGGGAGCGGCGGAGCCAGGCGCGATCGAGGGCGGCTATCTGGCCGCGGCGGTCGAATGGATGCGGGCGCGTGAAGTCGACTACCGGATCCCGGTGGCGGCGGGACGGCCCGGAGCGCCAGACGCCGAGGGATGGCTTGGAGATCGAGGTTACGAGCGTGGAGCGGGCTGGGTGAAAATGGTCCGTGACGGTTCGCCGCCCGACTTCGACGTCGATCCCGAGATCACGATCTACCGCCTGGGCCAGGATGAAGCTGAAGGTGAAGGCCTGAGCACGATCGCGGCGGAAGCCATGGAGATGCCGTTGGTGGCGGGAACGCTGTTCTTCTCGTTGCCGCAGCGCAACGGGTGGCACTGCTACACCGCCGCCCTGGGACCGGAAGAGGTGCCTGTCGCCACCGGTTCGATGCTGATCGTCGACGGGGTGGCCCAGCTGGGGGCCGGGACGACGCTCGAGCATGCCCGCGGGCACGGCTGCAACGCGGCCCTGCTCCACCGACGTCTGCTCGATGCCCATCGGGCGGGTTGCCACACCGTGTTCGTCGAGGTCGGCGAATGCGACTTGGGTTCTTGGTCGGCGGTCACCCGCAATCTGCGGCGGGCCGGCTTCGAAGAGGCCTACGAAGGCCGCAACTGGCAGCGCCCGGCGTTGCACCCGGCGGAAGTTCCGCACCGCTTCAGCGGCTGAGTTCGGGTGCGGGCGCCTCGGCGTCCCCGCCCTCGTCGCCGGAGTCCGGCTCGGACTCCGGCGGCAGCTCGCCGCCGCGAGCGGTGCCGGCGATCAGCTCGTCCGGCGTCTTGCTCTCGGGGATGAAGCCGGACTTCATCCCGAAGTAGACGGCCTGAGGATGGTGGGCGACGATCGCCACCGTCGACTGCTCGGGCATCACCGCGTAGCCGCCGGAGAGGGTCATCCCGATCTTTTCAAGGTCGAGCAGGCGCCAGACCTTCTCGTGCTCGGACTGGTCGGGACAGGCGGGGTAGCCCCAGGAGTAGCGACGGCCCTGGTCGAGGTCTATCCCGAGCTGGCGCCGGACCTCGGAGTGCAGCCACTCGGCCAGCCCCTCGGCCGCCTGCACACCGAGGCCGTGGACGTAGAGCTGCTCGGCGAACTCGCCTTCGGCCTCGAGCTTTTCGATCAGCTCCGTCACCTCCGGTCCCACCGTGACCCCCTGCAGGGCGACGACGTCGCGTTCGCCCGTCTCGATCGGCCGGTAGAAGTCCGCGAGGCAGATCCGGTCGTGTCTGGGCTGGCGCGGGAAGACGAGCCGCTCGAGCTCGCGCTCGGGGTCCTCGGGGTCGAAGACGACCAGCTCGTTGCCGTCGGCGTTGCAGGGGAAGTAGCCGAGGCGCGCCCGCGGGTGCAGGTAGTCCTGCTCGCGCCACATCCGCTCCAGCCGCGCCGCGAAGCCCTCGTCCTCGGCGGTCCCATCGATCAGCTGCCGCCAGGCCTCGCCCTTGACGCCGCGCCCGCCCCAGTGCAGCTTGAAGAGGACGTGGCGGTCGAGGTAGGGGAAGACGTCGCCGAGATCGACGGGAATTTCGCGCACGCCCCGGAAGGGCGGTTGCGGGATCCGGGCGTCCGTACGGGCGCCGGAGCGGACGCTGTCATCCGAGGTCGGCGGCGCGTCGTCGACCTCGACCGGCTTCTCGCGCAGCTGCCTCGCCTCGGCCCTGATCCGATCTACCAGGGAGGCGCGGGCATCGCTGTCGACCAGCGCATCCATCGTGTTGAGTCCCTGGAAGGCGTCCTTGCAGTAGAAGACGCCCGGCCCGTAGATCTCGTCCGACTCCCGGCCCTTCGGGTAGAGGGTACGGCGGCCGAAGTCGCGGTTGATCGCGGCGCCGCCGATCAGGACCGGGAAGTCGAGACCGCGTTGGTGCAGTTCGGCGACGCAGGTCGGCATCTGCTTCGAGGTCGAGACCAGCAGCGCCGAGAGGCCGATGGCGTCGGCTTCGTTCTCCACCGCGGCCTCGATGATCGTGTCGACGGGAACCTGCTTGCCGAGGTCGATCACCGTGTAGCCGTTGTTGGTGAGGATCGTGTTGACGAGTGACTTGCCGATGTCGTGGACGTCGCCGAAAACGGTCGCGATCACGACCTTGCCCTTGGTGTGGCCCTCGATCCGGTCGAGGTAGTTCTCCAGCTGCGCCACCGCTCGCCTCATCACTTCCGCCGACTGCAGGACGAAGGGCAGGATCAGTTCACCGGCGCCGAATTTGTCGCCGACCTCCTTCATCGCCGGCAGCAGCACGTCGTTGAGGGTGGGGACGGCACCGACCTTCTCGACCGAGCGGTCGATCCAGTCCTCGACCCCGTCCTTCTTGCGGCGCAGGATGTGCCAGTGCAGGGCTTCCTCCGGCTCCATTTCGGCGGTCGGGTCGGCCGCCTCGTCCTCCGCCTCTTCGCCCTTGGACTCGAAGTGCGAGATGAAGCGTTCGAGCGCGTCTTCGCGGCGGTTGAAGACGAGGTCGTCGGTCAGCACCCGCTCCTCCTCGGGGATCTCGCCGTAGGGGGTGATGTGGTTGGGGTTGACCATCGCCAGGTCGAGCCCCGCCTCGACGCAGTGGTGGAGGAAGACGCTGTTCAGCACGGCGCGGGGACGGGGCGAAACGCCGAAGGAGACGTTGGAGACGCCGAGCGAGGTCTTGACGCCGGGGATCTCCGCCTTGATCCGGCGGATTCCCTCGATCGTCTCCACTCCCGACGGCTTCCACTCCTCGTCGCCGGTGGTGAGGGTGAAGGTGAGGGCGTCGAAGATCAGCGCCTCGGGGTCGAGGCCGTGCTCCTCGCATGCGATCTCGCGGATCCGCTGGGCGATCTCGACCTTGCGCTCGGCCGTCTTCGCCATTCCGACCTCGTCGATCGTCAGCGCGATCAGCGCCGCCCCGTGCGCCTTCGCCAGCGGGATCACCACGTCGGCCTTGTCGCGGCCGGCCTCGAGATTGATCGAGTTGACGATCGCCCGCCCCGGGATCTGCTCCAGCGCGGCCCTGATCACCTCCGGCTCGGTCGAGTCGACCTGGATCGGCGCCGGCTGGGTGAGCGAGATCCGCTTGACGACGGCGGCCATCTGCTCGGCCTCGTCCTGGCGCTCGGTCAGGGCGACACAGGTGTCGAGCACGTGGGCGCCGCCTTCGACCTGGTCTTCGGCGACCTGGACGAGCCCGTCGTAGTCGTCGGCCAGCAGCAGTTCCTTGGCTTTTTTGGAACCCTGCGAGTTGACCCGCTCGCCGACCAGGGTCGGGCGCGGCTCCTGCACCAGCGGGGTTGAGGTCATCATCGAGGCGACCTCGATCGGACCCGGCGCCGGCCGCTCGCCGGGGGTGCGACCGTCGACCCGCTCGCGGATCGCGGCGATGTGCTCGGGCGTGGTGCCGCAGCAGCCGCCGACGATGCCGACGCCGTAGCGTTCGACGAACTCGCCCAGCGTCGCCGCCAGGGGCTCGGGCTTTTCCGGGAAGATCGTCTCGCCGTCGGGTCCCTGCAGCGGCAGACCGGCGTTGGGGATGCAGTGGACCGGCAGCGGGCAGCTCTCGCCGAGGAAGCGGATCGCGTTGCGCATGTCCTCCGGGCCGGTCGAGCAGTTGAGCCCGATCACGTCGACCTCCAGCGCGGTCAGGGTCGTCAGTACCGAGCGGATGTCGGTGCCGAGCAGCATCTTGCCGCCGTTCGGCAGCAGCGAGACGCTGCACTGGATCGGCAGCGCGCGACCGGTTCTGGTGAAGGCCTCGCGGGCGCCGAAGATCGCCGCCTTGACCTCGAGGATGTCCTGCGCGGTCTCGATCATGATCAGGTCGGCGCCGCCTTCGACCAGGCCCTGCGCCTGCTCGGCGAAGGTGTCGACCAGGCGACCGAAGGAGATGTCACCGAGGGTCGGGTCGGTGGAGGCGGGGAGGAAGCCGGTCGGACCGATCGAGCCGGCGACGATGCGATCCTCACCGGCGGCTCTGCGGGCGATTTCCGCCGCCTTCGTGTTGATCTCCAGCGTCTGCTCGCCGAGACCCCACTCCTCGAGCTTCAGCCGCGAGCCCTGGAAGGTGTCGGTCTCGACCACCTCGGCACCGGCCTCCAGCATCGAGGCATGAACTCCCTCGATCACGTCGGGCCGGTTCAGCACCAGCGCCTCGTGGCACTTCCCCTCGAGCCCGCCGTAGTCCTCCTGCGTGAGGTCGAACATCTCCAGCGTCGCGCCCATACCGCCGTCGAAGACGACGACCCGCTCGCGAGTCGCAGCTATGTAGTCGCGCTCAGCCATGACGATTAAAGGTACCGGTGGGAGGAACGGGTGCCCCTCTCCCAGGGACCGTCGCGCAGCTGTTGCGCCCTGCTGGGCGCCGCTGTGGTCTCAGGAGCCTCTGTGAGAGGGGCACCCGTTCCTCCTGCGACAGCTTCTGAGGGATGTGCACCGAGTCCGCGTGAACCCGTGTAGAGCACGGGCTGAGGCGGACTCGCCGAACCTGCTGTTGCTCGAGCATCCGACGCCTTCAGTTGGAGAGGTTCTGGTGGGGGTGTCTGGGTACTCAGCATGGAGCCGCGCCCCCGACGCTTGCGGCAGCCGGCCCCGCTCCTCGCGGCGGAGGTGCTCCCAGGCACCCCCAACAGAACCTCTCTAGCGGCGGAGGCCGAGTTTGCGGCGCCAGTCGCGGGCGCCGAAGAAGCGGGAGATGGGGGCGAGGAGGCGGCGGCGGGACCTGGTGTAGGGGTACCAGGTGGGCTCGCGCCTGCCGCCGAAGCGGGTGATCACGAGGGACTCCGAGCGGCAGTACTTCCTGATCCCGGCTTCGCCGTGGCGGGTGCCGATCCCCGACTGCTTCCAGCCGCCCATCGGCACGTCCATCGCGAAGTAGTTGACGAGGACGTCGTTGACGTTGATCGCGCCGCACTCGACCCGGCGGGCGATCTGCTCGGCCCGCTCGCGCTCGCCGAAGACCGAACCCGAGAGCCCGTAGCGGCTGTCGTTGGCGAGCTGGAGCGCCTCCTCGGCGTCGCGCACCTTCATCACCCCGACCACCGGGCCGAAGGTCTCGTCGCGCATCACCTTCATCGAGTGGTCGACGTCGACCAGCACCGTCGGCTCGAAGTAGTCGCCGGGCC